>CAYVMO010000013.1:0-88987 GCA_964452645.1 uncultured Ignavibacteriaceae bacterium
GTCACCGACCTTGATCTGATTGCCGCGCGTGGCGGCTATGTATGACTGCGAGAAATATTTTATTAAACATAACTACTTCATGACGAAGGCCGGAACTGAACCTGTCAGACCGTTGTCTTATATCTCCAGAATTATACTCCACAATATATTATATATTGATACGATGCCCTGGATATTTCTAATTGTTATAAATTGCCTTTAGAACCCGCTGCCACATTACAAAACCAGGAAATCGACCTTGCTTCAGCCTGTTTTCGGACCCAAACAATAATTACCTCCTGTTAGGTTTCGTAAGGAAAAAATAACAAAGGCCGTGACGTCAAATAAACACATTGCATTCTGCATTTCCCGCTTTTGCGGAAATCGGTCTTGTTGTTCATAACTGATTTTTGGAATAGGGATAGATTTACGAACAAATCCTTTTACTTAATGGACTATTTCGTGACATAATTGGCAAAACGGGGCGGTTTGTCAATATAAATTTATCATGGCAGAAGGATTTCCTGAGGCATTGACAGGAAACGTAAGGCGCACCCGTATGCGGCCTGAAATGCCGTGAGAAAACCGGAATAATGAATTCCAACAATCTACAGTCATCCAACGATTTCCGGTCCTGAGGGAAGAGCGCATCTTTACCGAAAACTCACAAGTCATAAAAGTTTGGGGAGATTGATCTTTGGGCCCCGCTTCTATTCCGAATGTCCTTGCCCGGGTATTACAAGTCTACCTGTTAAGGGTTTTGGTCGAGAAATGATCAGAGCAAAAAATCGCTTGTAACGTAATCATGTAGCACTATATTAATACAAATATTCCGGCAAGGGGAATTAATATGGATAGCTTAAAAATATTGCGGGATGACCTCCCCTCCGTATTTCACTGTGGTTTGAAAATTAGTATATTAAAAGTAAATTGCACAATAGCCTGAAAGGAGAACTCTAATGGTAGGTCAGAGTATTTACCGGAATGCTTGCCTGCTCATGCTGCCCATAATCATGACCTTCGGTGTTGTCATCATAGATGGTTGTGGGTCGACTCAGCAAAAGAATCTCTGGATGGATCCCCTGTATAATGCCCCTCCAATGGAAAAAATCCTGGTGGTTGCTATGCGTAAGGATCAGCTCAGACGCCGCATGTGGGAAGATGCGATCGTGTCGGCGCTCAGCGGTAAAGGACACGCCGGTACGATTGCCGTTGCCTCTTACGAACTTTTCCCCGACAACATTCCTGACACTCTGGATGCGCGCTTGAAGACGCAAAAGGAAGGTTTCGATGGAATACTGCTCGTTGCCAGGGCCCGGCGCGACACGCTTTTGAGCGATGTGCCGGGTTACACTGCGAGCGAACCGGTAACCACATATAGTCCCAGGTGGAAAACTTATGTAACCCGTTACGAAGAAGTTTATTATCCGGGTTATATAGAAACTGATACCGCAATTAGTGTACGAACTGATCTCTTAGTTCCTCAGGAGAATGGCAAGTTGGTGTGGTCAGTAACGAGTCAGTCTATAGATCCGGCTTCCGCCGATCAATTCAGAAGTTCCGTCGCCAATGGGGTTGCCCGCCAATTGAAGAAAGATCGGTTTATTTATTAGTCGAATTTCGCCTTTGTTTTTTATGCCGACAAGCTGAAGGTACAAGCGATCCTATGCCGAAAATCCTCTAAAAGGGAATCTCTCATCGGGGATATTGACCCCCTTGTGCTCTTCTAAATTGCCGGCAATGACCACCTTGCATTGAACGAATGCTACCGCTGGGTTCGTCGTTTCCGGGGCGATATTCTCGTTATCGATATAGATGGAATCACCCGTTTTAATAACCCGCAGAGGTCCCTGGTAATCAAAGGATTTTGTGTCTAAATTCGGTTAAAACAGACCAAAGCAATTAAAATACAAAACGATGTGCGAAAAAATGACCGGGGCGTAGTCCGTTGTGGTTTAAAAAGTTGCAAAATCGAGTTCCCATGAGTCCGGGATTCAAGTGTCTGCACGGTTATTTTATTTTTCCTCAAACTTGACTTACATCCTGATAACGTACGAAAAAATGATGACAAAACCGACTTAACTTCCCGTCTATTTTTGAAAGGGAAGTCCAAATACTTCTTTAATTCTATTGACTTCGTTATATTAATCCAATAGGTTTTTTCGAATTTAGTTAAGTTTAAGGGTAGCGTTTATGAAATCCAAGAAGCATTTGATTGAGCCTCATGGCGGCGAATTAATAGATTTAATGAACCGGGGAAAGATAATTAAGGATATTGGTCAGGCAAAAGACCTATTTTCTATCGATTTGGATGCAAAGCAATTGTCGGATTTGGAACTACTCATGAATGGAGCTTATTCACCATTGACCGGTTTTATGAAGAAAGACCTGTACGCTCTTGTCTGTAATGAATTAAAATTAGTACACGGGTTGTTCTGGCCATTACCGATTACGCTTGACGTATCGGAAGAACAAGTAGCCAGGATCGATTCGGGAGACAAAATAGCTTTAAAAGACTCCGAGGGGGTCATACTTGCCGTAATGAGAGTGGAAGATATCTGGCAACCCGACCTGAAATCCGAAGCGGAATTCTTATTCAACACGCATGATAAAAGTAATGAAAGAGCCAATTCATTTCAAAAAAATACGAAGAAATATTATATTGGCGGTGAAATTCAAGGAATTGAATCACCGGTTCACTATGATTTTCCGACTCTTAGATTGACTCCTTTGGAAGTCCGGCGTGAGTTCGGAAGGCTGGGTTGGCTTAGAGTAATGGCATATCAGGCTTCAAATTTTATTCATAGAGCGCATCACGAATTTATGTTGCGGGCGTCATTGAATGAGAAAACGAATCTTTTAATACAGGGTATTTCAAACACTCAGTTGCTGCCGGACAGAGGATATTTTACGAGGATAAGATGCTATAAAGCCATTTTACCGTATTTCCCCCAGTTAAAGGTGCTATTGACCTTATTGCCTTACTTTCAGCGAAATGCCGGATTCAGGGAAGCACTTCTCCAGGCGATTATAAGCAAGAATTATGGATGTACTCATTATATTTTAAATCCCGAAGAAATCGGTTCATCTCCGGATAAACATGATGATATAAACGGCATCAGAAAATATGAAAACGAAATAGGGATCAAGATAATTCCCCTTCAGGAATTGGTTTATGTAAGAGACCTGGATCAATTTGAGGACAGAACCACGATACCCAAAAATATGGAAGTGGAAAAAATATCCGATGCAAATATCATGAAAAGACTCAAGAGCGGTCAGGCACTGCCGAAATGGCTTATCTTTCCCAAAGTGCAGAACGAATTGAAAAAAAGTTACCCGTCCCGGAATAAGCAGGGTTTTACGGTCTTTTTTACCGGGCTATCCGGATCGGGAAAATCCACGATGGCAAAGGTTTTAAGAACCAGGTTACTGCAATTGGGTAATCGCCCCGTGACTTTGCTCGATGGGGATATTGTCCGAAAGAACCTGTCTTCCGAATTGGGCTTTTCGAGGATTCATCGAGACCTGAATATCAAAAGAATAGGTTTTGTAGCCTCCGAGATAACAAAAAATTACGGCGTCGCCATTTGCGCTCCTATTGCACCCTATGACGGAGTCAGAAAAGAGATAAGGGAGCTGATTGAATCACACGGCGGATTCATCCTTGTTCATGTCGCGACTCCGTTGGAAGAATGCGAAAAACGAGATCGCAAAGGTTTATACGCCAAAGCCAGAGCCGGCGTTTTGAAAGAGTTTACAGGGATATCCGATCCGTACGAAGTTCCTGATGATGCTGATATAATTATCGATACTACCAGTTTAACTCCGGATGAAGGAGTGATGGAAATTATGATTCATCTTGAAAAGCAGGGATATATTGGCGTTGAATCCGATGAAGACGAATAATGAATCAATCGATAAATATAAAAACAGGTATCAACTATATGAACTTTCTGTAATTGGCAAACAAATCTTAATAAATGATGGGATAGGAAAATCGCATTTAAGTGTGTCTAAAAGTCTTCGCAATATTTGACCTTAAAAATCTAAATATTGTTCAATATAGAAGATTCGCACGACAATAAGACCAAAATGTACTTACTCTATGGGAGCACGAATGAAGATTGAAAAGCCGATATTTATAGTGGGTGCCGGGAGAAGTGGCTCGACCATTTTTCACAAAATATATGCGCGCAACAAAAATTTAGCCTGGCTATCAAGAATCTGTGATCAATTTCCGGCTAATCCCCAAAAAAATAAAAGACTTATGACATTAATAGACAAACCTGTTATAGGCGGACTATATTTAAAAAAATACCCGCCTGAAGAATGCTATACTTTTTGGGAATATCATTGTAAAGGATTCAGGACGCCATTCAGGGATTTAACTGCCGATGATATTACGAACAAAGTCAAAAAGAGCATCAAATATGTACTGGAAAATATGTTGACAAAGTCCAGGAATAGACTGCTTATCAAAATTACGGGGTGGCCGAGAATAGAATTCATAAGGGAACTATTCCCGGATACAAAGTTCATTCATATAGTACGAGACGGCCGGGCCCTGGTTAACTCGCTTATTAATGAGGAATGGTGGTGGGGCTGGCGCGGACCGGAAAATTGGAGATGGGGTCCGCTGCCCGAGCAGTACAATAAAGAATGGATCTCTTACAACAGGTCCTTTATAGTTCTTGCCGCCATACAATGGAAAATATTGATGGATCGTATGAACGAGGTACGGAAACAGCTTAATAATACAAATTTCATGGAAATTAAATATGAGGAGCTATGTTCGAATAAATTGGATATTTTCAAAAATGTCGTCAATTTTTGCGATTTGGATTGGGATTTAAATTTCGAAAAGACCGTTAACAGGTCTGATCTAAAAAACACAAATTTCAGATGGCAGGAGGAACTTACCATAAAACAGCAGGAAACCCTGAATTCCGTTCTGCAAAGTCATCTGTCCATATTTAATTACACCTGAGGATTAATTTTAAAAGTTACGTCTCTGGCTGAAAGATTCTTCGGCTGAACGTATTCTTGCAGGAAAAATATAAAGGCTGTACTTATTTACACTAACATACCCGGTATAAATTGTCAGTGAATTCTTTCAATAGCGTACCGAATTTACCATCATTCATCGTACATTGAAATTAAAAGTAGGGCAGGAGTCCCTGACTCCTGCCAATATTAAAAGGCAGGTCTGAAGCAGACCTGCCCTACATTTTCTACATTTTCCGCCCCACATTTTTTAACAATATCCTCATTCATCTAACTTCAGTGCCGCCAGGAAAGCTTCCTGGGGGATTTCGACATGCCCGATTTGCTTTAGACGCTTTTTCCCTTCTTTTTGTCTTTCCAGAAGCTTGCGCTTACGCGTAATATCACCGCCGTAACATTTGGCGGTCACATTTTTCCGCAGCGGTTTGACCGTGGCGCGCGTAAGAACGCGCCCGCCGATAGCCGCCTGGATGACCACTTCGAAAAGCTGGCGCGGTATCAGCTTGCGGAGTTTTTCAGTCAGATTGACGCCGTACTTGTAAGCCTTGTCGCGATGAATAATTACCGAGAGTGCATCAACCGGCTCGGAGTTGATTAATACATCCAGCCTGACCAGATCGCCCCGTTCATAATAGGGAAGACCGTAATCGAGCGAGGCATAACCGCGGGAGATTGATTTTAATTTATCATAAAAATCGAATATAATTTCCGACAGGGGAAATCCGTAGCTTAATACGGCCCGCAATTGTGTCGGGTATTCGGTGTTTTTATAATGACCTCTTCGTTCGGTACACAGGCGCATTATCGGACCGAGCGATTCGGGCGGAGTGATAACCTGCGCATCGACAAACGGCTCTTCGATATAATCTATCCGCCCTCTCTCCGGCATATCCGAGGGTGAATTCACCGGCTGTTTGGTACCGTCAAGCATATTGGCGAAATATTCCACGGTCGGCACCGTATTGATTATGGTCTGGTCATATTCACGCGACAGCCGCTCGGTGATAATTTCCATATGCAACATGCCGAGAAAACCGCATCGAAATCCGAATCCCAGTGCCGACGATGTCTCCGGGGTGAAAAAAAGCGAGGCATCGTTCAGCTTCAATTTATCCAGCGCGTCGCGTAATTCCGTATAATCTTCCGCAATCGCCGGAAACAGCCCGGAGAAAACCATCGGTTTTATTTTTACAAATCCGGGAAGAGGCGTATCAGCCGAATTTTTGACCGTCGTGATGGTATCGCCCACCCGCGTGTCGGCGACCTCTTTGATGCTTGCATACAAATAGCCGACTTCACCCGTATTCAACTGCTTCAAGGGGATATTCATCAGGCGTCGACAACCGACCTCGTCAACCTCATACTGCTTCCCGTGCGAAAAAAACTTTATCATATCGTTCGGAGAAACGGAACCATCGACGATTTTTAAATAGACCGCCGCCCCGCGATAGGAGTCGTAAATGGAATCGAAGACCAATGCTTTAAGCGGTCTGTTCGGATCACCCGCCGGCTGTGGAATCCTGTTAACGATGGCTTCGAGAACATCTTCGGTTCCCTGTCCGGTTTTAGCCGAGCAATACAGTATTCCTTCTTTTTTGCATCCGATCAGATCGATAATCTGCTCGGCCACTTCCCGGGGTCGAGCGGCGGGAAGATCGATTTTATTTACCACCGGAATTATTTCCAGATTGTTTTCGAGCGCCAGGAACAGATTCGAAACCGTCTGCGCTTCAACTCCCTGGGCGGCGTCGACCACGAGTAAAACACCCTCGCAGGCCGATAACGAACGACTGACTTCATACGTGAAATCGACGTGGCCGGGGGTATCGATCAGATTCAATTGATAAATCAAATTATCTTTCGCCTTATAAGCCAGCCTGATGGTATGCGCCTTAATTGTAATTCCCCGCTCCCGCTCGAGATCCATATCATCCAGCACCTGCCGCCGCATGTGCCGCTCGGAGATGGTTCTCGTCATCTCCAATACCCGATCGGCCAGCGTCGATTTCCCATGATCGATATGGGCGATTATCGAAAAATTGCGTATCAGTTTCTGTTCGTTCATTCTCATCCTGAGCGGTTGCAAAAAATACAGTTATTCCATCTAATTGTCAAACAATCCCTCAGTCAAAAATTGTTTACATCTTGACATTGTTATCGCCACCGATATATTGCTTCTCAAGGGTCGGAAATAGATGGCAGAAATTAACAAACTCAAGCGGGAATTATACGAGAAATCGACTCCCGGTTTCGGACGGTTGTGTTTGAAGATGGGTCTGACGCCCAATGTACTGACGGCCCTGTCTTTTGTTTGCGCCGTTGCATCGGGAATTTTTTTCTGGAAGAATGAAATCTGGTGGGGAGTAATTTTTATTGTTCTGACGATGTTTACCGATATGCTTGACGGCGCCACCGCCCGCGCCGGCAAGATCGGAACCGTCTTCGGCGGCATTCTCGATCACGTTTCCGACCGCTATGGCGAATTTTTTATCCTGACGGGCATTGCACTTTCGGGCACGGTTTATCCCGGCTGGGGACTGTTTGCGCTGTTCGGTATGATTATCGCCAGCTACACTCGGGAAGCGGCAGAATCGATTGGAAAAATCGAAAACTGCGCCGTTGGTTTCATGGGGCGTCTGGAAAAGCTGGTGCTGATTATCGCCGGGGCCATTTTGGAAAACTATTTCCCCAACAGCCGCTGGCTGGAAACAGCCTTGATAATCGTCGGCGCCTCGTCATATTTTACTTCGGTTCAAAGACTGATTTACGCCCATAAAGTCTTAAAAGAGAGAAAATCGGAATAACGACTATATGATTACCGCCATCGGCAACCCGGTCTATGACTACATAAAAACAAAAAAAATCGAAACCCGGGGGCGTGTTCTCTCCGGATGCAGCACCAACGCCGCGCTGGCGCTGGCCAAGCTGGGTGAAGAAGTCGCGCTCATCGGCGCGATAGGTGATGATTACAAGGCGGACTTTGAGAAAAAATTGGATTCTCTGAATATCAAATCCGATATAATCAGTTCGAAGGAATCGGGCGGCTTCTCGCTAATTTATTATGACGATTTCGGCAATCGGACTCTCGATCTTCTGGGTCGTGCGGCAAACATCGGACACATCGCACCAAAATTATATAAGGATTCCAGCGCGATTCTTATTGGACCGATTCTGGGTGAGGTGACGTTCGATGAGATAAGGGATATTCGCCAAAATTTCGATGGATTCTTTTTTTGTGATCCGCAGGGTTTGCTTCGCAACGCCGATGAAACCGGCCGCATTTATCATGAGAAAGTTGAGGGCATCGAGGATATTCTCGGTCTTTTCACCGTCGTTAAACCGAATGAACTGGAGGGTAAAGTTCTGACCGGTATCGACTGTCGACAGGATCCGTACGAGGCAGCGAGAATAATCAAAAACTGGGGGCCGGAAATCGTGATTGTAACCCTAGCCGAACTGGGCTCGGTTATATATGATGGTCAAGAATTTATAGACATTCCGCCTTATGAAATTGATTTAATCGATTCCACCGGTGCCGGCGATACATACATGGCCGGATTCACTTTTGAATATTTAAAGACCGGCGATCTGAGAAAAGCGGGCTGTTTTGCATCGTGCGTTTCATCGATTATGATCGAGCAGGTCGGACCCGATTTCGTACTTACCGAAAGTGAAGCGCGCCTCCGTCAAAAAACATTATTGGATAAACACCGCCCGGTAAAATAAGGCTCTGCACTTATCACATTCCGTTATCTCCACCCAGTTTCAATATGATAAAAAAGGCCCCGCATTTCGCGGGGCCTTGAATTATAGCGTCTGAATCTCAGAATTATTTCCTTAGCGGCGAACCGCAGGCGGTCAGCCAGTCAGTGCAGCTGCAGGGTGGCGGGCCGGTGATGTAAAGATACGAAATTAAATATGTAATATCGAAAATATTGGTCGTGCAGTCGCAGTTGGGATCACCGGAACACAATGTATATGGAACCGGCGCCGGGCCGCCCAGGTACAGATATGATATTAAATAGGTAATATCAAAAATGTTGAGTAAGGCATCACCGTTGCAGTAACCGGGCTGACAATCGCACGGGCCGCCCGGAGGAATATACGTAATTATCAAGGCATAGTCGACTAATGTCACAATCGGCCCGCCGTTATACCCGCCCGGTGGGACCGTCGAACTGTGCCAGTTTTGATTATAAAAGATGTAGATATCCGGCCAGCTGTCGGGATAGTTAGTTAATTGTATCGTGGCCTGAGTACTGCATGTATGCGAATAAGGCGCCGTATAGTATTTGTCATGATGGTATGTATCATGCGGGCCGGAAACATAGTACGCATCATTGTGGATAGTTGAGCCATGCGAGGCACCGGCCGGCGGTTCATATTCATTCTTGTTGAAATACGGATCGGAAATACATACCGCATTATCGCCGGTGCAAACGCCGGCGGCGGTAACATAATGTCCACCCAGTCTGACACAACCGGCCGGATTGGTCGGTTCATAAAACCCAAGCAGCAGAATAACATCTCTTGATGCCAGGATCGAATCGGCGATTAAATCGAAATCGGGTCCCGCCACCAGAGGCGAGACGAACTCGGTATCGACACCGGCCAGGACGGTCATACTATCGAAGGCCGTTTTCATATCCTGTATGTATGTCCCCGGATAAGGGCCGTCGGTTTTGGCCAGTGTTTTTAACTGGAGGATCAGCGGGGAAACATTGTTCGTGTCATGATCGTCCCAGGCGCCGTATGACGATACCAATGGATAACCGTCGTTGGCCGCCGGATTACCGGGACCGGGGTAAAACGGCCGCGGATCGACCGGCGACGGTTCCAGTTTGGAATCATACCACCACATACAATTGGCCAGGGCGACCGGGCCGCAATAACTATACATACCGGTATATGGTGAAATCCAGGAGGCTTTTTGCTTTTCATCGAAATCGGGGACGCCATTGGGAGCGTAATCGTCGTATGACGGTTTATAATAGGTGCACGTATCCAGCGGCGGTTCCTCGGTCGGACAAATCACGAATGCATATTCGATGACTGTATAATAATTCCATGGACTACCGGGCGGAAAACCTTCATACGGCGGATTAATATTCTCAAAGCTTGCGTGAGCATAGTTCGGATAATCATCGAGTTTCAGGCCACCGGCCATTCGCTCACACATACTGCTGTCGACATAACCAACCTGGTAATAATCATAATCGACATCTCCGGCGTCGACATAAGTCCCGACATTTTTATAATAATAACTGGTTTGATAAGGCATATAGGCATCGGCGATGGCGATTCGCATGTTGTTCGAATTGACCCCCACCATATTGACGTAATGTCCGCCGATTCGCCTGCAATTGAAATTGGAGGGATCGGCCGAATCAGCGGCATAAAATCCGAGGAGTAAAATAATATTCTGACTCTGCTCCAGTTGGTCGGCGAGATATTCAAAATCAGGCAGATTGACCATCGTGTCGGTAAAGTTCCCTCTCAGGCCCGCCGCAATCAGCCAGGAATTGATACAATTTTCGAATTCAAAATACCAGGTTCCATATTCATAAATACCCGGGACCGTCTCCGTATCACTTGTCGTCATGCAGTCGGCCAGATCCTCGATAAGCGGTTTGACATTATTGGTATCGTGATCATCCCAGGCGCCGTATGATGTCACCAGCGGGAAACTGTCGCTGACCGTTCCGCCACCGGGATAAAACGGCCGTGGATCGATCGGGTACGGTTCGAATTTGGAATCGAACCACCAGAAGCAGTTGGCCAATGCCACCGGACCGTCATAGGTCCAGTGACCATAACCGGTCCAGCTGCTGTCGAGATACATACAAAAATCAGGCATACCGCTCGGGCAGTAATCGGGATATCCCGGCTTTTTGTACACCGTGTCTGTTATTCCCGATATCAGGGTCGCCGCTTGGATGTCCGGCCGAGGACCGATTATTTCCCACGGTGGGTGAATTCCACCCTGCTGCTCGGAGCCGGTAAACCGAAGTAGATGCACCATCCTGGCCGGGTCGATTATTCGATACACGGCAGTGTTATATGTTTCATCGATACTCGAAAGCAAGGCTACAGCAGAGGCGATATTGGGCGTCGAACTGGATGTCCCGGCGAAAGTACCGGTGTACCATCGGTCCTTGCCTTCCGAGTTATAAAGAGAACCGTATCCGGTCGTATACACTGCTTCGCCCCATCCCTGAAGATCAACGCGAGTGCCATAGTTGGAAAATGACAGGCGCGAGCGATCTGTCGTCGAGCCACCGAATGAAGACGGAACCGCGCCCGCCCCGACAATAATCGCGCCGGAGTGATTGGTTCGATAAAACGGTGCATGACCGGTATTATAAATGGCATTATCCAAATCCTGATAACCATTCCCGGCACATTCCACAACATAAATACCATTGCCCACAATTGTTTTAACCAGATTGTAAGTTGTTAAATCCCATTCGACCGGTACCAAACCGGTGTCGCCTGACGTTGACGACCAGTTCGGTCCGGGCATTTGCTGCTCGATCAGCATAACATCGCCTGCGGTCAAATTACCCGCGGCATAGGTCATGGCCACACTAAGATACCACCCCGAATCCCCGACCAACGGCTTTAAAAAGGTCGGTGCGACCGCTATATATGAACCGTAACTGGCCCCGGTCGTTCCCCAGCTGTTGCGCTGACTGGCTAATTCACCCAGAACCGCCGTCCCGTGATTATCATCATTGAAAGGATCTTGCGCCGTGTAGCCGGTCATAACCCATGTCGCGACCGAAGCAGGCAGGTCATCATGATTGAGATTCCAGGAGTATTCCAGATCACAGACGGTTACGCCATAACCTGTTCCTCCGGGAAGATTCCAGGCGTATTTGGCGTCGATGCCATCGGTGGCCGGATTCAGATACCCCTGCGAGCTTTCATAATCCGGGACCGGCGGCGATACAGCTATCGCCATCGGTTTGGCCAGCTCGACTTCACCCAATGAATTCAGCTTGTTCAGCCACTTCCCGGCCGATTCGCCATCGGGAACGTTCAGAATAAAGTAGTTATTAAGATCAGCCATCTCCTCGCCGAGATTTTTTTGTGCCACCTCGCGCATCTCATCGGCCTTCAGTTCATTTTCGCCGGTCATCCGGAGCCATGTCCCGCCTCCATCCGCTATCAGTTTCAAAACGTCGGCGGTCTCTTTCGAGTTCAATGCCCCGCCGGTGCGGTTTGTCGGCTGGTTTTTTTCGGATAAGCCGATATCAAGATCATCGATGAATTTGACTTCGATAAGATGATCGTTGTAGCCCGGCGGAATTATCGCCACGGCAGGTTTCTGCGGGATATACCGCGGCCGAAGGTTATCGCCGTAAGCCGACGAGATCAACAGCAACAGAAATAAACCCACGCCACCATACATCAGCAATTTTTTCGTATCCATCTTCCTCATCCCATTTATATGTTTAAATATTTTCTTATCAGAGATTGTATTTTTATAAAGTCAAAACCGATGATGCCTAACCTCCGACCAGCAATTCGAAATTTTTGCAGTAGCTGCTCAAAAAATCCAGGTTACTCTGTAACCACTTACTCTGTAACAAAATAATAACCGAAAACCGGTCTTTCGTCAAGCGAAATCTAATAATCACAATCCTCTAAAATGATGCAAGTCATGCGTTGACTACCTGTTACGAATATTCATCTATTTTATCGGTAAATCGATTCATATTCGTTAGATAGCGAGAATTTAAGATTCTTGGGAAATCGAGTAATCGGGAGATAATAATAATTGCCCGACTTGACCTATTTTTAAGGTTGCCGCTCGATAATCAAAAGGCTATATTGTAACGTATCATTTTGCAGGTAAGTTATTGAAATTAACCGGAGTATCGGCTAATGGCGGAAAATTACGGGGATAATGACAGGACCGAAACATATATGGCTATATCCAACGGGACCGTTATCGGGCAATATGAAGTCATCGAGAAAATCGGTGCCGGCGGGATGGGTGAGGTATATCGGGCCGAAGATACTCAGCTTAATCGCCAGGTGGCTTTAAAGTTCCTTCCCGTTCAACTCTGCCGGGATGTTGACTGTCGCGCCCGTTTTAAACGCGAGGCGCAGGCGGCGGCGAAATTGAATCATCCCAATATCGTCACCATATATGAAGT
This sequence comes from uncultured Ignavibacteriaceae bacterium, assembly GCA_964452645.1. Taxonomy (GTDB): domain Bacteria; phylum Zixibacteria; class MSB-5A5; order GN15; family PGXB01; genus CAYXTW01. The sequence goes on from CAYVMO010000013.1 coordinate 13,152, forward strand.
CGGCGAATATAAAAACCGACCTTTTATTGCCATGGAGTATTGCCGCGGCGATACCTTGCGGATGATACTTAAACAATTCGATGTAACGACCGAGAAAGCGATTGAATTGGCGATCGAAATCTGTGAGGGATTGGATAAAGCGCACCGCGAAGGCGTGATTCATCGCGACATCAAGCCGGCCAATATCGTAATTGACGAGAACGGCCGCGCGCGACTTCTCGATTTCGGTCTGGCGGCGGTTCGCGGTGAAGAAAAACTTACAAAAACCGGCTCGACTATGGGTACCGTAGGCTATATGGCGCCCGAACAGATACGGGGCGAAGAGATCGATAATCGTTCCGATCTTTTTTCCTTCGGTGTTTTATTCTATGAAATGATTACCGGTAGAGCGCCCTTCAAAGCCGACAACGAAGCGGCCACGCTCAATGCCATTTTGCATGAAACACCCCCGCCGATTTCCAAATTTAAGCCTGATTTGCCGGAGCAACTTCAAAAAATTATCTCCCGTTTGCTGGAAAAAGATCCCGATAACCGCTACCAGAGCGCGGCGGCGGTTGTTTCCGACCTGAAAAAACTGACCGGCACGTCCGAATCTTTACCTGCGTATAAATCCCCCAAAGACTGGTGGAACCGGTACGTGGTAACCACGGCGGTCGGGATTCTTTTAATTTTTGCCGGTTTTTGGTTTTATAATGAATATATAGTTAAGCAACAAAAGGAAATCGTCCCCAGGCGCAAAATGCTGGCCGTATTGCCTTTTGAAAATCTCGGCGCACCCGAGGATGAGTACTTTGCCGACGGTATTACCGATGCCATAAACACGCGATTGGCGTCGATTCATAGTCTGGGCGTAATCTCCCGGACAAGCACGATGGCTTATAAGAATACCAAGAAAAGACTACCCGAAATCGCGAAGGAATTGGGTGTCGATTATATACTTGAGGGGACGATTCTATGGGATAAAAGCAAAAAAATTAATCGTGTACGTATTATCCCGCAGTTAATTGAAGTCTCAACCGATACCCACCTCTGGTCGGACGAAATCGACCGTGATATTACCGATCTGTTCACCGTTCAGTCCGACATTGCTACCAGAATATCCGAAGAATTGGGATTGACGCTTCTCGAACCGGAGAAGAAACTGATTCAAACCGAACCGACCGATAATCTGGAAGCCTATCATTATTATCTGCGTGGCATAGAACTATGGAATGAAGAAAAAAGAACCGACCTGGCTATTAAGATGTTTGAACGGGCAGTTGCGATTGATTCCGGTTTTTATCAAGCTTACCGGATGCTGGCGCAGCTTTATGGATATGCCTATATCAACAATTTTTGTAAATCCGATTCCTGCCTGCAAATGGCGGAGTTTTCCGCCAATAGGGCATTACATTTGGCCGATGGAAATCCTGAAGGGTATATTGCCATGGGTTATTTCCATTATTATTGCAGCCGCGATTATGATCGCGCCCTTGAGTGGTTCGAGAAGGCCTTCAATAAGCAGCCGAACAATGCCGACCTTTTAAACGCTATCGGATATGTAAAACGAAGGCAGGGTCACTGGGAGGAAGCGCTGGCCAACCAGCAGAAAGCCTATCAACTCGATCCCAGAAACCTTGCCACCATTGACGCCCTGGCGCGAACACTTTTTTATATGCACCGAGTTTTGGATACCAGGGAACTGATTGATAAGGCCCTGATTTGGGCGCCGAAAAGTAGTGGGTTATTAATCTGGAACATGTTTCTTGTGGCGGCCATCAGCCAGGATACCGAAAAAATTCGTACCGCTCTAAATCGGTTTGAGCAGGTCACCGAGAGGTCTGCCTTTAATTACTGGGCGGAAAAAATAGATTTATTCTTAAGAGACTATCGAACTGCCCTCAGCAGACGTGATGCGCCCGGGGATTATTTTCTGAGCGATAGCATTGAGTACTACCAAACAAGGGGAAACTTGCATTTTCTCCTTGGAGAAATGGACATAAGCCATAAGTACTATGATTCCTCACGCATCGTCTGTGTAAAGAGAGTCCAAACCGAACCTGATAATGCTTCGCTTCATATGGATTTGGCCTTCGCCTATGCCGGACTGGGTAGAAAAGAGGATGCCGTCAGGGAAGGAGAACTCGCCGTCGATTTAATGCCGGTTTCAAAAGATGCTTTGGATGGAACCTTTATGCTCAATTCAATGGCCACCTTATATACAATGACGGGGGAATATGATAAAGCAATTGACTTGCTGGAATATCTCCTGAAAAATCCGTCTAATGTGCAGATTGGTGTCCTCCGGCTTCATCCGCAATGGGATCCCCTCCGCGATAACCCGCGATTCATGGCGCTGCTCGAAAAATATGGTAAGCCATATAAAACATGATGCTGGTGATGCACTTCCGAATTGTCGAGAAGCCAACAGACAAAATGTATATCCTTCTCGCTGAAGCTTAAGTCCTTATGCAGAATGCATTTGCTTTTTCACGCCTGAATTTTTATCTTGTTTGCATTAAATAAAAATTGAACTTAACGAAGTTAACGAATATTGAATATCGAAAATAACGACAATAATAAGCCGGACACCAATAAACAAAAGCCGGAACCGCTCTCTCCACGAGCGAGATTACTTCGTTCGCTTCTTCCGGCTCTTGTTCTCACATTGGTTGTCGTGGCGATTTTCTTCCTGAAAATATGGAAATTCGATCCCCGGTATGAGCGCGAAGCGGCCGTCGCGGAAAATCACCTGGCTATTTTGGACTTCAACAACAATGTCAATGAAAATGACCCCGAATTGCTTGGGAAAATCATTGCCAACCTCTTGATAATAGATCTTTCCGAATCACAATATATGAGCGTGGTTTCCGATCAGCATCTGTACGATATTTTAAAACAACTCGGCCGGGATAGTACAAAAAAAATAGATCGACAGTTGGCCGTGCAGGCGGCGGCCAGAGCTAATGCACGATGGGTGCTGACAGGAGATATAATGCAATTGCAGCCGCACATGGTTATAACCGGCCAGCTCATCGAAACGGCAAGCGGCCGGGTGGTTGGCTCGCTGCACGTCACGGGTGGAGAAAACGAATCCATTTTTGCACTCGTGGATAAGTTGACGGTAGAGATAAAAAAGGCTTTATCTCTTCCGGCGGCCGCTCTCGACGAGCCGGATCCGGCTGTCGCCGATGTTACCACCAAATCGCTTGAAGCATATCGATATTATCTTATCGGCGTCGAGGATATTTATGAATATTTTTGGACCAATGCCAGATTTAATCTTTCGCAGGCGATACGCCTCGATTCCACCTTTGCCCCGGCATACGCCCGGCTGGCCTTCATAGCGGACGATGATAATTATCAGAGGAAAATGATTTCCAGAGCCGTGGAATATGCCGATCAGGTCGGTATCGATGAACGGTATTATATCCTGGGATTGGATGCATATATTACGCACGATTACGAGCGGGCAATTGAAAATTTCCAAAAGTTGATCGAGCGCAACCCGGATAACAAGACCGCTTACTACTATCTTGCCATAATTTATCGAAGCGCGATGGGGCAAAATGACAAAGCGGTTTATTATCTAAATAAACTTATCGAAATCGACCCGGAATATAGACGAGCGTACAATTTACTGGCTTATACTTACGATGCGCTCGGTGAATTCGATGAATCAATCCGGGCAATTGATAAATATATATCGCTTGTACCTGATGAAGCCGATCCCTATGATTCCCGCGGCGATATTTATGCTTTCAATGGTCAACTGGATGAGGCCATTGCATCATACAAAAAGGCCCTGCAGATTAAACCTGACTTCGAGATCACCCCGGGGAAACTGGGCAACATGTATTTATTTAAACAGAAATATGCCGAAGCAGAAAGCCTTTTTCAGGCGATGGCCTCAAGCCCGGAAAGGGCTGCTCGTTCATCAGGAAGGGCCTCTTTGGCTGATGTTTTGGTCCATGAGGGCAAATTTAAAGAGGCGCTTGACCACTGGAATTATTGTATCAAAACCGATAGTCTTGAGCTTGGCCCCGGCCCGATTATCGCCAACCGAATAATGACGCGGATCGATATTTATATCAGACTCAATTCATTGAAAACCGCCGAAAATGAAGTAAAGCGACTCTCCGATTTTTATACTCTTTCCCATGTAATAAAAGACTGGGTGCACGTCGTCAGGGGATATGACGCATGGATATCGGCGGCCGGGGGCGATTATGAAACGGCCGATTCGTTGCTTGACGGAATCGCGAGTCATATCGACAAAAAGAACGCCTCGCAGGTCAAACTCTATGAGCTAATCCGGGCGCGGGTGAATTTTCTGGAAAACAAATTCGGTGAGGCGCGTTCTTATTATGAAAAAACGAACGCCGCAGAACCGTCGTTTGAAAACCTGATAATGATTGCCCGATGCTTGCTGGGCGAGGATGAAATATCGGACGCCGCTGTAATGTTTGAAAAAGCTCTTAATCGTTATGATTACAGCCGCGCCTATAATGGCATTTTAGCTGCGAAGGCGCACTATTGGCTGGGCCTGACTTACGAAAAACTGGAGCAGAATGATAAAGCTGCCGAACAGTACAAAAAATTCCTTGAACTCTGGAAAGACGCCGACCCGGGCGTGACCGAGATCGATAACGCCCAAAAGCGGTTGACGCAATTGAAAAGCAAATCCTGAATTTAATGTATTTGATTTTTTCATAGCGGGATATATCCGCCTTTATTATATAGTTATATGTTTAAAAATTATAATGACGGAATAAAATTATTTCATTTTGATAATCTCACTAAATTTGGCGACATTTTTCACTTTATCACGACGCGGGAAGGAGGCTATAGTCAAGCTCCCTTTGATTCCATGAATCTGGCTGTTACGGTCGGTGATAATTCCGAAACTGTCAAAAAAAACCGCGCGCTCCTTGCCTCGTTACTTGGAATTTCCGTTAAAGACTTTGTCATTTGCAAACAAGTACACGGCAATAATGTCGTCGCTGTAGATCAGAAAAATCAAAATTCAATGGCATCCGGTCGTTTGCGTCCTGTCGCCGAAGCCGACGCTATGATTACGATTACTCCGGATATCTGCATCATGATTTTAATCGCCGATTGTGTCCCCATACTATTATATGATCCGCTCAAAAAAGCAATCGGCATTATCCACGCCGGGTGGCGCGGAACTGTAAAACGAATCGCCGAAAAAACCGTGGAAAAACTCATTGAGAAGTACAACTGTAATCCGGAAAATATTATTGCCGGTATCGGTCCCTCGATCGGACCCTGTTGTTACGAGGTCGGCCCTGATGTCATTGAAGAATTTGAAAAAAAGAAAAACGAAACGGATGACATTATTAGAAATAGGAAAAAAGACGGCAAAGCTCATTTAAATCTCCGGCTGGCCAATAAAAAGCAATTGATACGGGCCGGAATAAATGAAAACAATATCGAGACGGCCGATTTATGCACCTGCTGTCATTCGGATATGTTTTTCTCATACCGATGTCACGGCCGAAAATCGGGCCGTTTCGCCGCCGGAATAATGATAAGAAAGGATTATCATGCCTGACTGGAACGAACTCTTTACCGACAAAAAAAATATAGAAAGAATCCCCGAATCGACTGTGTACCGTTTTGCACGCTCCCTTGAAGAATTAATCAAAGAGCGGCCGCTTCGTGTATGGGATCTCTGCTGCGGTGCCGGACGGCACACGGTCTCATTGGCGCGGATGGGGTACGAAGTTTACGCCAGCGATAACTCGGCCAATGCTCTTTTTCTGACTCGCGAGTGGCTTGATGAGATAGGTTTGCATGCCGTTTTTGAAGAAAGCGATATGACCGTCTGCCCCTGGCCGGATGTTTCTTTCCATGGAGTAATCAGCTGGGATGCACTGCATCATAACACGCTGGATAATATCAGAAAAGCGATTGACGAAGTACATAGCCGTCTCGTTCCGGGCGGCCTGTTTCTGGGGACACTCAAATCGACCAAAGCCGACTCATATGGTAAGGGCAAAGAAATCGAGCCGGATACTTATGTTCCCGATGACGGCATGGAGGAGGGGCTCCCGCATCATTTTTTTGATGAGTCAGCGATTAAGGATTTATTCAAAGGCTGGGAATTTATCAGTCTTGCCGAGCAGGTAATGAATTACGTCCACCGCGGAAAAGATTTCTATAACCTCAACCCCTTTTCCTACACCCGCTGGTGTATCTTGGCAAAGAAGAGAAAGTAGGTTGAAATCCTCGCAGCGATTTTTATCCCGAAGGGGTTTCGACGTTTCAAAGAGTCGGAAGCCCAAAGGGCATCCGACCTACCGCTTTTAAGGAGAAAAATCCTTGTAACCGGTTGTGCGGGTTGATAGTCCAATGAATTGGGTTCGTTTCGCATATTTTAACATCTTTTTTTTTCGTTTTTTCCCCTCGTAAAAAATACCATGGGCGGCGGGGCGTAGGTCAGCGAGCCGTGCCGAAGGTCCTGAACGAAGTGAAGGGTGCTCCTGACGGGGCGGGGAAATGGTACCGTTCGGAGTCGGCAGTAATTATCTCGTTGTGAATATGTAAAATATGGCATTTCCAAATCGGCCCCTTTTCATGTTTCTATATAATGGCCGGCAGACAGGATCAACATTGATTCGGTGGGGATTTTGATTTCCGTAGGTCAAAAGCCCTGCGCTTTTGACAATCGCGCGAAGCATGTTTCATGCGCAGCGCGAAAGATTAAATAAAGATGTCGAAACCGCAGGGGTTTCGACCTACCAGACTCGCCTCGGCGAGCGCGAAAAAAAGCAATGGTGCCCCACCGCTTGTCGCTGATCCCGAATGAAATGAGGGGCGGTGGGATCTTATAACGGCCTTTAATATTAACTTAAGTCTATTTTAATATTTTTTATCTGATTTTATTTTGAAAAGCTTCATGACTAATTTATCATTTTCTGATTCTAATTCCTCGATTTCTTTTTCAGATGATAATAGCCTGCCGGTTTGTTCTTCAGCTTTAATCTGATGACATTTTTTTGAGATTTCAGCAAGTTGTTGGTGCAGTTTATTATTTCGATTAAATTTTGGAATACCGACATGCTCCATTATTGAAGGTGCGCCGAATCCGCGTCCGGCGGAGGAAAAAGATTTAATAAAATCGCGAACCGGTTTTGAATTGATAATTGCGCAGAGATAATTAGCTTCTTTATCATTGCTGGCCGCTATAAATGATGTAGTGTCGGTCGGAATTATAATCTTATAACCGTAGGGCGTCTTATGCTGTGAAATAACACTGGCGATTAAATCATTGGCCATTCTTTTCCAGACAACTTTGTGGTTGGCGACAGTATTTAGGCTAATGCCGAACATTGCATAGAATGCTGTTCTTTCAGCCAATTGGCGTACCATATTTGATCCGCGTGATAATAGTACATCCTTAAATTTTATGAAGTAATTATATGTCCTTGGCCATTTATTCTTCATTTCAGTCTCAGAATATGGTTCTCTGATTTCGGGATTTTGACTCATCAAAATAAAAACTCTCGGATTAGCTTCCCACCTCTGTATGTCGCCGCCGCTTACTGCCGGGTAAACTAAATCGGATTCGATAGTATCAGAGAAAAGCTGTATTTTACGCTTTCCCCTGTCATGAAGGTTATGTATAACAAGTTGTCCATTTGAGAGAACGTTATCTAAACCCAACCAATATACACCATAAGGTTCGGTGCTTGCACCGCGATAGGCTTTGTACACATTCTGCCCGCTTATGTATTTCAATGTTTTTTGATCTTCTGATATCGTTTGCCATGATCCAGTGGATGTCCCGATCGGCCGCGCCATAAATTTCTTCTTTTGTAAATATGGTAAAACTTCATGAAATAATTTATCAGTTGCAATCTTTCCAACACCCTTTTTTTTATGCCATATTAGATAGCTAACCGGATATTTTGTCTTTTTGCCCTTTTTTAGAATTATTGCAGCCGTTTTATTAGCAGCACCTTCAAAGGGCTGAATAGACACCAAATCAAGTGCTTTTAATACATTTAGATATTTCTTATCTCCAAGTTGAAATCTTCTGAAGCCCTGTCCCGCACCTTTCGACTTGAAAACCTCTTGCGTTATTAAAAATCCTAACTTCGCGCCATCTTTTAAATAGTAGTCAGATGAAGCATAAACGAAGAGCATTGAAAAATCCTTTTCACCACCACCTAAGCGGGCGGCATGGCCTTTGAGAGAAAAGAGACCATATTCTTTCCATAATGATAAGGTTGCCTGGCGATACTCTTGAGATAAATACCCCCACCTAATCCAGGGCGGATTACCCACAATAAAATCAAATTTGCCGGCAACCATGGGAGCAAATGCATTTTTTAAAAATCGAGCCCAAATACCATTTTTGTTTTCTTTCTCAAGATCTAAAATCTCTTTATAAAAGTCCCTTACTATTTGCTCATTAGGTGGAAAGACTAATCCTTCTTTTTTAAGATGTTTCAATGCGATTTCCATTTCAAATCCGTTCTTAACAAGATTTTCAACCATTGGGGCAGCCTTTTTCATTAAAAAGCCCTTATTTTTTATCCAGATACCCGGTACATGAAATTCTCTTACGGACGTCATGATTTTTGCATAATCGCCACCATGAAAGTTAAGTTCTCCCTGTCCACCAACCTGTTCAGGCCATAAAACTGAATCCGTTAGATAGATCGGTATTTCCAAATCAGTTAATTCATTTACCAAATCACCTAATGCAAACAAATAATTGGTACGTGCAGCTATGACAGCCAAAGGATTCAAGTCAAATCCCCAAATATTTACAACGATTCTTTTCGCTATCTCGACCGATGGTTGTTTTTCTTTTTTCCCGTATTCTTTCGCTCTTTGAATTGCCAAAACCAAAAAAGTACCCGACCCGCAGGCCGGATCCAAAAACCTCTTTAGTGTATTGCCTTTATAACCAACTTCATTCAACAATAATTCAGCCAGCCAGTCAGGTGTGTAGTATTCACCAAGTCCATGACGAACCTCGGGTGGAACCAAATATTGATAAAGCTTTTTAAGTAGATCACGCGTCGAAGCCGGGTCAATGGTGCTCGTGGCCGGTTCAAATTCTGAAAGCGCCCGAGTGACTTCTCTAATTGCATCTACTAATTGGGGTGATTCAAAAGCATTTATGTACCAACGGAAAAAATCACCTTCAAGAAAATTAGTGATGCCTTTTCGCGCATAGACCCCGCCGTTTTCTATATCTTCAAGTTTTCTCTTAAGTTCCTCATCAGGAACATTCGAAAGCTCAGATGCCAGTGATGATCCGAAGGATGTTTCCTTTAAAGTCAGAAGTTCGGCGGCGATTAATTTCATCAGGAAGGCAAAATATGTATGGACCGAAAAAAACAATTCCTGGAAATCGGTTTCTTTGCCGACCTTGTATAGTCGTCTAAGCGACTCTGTTTCCTTTTTCTGTTGGCTCTCAAATTTTTCACCGTAAACAATACCGAATAATCGCCTCCATTCATTAAAAAACGTGCGAATGTGCGTTTGATCGCCCCAATTTTCTAATGCGTTGGCAAGTGCGGAAACCATTTTTGGCGCCAACTCGCTTTGCGGCCCGAATTTTTGAGCAAGATTTTCCGCCGTTAATGGTAATCGCGCCAGCGCCCGCAAGTGTGTAAGAAAAGTCAGCGCGCTGTTTTGGTTAAATTCGTAGGGCCCGATTATTAGAAAATCTTTTTCGGCGAGCTTTAGTTTCGCCTTCTTTTTTTCACCCCGATATCGAACAAAAAATATTTTCTCTCCATCAAAACCGACGCCGATGAATTTAGGCTCGAAAATAAATAGCGTTTCCTTTTCTTCTTGTGATAATCCCTGAAGATAACCGATTAATTGTTCATAAGCATGCTCGATTGCCCTATCTGAATGGAATGCTTTCGGTCGTTCATATTCAATCACGACCTGGCCGTGCAACGCGTCGGTCCTTCCGGCCTTGTAGATAGATTTTTCATATTTGGGCGTTGTTTTAATCCCCAGGTTTTTTAACATCGATTCCAAGATTATCTCAAACCCAACCCTCAAATCTTCTTCTGTATTAGCTTCCCGAAGTATCTTTTTCGATCCTGAGACAAGCTTATCCGCCAATTTTGGCAGTGATTCTTGATAATCCAGTCTTAATTCCTGAAAGTCCTTTTTGACCATTGATTTTATTCCATTATTTCATTAGTCCGTCGCCAAGTTAATATATTTATCTCTCTAAATCCATATATTATCATTGATCGAAAACTTTTCTACTTTCTGCCTTGCCGATATTTTCAAATTCCCAACCAAATCAATGTTAATCCGGACTGGTGGCCGTTATATAGAAACATGAAAAAGGACAAGTTTGGAAATGCCATATTATACAAAATCACCACTACCGACTCCAAACGAACACATTTTTACAAGGGGAAGGGGCGAAAAAAAAGATGTTAAAATATGCGAAACGAACCCAATTCATTGGACTATCAATCCCCCCAACCGGTTACACGACTTTTCCACTCCAAAAGAGGCAAGAAATGGATATTTTATATGCGATTCCGATCCATTTTAATCGTAATCAAAAACCTCGGAAAAAATTTTTAAAAATTCGATTCGAACCCATTTTTCATGGCATAAAATAATACAAATTATATGAATAAGTCTAAAGCATACGTGGTAATAGCGGTAGAGGCGGGGCTCACCCCCGCCCTCGTTAATCGTGCCGCTGCGATAAATCTAACAAGGGCAACCGCAAGAGTCGCTACAACTTTGAATTATAAAAAAGCAAAATCGGAAACGAAACCATTTACATCATATCGTACGGGTCGATGTCGATGATTAGCTTCGTCGTCGAGGGAAGAGCAAAGTGTGTGTCAATCTTTTGCCAGCTGTCAAGGAGGTCGATAAATTTCAAAATCTGTCGTGTCTTGACAAACATGTGTCGACGGAATACCCCGCGCATACGGTACAACGGGCATGGTGCCGGACCGAGAAGATTCGCCTTAATATTCGATTGAGACAGTCGTTTACTCAATTCATTCTTAAATTCAAGTGAATGTTTACGTAATGTATCTTCTTTTTTGGCGGAAAAACGGAAATTAATCATATGCGAAAACGGCGGATACTGAAGCGACTGCCGCGATTTTATTTCACGTTCATAAAATGTATCATAATCCTGCCGGGCGGCATCGTCGATCAGATCTATATTCGGATTGAACGTCTGGATGATAACCTCACCCGGAATAATCCCGCGTCCGGATCGCCCCGCTACCTGAATCAGTTTGGCGAACAGCTTTTCCGAGGCGCGAAAATCGGGCATATCCATCCCGATATCGGCCATCAGGACACCGACAAGCGAGACATCGGGGAAATCGATTCCCTTGGTTACCATCTGTGTCCCCAGAAGCAGGTTGTACTTTTTCGCGGCAAACTCGGATAGTACAATATGCGCCTTTGCCCGCCCGCTGACGCTGTCGGAATCGAGCCGCACCACTCTGGCATCCTCGAAAACCTCGACAATATTATCTTCGATTTTCTGCGTCCCCGTCCCGATATAAAGAAAATTATCGCCGCCGCATCGAGAGCAGCTGTTGTACGACGGATTGATATAGCCGCAGTAATGACAGACCAATCGATTGCCTTTGCGGTGATATGTCAGGCTGATATCGCAATGCGGGCAGTTCGGCGTCAGACCGCAGTCGGTACATTTTATTCGCGGCGAGAATCCGCGACGGTTAAGGTACAGAATGACCTGACTATCCTCCTTAAGCGAGGCTTTTACTTTCGAAATGAGCATCCGCGTGAAAAACGAGTTACCGTCCACCGGCCATTCCTTTTTCAGATCGACCAGCCTGACCAGGGGGATCGCGGCTTTCTCCGGGCGACGCGTCAGCCTCAGGAGTTGGTAGCGACCCGATTGTGCATTATAAAACGACTCGACCGAGGGCGAAGCCGAACCCAGGACGATCGGAATATCAGCCATCCGCGCCCGCATGACGGCGGCATCGCGCGCCTGAAAACGAGGGGCGGGATCGTCCTGCTTGTACGATTCATCATGCTCCTCGTCGACAATTATCAATCCGAGATTTTCCAATGGAGCGAAAAGTGCCGAGCGCGCCCCGATTACGATTTTGTACCGACCGTTCTTTATGTTTTGCCAGACGAGAACGCGCTCCTGCGGCCTCAATCCGGAATGCATGAGAGCGATTTTCTCATGGAAAAAGCTTTTGAAGTACGACAAAAGCGTGCCTGCCAGAGCGATCTCCGGAACCAGCACCAGCACCGTCCGATTACTGTTAAGTACTTCCCGCGCGGCATAACAATAGACAAGCGTCTTACCCGAACCTGTAATACCGTACAGAAGCATCGGAGCATAATGATGAAGGTTTTCGACAATTTTATCGATTGCCCCGGTCTGCTCATGGTTGGGTTCTATCGTATCTATTTCAGAGCGCGGGCGAATATAATCGAACAGGTCGGGCAGTCCGTAGACAGGGACAATATCACCGCTGTCGAGGAGTTTTTTAAACCGATAATTGCTGATACCGTGTGTGATTAAATCCGATTTTTGAAACAGCCTCAAATGCGGAATGAGTGTTTTTATTTTTTCGATGGATTCAATATCGCTGATTTCATCTTCATTGATTCTGAATCCAAGGCATATATCGCCGGAGACATTATCATTGTAAACACTTATCGGTTTTCTTCTTAATCTTAAACGGGGCGGCAGAGCGGCATTGAAAACGTCGGCCGGATTGGCGTAATAGTAATCGGCCATCCATTGCAGAAAATCGGACAATCTGGGATTAAACAGATTCCCGGCATCGGTGATTTCGATAATTGATTTGAGTTTCGGGGCCGGTTCTTTTTTGGCCGGACCCATATAAAAACCAATCATCCGGCGATTTCCCAGGGGAACGAGTAAGCGCTGCCCCGGTGTCAGTTCTATATCGTACTTTTCAGGCAACTGATATGTAAAGAGTATGCGGGGAGTTCCCGGAATGGCGACCTTTATGAGTTTTTTATCCATTTGAAAAAAAAAGGCAGGCCGATAAATGACCTGCCGAATTGTGTTACTGCCTATATCATAGATTTTTCAATTCTTCCGCTTTCGCCCGGGCCTCTTTGGCCTTTTTGGGCATATTGGATGATTCGTAAAGGTCACCGATAGTTTCCCAGAGGCGGACATCACCGGGATCGAGTTCCAACGCCTTTTCAAATGGCGTAATCGCCTCGTCGAATTTTTGCTCCTGAATATAAGTATCACCCAGATTAATCCAATGATCTTTCTGACCCGGTTCCAACTCGGTTAATCGTTTAAACCCGTTTTCGGCAGAGGGATAATCGCCCCGGACCAGTTTGACTACAGAGTACTGCTCTAAAGCGAAAATATTATCCGGCTCAAGATCAATTCCTCTCTTAAAATATGATCCGGCGGAATCGAGATTGTCATCGCGGTATTTCAAGAATTGATTAGCCTTTTCAGTATTGTCTCCCTTTTGGTAAAACATAATCGAATCGGAAAATTCCTGTGATTTAAACAAGAAATATTGACCCACATCAATACACGGGCCAGCTAGAGTGGAGTCGAGCTGAATGGCTCGAACATCGTAGGCATACAGGGAGTCATACATCTCTTTATTATTATAACAGATGGCTATGTTCATCATGGTATTGACATCATCCGGAACCTTTTCCAGCAACCTTTTAAAGTAAGTAATGGCGTTATCCCAGTCATCCGCCTGTATATAAGCGTAAGCGACTTTCTGAATTAAACTTATGGAATCCGGTACGGATTCGAGAGCGCTAAGAAACCATGTTGCCGAAGAATCGTACTGCTTAAGTCTGTCATAAACGATTCCCATACCTTCCCGCGGACGGAAATCTTTCTTGTCGACCACTAAAGCAGCCGAAAAATTAAGTCTGGCACTATCCGCCGCGGCAGCCAGAGTGGCCCTGGCTTCTTCTTTCTCCGTCGAATCGGCGGCATTATTGAACGCCGGCAGATAATCTTTGTCCAATTTGGTTATCAGCGCGACACCAGCATTATAACATTCTTTCCAGTAAAAAACCTTAATCGAGTCGACAACCCCGGCGAATTTCTTGCAATCTTTTTTCCATTTTTTCCCGACTTCCTTGCTGTCACAACTGGCAAACAGGGAATCATAATTGGCTTCCATATTTTTGAGAATTTCGATCTTTTTATGCAGGTCATATTCCTTGTTCGCGAACTCGCCGAGGATATTTCCTTTGTGATAATAAGCTTCGGGTGTCGGCCCGTTAAGTTCAAGGACCGTATCAAGATATTCCAGGGCCGATTCAAATCGGGGTGGATTGGCAAGCATTTCAATTCTGGCCTGACTCAGCAATGCGCCAACATTTTTTATGGGGCCTTTTCTTTGGGCCGATACCGAGGAAAATATCAGGATTATTATGACAAAAATCAAAAAGTTCCTGGTTGATCTCATTAAGTCCTCCTAGTTATACCTGACGTATTGTTTCTTACTAAATGACGAATTTAATACCTTTTTATCAAATCGTCAACCACATTTGTATTTATCTGGTTGTCCTGACCGTATAGGTCAAGGTAGCTTTTGCATCGGCTTTGACCGGAATTTCGAATTTAACGGTACTGGCATCCTTTTTTTCATATTCGTGACTGCTGTTAGTGATCTTCCAATCGCCATAAAGTTTCTTTTCGACATTTATTGAAATATCTTCTTTTTTATGGTTACGGAGTTCGATTTGGTACGTCTGTTCGTCGACATTTGATGAAATTTTCTGGTAGTCAATAACATTTTCTTCGGCTGAGATATCAAAAGCATAGCCGATTGTCAGTTTAACTTCCTCATCCTTAGGCGTATGATCGATTTTATCCTCGCCCAGAAGAATCATCGAACCGTCGCTGTCAGCCTTAAACACGCGCGTTCTTCCGGCCGGCAGGGGTATCCCCAAACCGTTTTCTTTTGCATTTTTAAATTCGATCGTAACCTTGACTTTCTTGTTGTTTTGATCCGGCTGATAATAATACTCTTTATCCACCGTCGTCGAGGCCGGATCGAAAAGGGCGATCTGTTTAATCTCGTTGTCGGCCACAGTTGCTCTCCGCGGCAGCGTATAAAGATGGTATTCAAAAAACTCCTTTTCTTCAAAACCTGCCGATGGAGCAAGGAGAGCGGTTTCCACTCCCATCGCGCCCAATTTCCTGGAGGGCCGTTCCTGGACGGCCCGATGAATATCACCGGCAATTAATTTCAGCGTGGCATCCTTGTAAGTAGCGCCGGATTGGTTGTTAATCGAGGACCAGCCGGTTAGATTAAGTGCTTTCTCGTCTTCGGATAATATCCCGACGTACTCCGCCGTCCAACTCATTCCGCCTGTTTGATAGCTTACCCGGCAATCAGCGGTTCCTGAAAAATCGGAGTTATAAAGCCAGAAAAGAGTCGGGCGAGTAATCAGACCTTCAGGAAGCTCCGGGAAATTAGCATTAACAACCTGCTCCAGACGGACAATCTGGATTTTCCCGGAACGGTCTTTTAATACGAAGGCTCCATTGGCAAATGAAAGCAATGTTCCGCTGAAGATATCACCCTGTTTGTCAAAAAGATCGATATTCTTATCGATATATTTGGCATAGACTTTTTCCGGGGAAACCAAATCATAAGCGTAATTTTGTTCCAGGATTACGGCCGATTTGGTTTTGTCGACCAGTTCAAATCCGACCGAGGTGGGATCGATAAGTGAAGGGACATCGACAAATGAAACTCGCCCCATCCCTTTTTTAAAATCAAGCTGTCGTGTTTCATGGATAACGCCGAGATTATTGTTATAAATTGTAACCGACACATCCCCAGCTCGGACATGGCCGACCGCAAAAGCCGCCAATATGAAGCAAATCGATAAAACCATTCGTTTCTTCATAGTTCTCTCCTTTTTTAGATTATACAATAACAATGATTAAATCTTCCGAGGCAATCAACAAAAATCTGTCCGATTTCATTTAATTTATTATCTTCAGGCAGGTTATGAATAATAAAAGAAAGTCAAAATCGAACAAAACGAGCTGTTCGATATCGTCGAATTCCAATTCTATAGTATTAGTCCGGGTCGGACAGATATGTCCTGTCTGCAGTTTTGCCAAATTGGAAAAAGAGCCGGGGAATATCATTCGCTGTCCGGTCTGCGGTTATGGCAGTGTATTTCCGAACACATGATAATGATAGTGCATTTTTTCGCCGGGCGCGAGAAGTGATGAATATGGTTCCTGAATATTAGAACCTGAAATGAGTAAAAAGGCAAAAATACGTAAAAGAGATTTTTTGCTGCCGCCTAATCTGGCGTCAATAGCCCGGATACTGATAACTCCGTTTGTCGGTTATTATCTGTGGATCGGGACGGATAGCGCCACCTTGATTTGTGTAATACTCCTGGCTGTTGCTGCCCTGACCGATTTTGTCGACGGCATTCTGGCCCGTCGGCTGAATCAAATCACCGAGTTGGGTCTAATTCTGGATCCGCTGGCCGACAAGATTCTCACTATTACCTTAATAATAGAATTGATTTTTTTCCGGGCTTTTCCGATCTGGCTGGCGATTGTTATCCTGGCACGGGATGCTGCCATTATGGTGTTCGCCGCAGGATTGATTAAAAAACGAGATGTGATTCCATCCTCGAATTTAACCGGTAAATATTATTTCGGCTCGATTGCTTTTCTGCTAATCAGTTATGTAATCCGCTTCGATTTCGGAATCTCGCTTTTTCAATATATTGTGATGATTCTGCTACTAATTTCTTCAGTCAATTATGGCCGTCTGTTCTGGCGAATAAGGAAAGGCCGGCGGGTTACATCTTTTAAAGACAAGGTTGCCTTTAAAATTGGTCGATTTGGATTATCAGCAGTGGTAATAGCTGTGTACATCTATCGGTTATTGAAAGATGGTCTATTTTAATCGCTTGACTTATAACCCGGCTCTGTTTTAGATTCATTTCAAGTCGGGCGTATCCGTCCACCCAAGAGCTTATTAATGGAGTTGGCGAAATCCCGACCTTATGTTATGCTGAAACTGGAAGCGCAAAATCTTGCCAAGCATTTTGGTACCAGGAAAGTTTTCGACAATATAAATATCAGCCTTAAGACAGGTCAATCGCTGGCCGTAGTCGGGCGTAACGGATCGGGCAAAACGACGCTTTTAAAGATCATTATCGGCCTTGTTTATCCGTCGAGTGGAGATGTAACTTTTTCCGAAGACGGTCGAAAACTCGAATTCGAGCAATATCGAAAATCTTTGTCTTTTGTCGCACCATACTTTTCGCTTTACGATTCCCTGACGGCCGATGAAAATCTTCGTTTTTTTGCCAAAGTCGGCGGTTATGTTGTCAAGCAAACGGAACAAGAGGAATTGCTGCAACAAGTCGGTCTTGAGGGGCGCGGCGATGATTTTGTGTCTTCATATTCCACCGGTATGAAACAGCGGCTTAAATATGCGGTAGCGATGCTGAAAAGACCGAAAATTTTATTGGTCGATGAGCCGGGGACCAATCTCGATGAATCGGGAAAAGAGATGGCTGCAAGTCAGCTGAATAGGTTGCGGGACGACTCAATTATTATAATTGCCACCAATGATCAAAAGGAGTATGCCCTTGCCGACGAACAGTGTCAACTGGGTGGCTAAGGTTCTGGCTGTAACCGGTAAAGATATTATATCCGAATTTCGGACGCGGTTTGCCATCAATGCCATTGTCATGTTCGCCCTGGTGACACTGGCCGTTATATCATTCGCCCTAGGAGTATTGCGGCCCGCCGCTGAAATAATGGCGGCTATGTTCTGGATAATATTGTTTTTCGCCGCTATGTCGGGATTGGCGCAGACCTTTATAAAGGAGGAGGAATCAGGGACAGCACTGATATTAAAACTATCCTGCGACGGGATAATTATTTATTTCGGTAAGTTCCTCTTCAATCTGCTATTACTTATTGTGCTGGCCATTTTGATTGTGCCGTTATTTATCGTGCTTTTGAACACCACCGCAGAAAACTGGCTGCTTTTTATCGGCGGACTGGTTCTGGGGATAATCGGACTCTCAGGTGCGACGACTATAATCGCGGCCATTGTCTCTAAGGCATCTATAAAGGGCGCTTTATTCACGGTTTTGTCGTTTCCCATACTGATGCCGCTTCTGGCGGCCGTAATTGAAATAACAAAGACCGCATTTACCGGCGGCCGGTTCGGCGATGTTTCCGCGCCGATTCAAATGCTGATTGCCTTTGACGTTGTCATGGTAACCTTATCAGTGATGCTATTTGATTTCGTATGGCGACATTAGAATTTCGGGAGTTAATCGGTATTCTTTTTGATTAAAAAGACTATATTATGGTACGAGAATACGTAATTATTTAGATAATATAAATGTGGTGGAAATTTCTAATATATCTGGCAATGACGGCAGTTATCGTATTGGCCTTTATAACTGCCTCGCCGATGAACCCGGTTAGTTCATTGGGGGGACCGGAAGTATATCGTATCTTTTATTTTCATGTGCCTCAGGCATGGGTAGCAGCCATCGCGTTTTTAATTGCAATCTTTTTTTCGATTCGATTTCTGCAGACACGAAGAATTGACTATGATGTCAAGGCATCCACCGCCTGCCGGCTGGGATTGTTGTTTTCCATTCTGGCGACCATCTCCGGTTCGATTTTCGCCCGGATGACGTGGGGCGAATTCTGGAACTGGTCGGAGATCCGGGAGGTCTCGATTTTTGTTCTCTTGCTTATATATGGCGGATATTTTGCCTTTCGGTCGGCCGTATCCGATGAGCAAACCAGGGCAGCTTTTTCGGCGGTTTTGTCGATTCTATTTGGAGTTTCGGCGGTTTTTTTGATTTTTATTTTGCCCCGAATATACCCGGTATTTTCATTGCATCCGACCGACTCGATTGTCAATGTGCGCGGCAGCATTACGATGAGCCCGATGGTGGCGATTATTTTCGGGCTTTCATTGGTTTCGTTTACGGCCTTATTTTTCTGGATATATAAATTATCAATTGAGATTTATACACTGGTCCGATACCGAGCCGGGGAGAGATGATTGTGGATGCCAACTATATTGTTATGATTGTCGTTTTAATAATCTGGACGGGGATTTTTGTGTATTTATTTTCACTGGACAAGAAAATCGATCGTCTAAAGCGGAACAGCAAGAATAGTGAAAGCTAAGTATATAATCGGTACGATCATAGTCTTGGTGTTTGTGACCTGGGGCGTCTCGGCGTTTTTTAAGACAACCGTGCAATATGTTTCCTTTGCAGACGCCAAAATGTCAACCCGAACGGTTCAGGTAGTGGGGGAAATCAACCATGATAACGCAAAATATGACGCCGACAATGAACGATTGCTTTTTACCATTTACGAATTGGATTCGACCGATATTGCCGGCCGAGACAGCCTGAAAATAATCTATCATGGAGTTGTGCCCGGTAATTTTGAGCAGGCAACGTCGGTTCTGGTTCGGGGGAAGTCGGGTGACGGTGTTTTTGAGGCCGAAAAACTGCTGGTAAAATGCCCGTCCAAATATCAGGGTCTCACCGAAAATTATCAGGATAATAAATGAATTGGGGTCAATCGGGCGAGCTGGCCATCTGGTTGACCCTGGCCATGGTAATATTGTCGGGTGGGGCCTTTTTCATAACTGCGATCGGCAAACGTAATCTTTTTAAGCTCGGTACCAAAGCTTACTATGTTCAAATCGCCTTAACGGCCTTGGCGCTGGCTGACCTCTGGTATCTTTTCTTCAACCATGATTTCTCAATCAGCTACGTCTACAGCTATTCTTCCTCCGATCTGTCGTTTTTTTATCTGCTTTCGGCCCTCTGGGCCGGCCAGGAAGGAACCTATTTATTATGGTTATTTTTTTGTTGTCTTTTCGGCCTGGCCGTACTGTATAGCGGTCGACGGTACAAGATATGGGGGATGTTTTTTCATTCGCTGGTTAGCCTTTTTCTGGTTGTTATGCTTCTGACCGTCTCACCTTTTAAACTGCTCGGTTTTCCGGCTACGGAAGGGGCCGGATTGAATCCGCTTTTGCAGGATCCCTGGATGGTTATTCATCCGCCGGTGATGTTTGCCGCTTTTGCAACGGCCGGTCTGCCGTTTGTTATTGTCATGGCGGCCATGATAAGGAAGGATTATTCCGAGTGGCTGAAAGTCTCGTTTCCGTATGTGATATTTACGGCTCTTTTGCTGGGGATAGCCAACGTCCTCGGCGGCTTCTGGGCCTATGAGACGCTGGGCTGGGGCGGCTATTGGGCATGGGACCCGGTTGAAAATACTTCCTTTATTCCCTGGGTAATATCTTTGGGTCTGGTTCATGGGATATTAATTGAAAAAAGGTCCGGGGCTTTGCGAAGATCGAATTTGCTTCTGGTCGCTCTGGTTTTTGTGTTGGTAATTTACGGCACTTTTTTGACTCGTTCCGGAGTGCTGGCCGATTTCTCGGTTCACTCTTTTGTCGACCTGGGGGTCAATGCGGTTTTGGTAACCTTTATTTTATTATACGTTGTTTTGACATTGAATGTGTTTTTCTTTTCGAAAAGTGATGATATTGTCGGGCGGCCTCTGAATTATAATATCTATTCAAGAGATTTTATTCTCTATATCTCTATGGTGCTGCTATTTATATTCGGGGTCGTCGTCCTTTTCTGGTCTTCACTGCCGTTTTTGACAACTCATCTGACGTCAAATCCGGCCGCGGCAGAAATTAAAACTTATAATGCCTTTGCCTTCCCACTAACCATTTTACTCTGCGTTTTCCTGACTTTGGGGCCGTTTTTAAAAGGTAATGGCGAGCAGATAAACAAATTGAAATCAACAAGTCTAATATCCCTTGTCCTTTCGCTTGCAGTTGTGATCCCGATTTATATTTTCGGCTCCATTGACTTTGTTATCGCCCTTACGTTGCTTATTTATTTATTTGTTATTCTGGTCTTTATTAGAAACAGCCAGATTCGAACGCGGTTGATTTTATCGCTGGTTGCAGGATTTTTGGGAATTATCGTTGGGATTATCCTGCATGTCCACTTCGCGGGTAATCTGTTATTTATTGGTGCCGCTTCAGCGGCCGGCGGAGCCGGTATAATCAGCCTGAGTTCGTATTTTCCGGCAAAAATCAGACATATCGGCGGACCGCTCTGTCATACCGGTTTTGCCATTATGGTAATCGGGATTCTGGCCTCATCGGCCTATTCAACAAATGAAACGGTTGTGCTTCCCATTGGTGAAAAGAAAACGGCACTCGATTATGGCCTTACTTATCAGGGGATGACCGGCTCACCCACCGAAACCAATAATTCGCTGATTGTCATACTTGATGACAATGGCCGGAAAATCGAAACCCATCCGCAGTTTTATTATAGCCGCCGTCAGGACGGTTATATGAAGAAGCCTTTTATAAGACGACATCTACTTTTTGACCTTTATCTGGCGCCTCAAAATATCCAGGAAGCGTCAAAAGGCAGCAGTCTGACAATCCGAAAGGGTGAGACCAAGTCATTCAATGACTTATCAATAAGCTTCAATAGTTTCGAAATGACTTCGCACACGGCCGATCAATCGATTACGGTCGGGGCCAAGCTTATCGTAGCCCATGATGGAGAAAAAGAAACGGTTATTCCCTCGCTTACATCCGATTTTGAGTCTGGTGCCGGTGTCACTTCGACCCACGTAAGGCTAACGGGGAAACCGGGATATGAGTTTTCGATTGAGCGCATATTTGCCGATGAAGGGGCGGTGATGCTGTCCATATCCGCTCCGGGCGATACTGCGCGAAGTGAGAAACTGGTCCTGGATGTGTCTAAAAAACCCGGTATAAACTTTCTTTGGGCCGGATCGATTGTTATTTTTATCGGAATGATTTTCTCTATCTATCGCAGGCTGAAACCGTAGATAGAGTCCGAATATTCTCAATATCGATCTCTTCCAAATTGAACGCCGGGAAATAGCCTTTAAATGGAATCTATTAGGTGCTGCAAAAAAAAATAAAAATTTTTTAATTTTTTCGATTTTTTTGGTTTTTTTTCAAAAAAATTGCGTATAATATATTGCCTTACACATAGTCCCTCCCAGAAGGATGTCGCCGGTAACGGCGGCATCTTTTTTTTATGACCCGTATTTCGGCACATCCGGCGAAAAAACTGTTTGACAATGAAACTAAATATGCTATTATAGCTCATCGTTTAGACGGTTACATAATTCCTTTTTGTTTGATTACCGAAACGCCCGGCGAGCCAGCAGGAACACAACCGGATTTAATGTGGAACATCGGCGGTGGTCGCCTTTATAAACGATAAGTTAAACGATTAATCCAAAAGTAAAAGAGGTCACGTCCGGAGGCGAGTTTTGGAAGATCATGTTAATTAATATAAACATTGCGGGGGAAATATCGTTCAACTTTATGAACCCATTATCGCCGATTACAACAGGATTCAAACCATGAATCTCAGTATGCATTATAATATCGAGGTGGATACGGAAAGAAAAATCGTTATTGCCAAAATTTATGGTGTCTGGAAACCGGAAACAGCCCGGGAGTACCACGAGGATTATAAAGAAGCAGTGAAACCTTTAATAAGAGGCAAATGGGCTAAACTAAGTAATCTAATCAACTGGAAATCGTCATATCCGGAAATTATCGAAATAATCGGCCAGCATCTGCGATGGACGCATGAGCACGGCGCCGTCTATACCGCTTATGCCATCGATAATCCGATCACGATCAACCAATTGAATCGTATGATTGAACATGCCAATGCCGAGGAGATTGCGAAAGTTTTTAGGACCTTTTCGGAGGCCGACCGTTTTTTGAAAGAAAACGGTTTCTGATTTATTTTTACGTTATACACTCAAACGATTTCAGGTAGTCAGTTTTGGAAATGAAACAACCGATAGAATTTGGCGAAAAGATTATGAATATCAGCTTACATTATAATATCGAAGTCGATACCGAACGGCGCATTGTCATTTCGAAAATATACGGTATCTGGAAACAAGAAACGGCGCTGGCTTATGTCGAGGAATATAAGGAGGCGGTCAAGCCGCTGTTGGGCGGTAAGTGGGCCAGGCTTATTAATCTCAGCAACTGGAAATCGTCGTATCCGGATATTGTCGAAATTATAAATGAGCATGTTCGCTGGAGTTATGAAAACGGGGCCGAATATCTGGCTTATGCCATCGATAATCCGGTGTTACTCCGAACGCTTAAAAAGATGGTCAAGATCGGCAAAGCAATGGATACGACAAAGATGTTTAAAACTATCGAGGAAGCCGACCAGTTTTTAAAAGATCACGGTTATTAAGCGTCTGGCTATTTCAGATTTTTATAATAATCGCGCATGTTTTCGTAATCCGAACGGCCTTTGCCGTATTTCAAAAACTCAAGGTAATATTTACGTGCATTTTGCCAGTCTCCCTGGCGTGCGGCTACGGTCAGCCTTATTAACGATGCACCCGGCGAGTGGACATCTTTTGATATAAGCGTATCGGCTAATGATAACGCTTTATCATATTCATTTTTATGAATATAGGCCAAAGCCAACGCCTCGATTATCGAGGTCGTATCGGGAACAATTCGATGCGCCTTTTGCAGAAGTTTAATCGCCTTATCATAATCTTTCAGCTTTATATACAATTGGCCGGCTTCATTTAGTATTGTAAATCTATTCGGCCTCAATTGCAGTACCTTATCATAAAATATTTTACAACTATCATATTGCCCCAGTTTGTCGTAGACTAATCCTTTAAGCTGCAAATAATTGGAATTATATGGATCCATTTCGACTAACTCATCAGCCAGTTTTCCCGCTTTATAATAGTCACCCTCCTCTATAAATTTATATGCCTGTTTAATTTTCTTAATACCGGGAAATAAATCTATTCTTTCCCTGTGGATTTCACGAAAACTGGTCGTATCTCCTTGCGCCAGAAAATGATCAGCATAGGCAATCCATCCGGTTATATCCCGATTGCCAAGAAGTGCATGGATACGTTTTTCTGACGGATTTTTTTTGGTACTGACGGTAAGGTAAGAGAAAGTGCAGAAAAACGTTATTAAAACATATATCAACAAGATTCTTTTCGAGAGAGAATTACTTCCTTTTTCTATTAAATATAATAATAACAATGAAGGGGCTATCAAACTCAGGGCCATCAAATCCCAGTCTCGCCCCATTGAAAATGGAGTCGCATAAACAAGTAAAAACAGCAATGAACCAAAGGAAAGTAACGCCAAAAAAAGACTTTTTGAATCCCACGCTGTCTTTTTTTCTCTGCATATTAATAAAGAAATTAAAATCCAGACCCCGGGCAAAATCAGGAATGATATATTCAGTAGGTCGATAAAATGAGGTAGGCTAAATATAGAATATTCAGGCGAAGACGGTCGTCCGGTAAATGGCGGAAGAATTAAAACTTCGAATCCGAGATTCGTTCTATAAAGCCATATCAGGAAAAACGATACGGCTATCGCCCCAATCCCCATAAACAGGTAACCGATTTTTCTGATCTCAGGCCGTTTAAATTTTTGAATGATTAAAAACATGAATCCCGGGACAAAATAAATAGCCTGAATATGTATAATTAAAGCAAATATGTACGAGCCGATAACGGCGAATAGAAAGCGCCGATTCGATAGATATTTGATTGAAAGCCTTAAAAATATCGAGACAGTCGCCCATAAAATAGGGTAAAATTCGACATAACCAAAAAATAATAAAACCGAGCCGGAAAACAGAAATGTCGATAATGCAAGAATCCGATTAAAACGGTCCTCGACGAGTTGCTTGATTATTGACAGGATATTATAGAAATAAACTGCGCCGGAACCGATCGACATTATACAAAAAGCGATATAGGCCGTATGCCGCGTATATCCACCCAATAAAAACTGTATAAGTCTCAGTACCAGTACGGCACCGGGTTCGGTCGACCGGAGTATATACGATTTGCCCCTACCATACATTTCAAGCCAGGAATAACTATCGCCGAGAAATTGGGTCTCGATCCGAAATATTATGAATATTGCGGTACAAAGAGCAACGAATATCAACCGTGGCAGTATTTTGTCTCCCCACAGCCATCTGTCTATTTTATTAATCGCAAGATCGATCGTTTTTTCCGGTATGGGACCGAACATCAGGTATATGATCAAAATGAATATGAAAACATACAGATAGGTGAATATGTCGGGCAGAAAGTGTAAATGATCAAATCCCCACATCGGAGTCGGAGGCAGAAATGAGGCCAATCCGAAAAATGCGAAAGTAGCAATTATGGAAATATTAATAATATAATTCTTGATTGCATTCATATATTTTTTTCAGTAAATAAATCCGCGACAATAATACGGATTTTTGCCATCAGTATCAATGGAATATCAAGATTTCGAGACGAAGATATATCACAATAAATCGATTTAAGAAATGGAACGGATAAGCTCACAAGAACCTACCCAATCCAAATAATATATCTTAAGGCAGAAAGGTGGTGGACCTTCCCGGTACAGAAATGAGTCTATAAGGGTAATATCGAAGATGTTTATAATATTTTTAAAATATCCGCCGTATCTCGAAAATTCCTTGACAAATTGGACAAAATTCGTATACTTTAAAAATAAAGTACATCCCAGGACGGAGAGGCACATGCACAAATTTTTAATGACTGTTTGCCTGATAATATTAATTTTTATTTTTATGGCTTCCGGTTATTCCAAGACAATTATAGTTCCGGGCGACGCCTCGACTATCCAGGACGGCATTGGAACCGCCGACGATTTCGATACGGTCGTAGTCCTGCCGGGAACTTATTCCGAAAATCTTATTTTATCGGGGAGGGAAGTTGTGGTCCTATCTTCCGGGGGACCCGACGTTACGATCCTTCAGCCGCTTGATCCCGATCTTCCCGTCCTGACGATCGATAATGCCCCGACGTTGCGCGGGAGGGATGGTCGTAATTTTCAGCCGGTGTTTTCCGGCTTTATGATTGACGGCGGCAATCTCAGTCATACGATTTATATCGATGGGCCGACCGATGCGATTATCATGGATAATATTTTCTGCAATAATATTCCGATCAGTGTCTATGACAAGGCGGTTATCGTTTGCTATGGCGACAGCAGTGCGCCCTTGATTGAACGAAATACCTTTTATGGCAATTACGGTTTGACATGCGTCTGGATCATTGAGGGGCGCGGCCGGATTATTAACAACACTTTCGAAGCCAACAAATCCGCCTTTTACTGCAATAGCGGTTTGGGCGAAGCCTTAAACAATATCGCGGTGAATAATGTCGGAACGGCTATTGACGGCAGTTTCGGCAAGATGGATTATAACGATGTCTGGAATAATACATCTGACTATGGTTGAGGATGCGAGGCGGGACCGCATGATTTTTCAGCGGATCCGCTATTTGCCGGTTCGGCAACCCATGATTATTCATTAGTGCCATCATCGCCGTGTATTGATGCCGGCGATCCGGATACAACTTACAACGATCCGGACGGAACGCGCAATGATGTCGGCGCTCTTTCCTACGATCATAATATGGTTTACATATGCGGAGACGCTAGCGGTGACGGTTCGGTGAACATTTTTGACGTAACTTTTGTAATCAGTTACCTTTATCTGGGTGGCCCGCCTCCGGATCCGCTCTGGGTGGCCGATGTCAATAATGATAGTATGATAAATATCTTCGATATCACCGATTTGATAGGCTATTTATATCTGGGTGGGTCCGAACCGAATTGCCCCTGAAGCCGATGTTAATCGGTTTCATATCAACAATAATGATATCGATCTTTTCATTATTTCGTTCCCATTCATTTTGGCGGTTCTGACGAATTTAAGCTTGCCAGGTGCCACCGGCTGAATCAGGATAAATCAACCAGCGGTGTCTATTTTTGTCAGTTAATAGCCGGGGAGTTAGCGGCCACACAAAAAATGATATTGGTGAAATAGTTACTTGTAATTTATATAAGCTTTTGGCCCTCAGGCGGTTCTATCAATAACGCCGATTTATCGGTATTTAATGGAATCGCTTTTTGCTTGACAAATAGGCCAGGATTGACAATATTTGCAGTGTAAGGTTCCGGGGCTTTGTGAGTTGGCGCCTAAATAGCCTTACCATTGAATCTCTGCTCTTGTTGAAAACTTAATACCTATAATAATATATTCATTCTCTTTCCAAAGGAGGAAAAAGTGAAAAAAGCATGTCTAGTTTTAATCTGCATGTTCTTCTTCGCGGTCGGCTGGTGTTTGGCTGATGATGTCATCGTAAGCGCCAACGGTACTGCCGGATTCTCCAAATCCGATGTAGTGGATGAACATCCGCAGAGCGCTACTAAAGATGTAACTTGTCCTGATGGTTCTTTATGGAGCCAGACGCCGCACGGGCCAAGCGATAGCTGGTCAGCGGCGACATCTGATTTAGGTCCAACACAACAATATCTGGTTTATGACAACTTTGCCGGTGCTGCCGGCGCCAACGCAATCAGATTCTGGGGACTTAATGCCTACAATGCCGGCGCCTGGGCGCCGTGTTCCGAGAACCCAGTGCCATTCACAATTACATTCTATGCCGATACGAACGGTTACCCCGGACCCGTCCTGGCAACCTATAATGAAACACTTACGGGTGTTGGAACCGGTGTGTTTTATGCCACCAGTTATGAATTGATGGAATATAACACTATTTTGGACCCCGTCCCTCCACTAACGGGTCAGATTGAGTGGGTTTCGGTACAGGGTGGGGGTGATCCGACCTGTTGGTTTTTATGGATGAGCAGCGGTGATATTTTCGACGGTTCCAGCTATCAATGGGATGGTTCAAACCTCAATGTTTATGGATATGATAATGCCTTCTGCCTGTATACTGAGTTGCCGGGTGAAGATTGGGGTGATGCACCAGATTCGTATCAGACGCTTGCAGCAAGTAATGGGGCCCTGCACCCAATTGTCCCCGGTATGTTTTTAGGTACCGCAATTGACGGCGAGGCCGACGGCCAACCATCACCCTCGGCTTTATTAGATGATAACACCGGTTTCCCCGATGACGAAGATGGTGTTGTCTTTACGAATCTGGTTGTAATTGGCAATATAGTTAATGTCAAGGTTACCGCCTCTATGCCCGGATTCCTTGATGCCTGGGTTGATTTCAATGACAACGGCACTTGGGCTGACGCCGGAGAGAATATTTTCTTTACCCAGCCATTGAATCCGGGAGTCAACATGTTGAGTTTCACCGTTCCCGCCGGGATCGCGCCCGGAACTACTTACAGCCGCTGGCGGTATAGTTCGGTTGGTGGATTGCCCTTTGATGGTCCTGGGCCCGACGGCGAGGTCGAAGATTATCGTGTCTTTATCCAGGAACCTCTGGAAAATATTAAGTGGTATCAGCCGCCCGATCTGGATAATACCGGTATGGATGTTGACATGTTTCCGTGGGAATCTCCAGATATTGATGGTTTGACCGATGATTTCTTGTGCACGCAAACCGGCCCGATTACCGATATTCATTTCTGGGCCTCGTTTTTTGAAGATGTCGTTCCCCCGTTGCCGTTCCAGGTTTTTGAGGTTACCATATATTCCGATATTCCGGCCGGTGTATATGCTCCCTGGAGTATGCCGGGTGAAATTCTCTGGAGATATTATTTCACGCCCGGCGGCTATCTGGTTACACAGGTTACCGATAATAATCCGGAAGATTATTATTATTCCATCCCACAACTATTTTGGTTGAACGACGATCATCTTAATTGTTATCAGTATGATTTCTTCATTGATCCCGATAGCGCCTTTTTCCAGGAAGAGGGAATAATCTATTGGCTCGGTATCAGAGATATGACTTATGATGGAACGTATCGATTCGGGTGGAAAACAACCACATTGGATACACGCTGGAACGATGATGCCACTTATCTGTGTGACCCGCCTATGTTCTGGTGCGATATACATTATCCGCCGGGACACGAGTTTATGGATTTATCGCTCGATCTGGCTTTTGCGTTATCGACCGAACAAGCCTGCGACTGCCAGCCAGGCGAAGCCAACGCCGACGGTACAATTAACATTTTTGATATTACCTATTTAATAACCTATCTGTATCTGGGTGGCCCGGCGCCCGTTCCATATGCACTCTGCAACGGCGATCCTAATTGTGACTGTACCTGCAATATTTTTGATATCACATACTTAATTCAATTCCTGTATTTAAGTGGCCCGCCACCATGCACGTGCCAGCAGTGGCTGGCCGCCTGCGGCCCACCGCTGAGGAAGTAAGTTACTCTTGATTTCTCTCTTGATTTGAAAAGCCCCGCCTGATGGCGGGGCTTTTGTAAATTACCGATAATTCAAAAAAAAATCGTTCATAAAAAACCAGGGTGCCTGTTATATTATGATGTCGGCCGACAAGGGGCGATATAAGATTTTATTAAAATAGATAATTATAATTCATATAAGCTATTGTCCGCAGATTGATTCCGCCGATGGTACTGATCGCGCGGCAATAGTGATAGTTTTTTGAGGATGTATAAAGATATTGGGTGTATCCTTTCAGTATAAGTTTTATAACAGGGATTCACTTTCTGTCCTTTTGAACATTTATAAGGATATCACCTGATAAAGAAGACAGATGTTTTTATGTTGAAATTTACGCCGATATAATATATCTTGATGGAGTGCAAAAAATTATAAGTCCATAAACCGGCGGCGTTTTTTATGAACCATGATTTGAAGGGGTTTCTATATTATGGCAATCATTACGATATCGAGAGGATCATATAGCCGGGGTAAGGAAATCGCCCAGAAAGTTGCTGAAAAGCTGGGCTATGAATGTATTTCGCGCGATATCATTCTTGAAGCTTCGGAGGATTTTAATATCCCCGAATTGAAACTTATCCGGGCCATTCATGATGCACCTTCGTTATTCGGCCGTTTGTCTTTGAAAAAAGATAAGTATATCGCCTATTTTCAGGCGGCCCTGACAAAGCATTTTCGCAGGGACAATATTGTCTATCATGGCCTGGCGGGACATTTTTTTGTTTCCGGAATTCCGCACGTGCTCAAGATTCGGATCATCGCCGATTTTAAGGATCGCGTTAAGTGGGAAATGGAACGAGAGGGAATATCGAAATCCGAGGCTGCAAATGTTTTGAAGAAGGATGATAACCAGCGCAGAAAATGGAGCAAGCATCTTTATGGTATCGATCCCTGGGATCCTAATTTGTATTCGCTGGTTTTGCATATTCACAAACTGACCGTCGATGATGCCACGCACCTTATTTGTGAAGCCGCCAAAGCGAAGGCGTTCCAAACGACCCGGGAATCGCAGCAACTGATGGATGATTTGGCTCTTTCATCCGAAGTCAGAGCTATCCTGTTGGGTGTAAACCTCGATACCGAAGTAACGTCGCTGAACGGTGTCGTTTCGATCCGGATTACGGCTCCGATTGCGCATGAAAAATCGCTGGTCGAGAAAATACAATCGGCTATCCGGGGTATCAGTGATATCAAAGATATCCGGGTGAATATCAAGCCGTCGTCGCTCTAGTACGAAGAATAAATCCTTCTTGGCGTCCTTTAATTTTATTTTTAATTTTTCCGGGGAATTTTTAATTATATATAATTTTTTGTTGACATAAAATTGAGCGAATATTAAAATTCAGTTTTAAGGACAATAGCTATCGATGGAGTGCAAGGTGCCGGAAAGTGCCCTTTGAAAGGCATATGTCCCGGTCACCGAAGCGTGTGAGTATGTACGCAAGGCTCGAATTATCGGACTTTGAGAGAAAATAGATGAAACGCTATCGTAAATTAATTATCGTATGGAGTTTGCGAAATGCGGTTTGATCGTCGCCGCTTTTGCCGTTTTTCCCGGCTATTAGAGCCGCCCAATTTTTAGGGCGGCCTTTTTTTTAACATTTTTTATAAGGAGATTTTACGTGAGACATTTTTCAGTGGCCGCAGGTGAATATGCAAAAACAACTCTGCTTCGCTCCAAACTTCTGAGAGCGGCACGACGGTGGTTTGATGAACATTCTTTTTTGGAAATTTGTGTCCCCCATATTACCGGAGCGACAGGGTCGTGCGAGTGGTTTCCGAATGCAATGCCGGTCACAATGTATAATGATCTTGGCAAAGAAACGAATATGTTTCTTCGCCAAACGGGCCAACTGTATCTCGAAGCCTTCACCGTAGCGCATAACAGAGTCTTTACTATCGGCCCATCATTTCGGCAGGAGAGAAAAATAACGCACCGTCACTTATGTGAATTCACGCTGATTGAGTTTGAGGGACGGGATTTCGAATTGGATGGCTTAATGGATAACATTGAATCGCTTATAAAAAATATGTATTGTGAAGCTGCAGTCATATATCCCAATAAGCAACTGGATAAGTATATTGAAGATCCGTTCCGGCGAATCAAGTACCGTGAAGCGGTACAGCTATTGCAACGTAATGGCGTCGAAATCGAGTATGGCGACGATTTCGGTAATATCGAGGAGCATACTCTCTGTCGTCTGCTCGATCAGATACCGACGTTTGTCACCCATTATCCGTCGAATCCAAGGCCAAAAAAAGGCGGCGTCATAAAATTCTTTTCTATGAAACGGGATAATGGAGTAACGATTTGTTGTGATTTACTCTTACCGATGGTCGGCGAATCTGTCGGCGGCGCGGTCCGGGAAGGTTCGGCGGAGCAATGCAAAAAGCAATTTAGAGAATCATATATGTTTGATCATCTGACTCAAGCTGGAATCGATCCGGGACAATTTCAGTGGTATTTTGAAATTCTTAACAAGGGTGACGGCCAATCCAGCGGATGCGGCATCGGTTTCGACCGCGTGGTCCAGTCAGTTCTGGTTACCGAACAAAATGACGCCAGTATAAAGAGTGCGGTGGAATTACCGCGTTCGCCCGATTACCTGGTACCATGAAGCGACCGAATGGGCTAATATTTTGCTTTTATTTTTTGGGAAATTCATTATATTTAAAATGAATGTTGCATTGCCGAATAACGGTCCTGATTCCTGAATCGATTCGGTAGTTTCTGAAATATAGGCAGACTTTCTAAATCGAATTTAGAAGAAAAGAGGTGTCTATGAAAACCTTTGTACTGGTGACAAAGCTTGCCGCTCATGATGCGCGTCCGATTGAAATCGGCGCCAAACATCGGGATAGGGCCCGCAATAGCGGCGCCTGGCTCAAGGAAGTTGCCGAGAAATGTCCGACTATCGAGTTCAAAGCTCATTACGCATTAATGGGCTATTGGGATTCGATGCATATTTATGAGGCGCCTGACGAAGAGATGGCCGCCCTGGTCTCGCTTCTCGCGCGTGAGCATGGCGCCGCCCAGGTGGAAAGCTGGCTGGCCATGCCTTATGAGAGAATTATGAAAATGGCCGAAGACCTCGGTGATCTTAAGGAACCAAATGAATAGCAATAGCTTACGCTATTTCACAGATCTCTTTGAGTAAGTCAGTTGCCCGGTTTTCAGAATTGCGTTCATAAAATGGTCGGGAATTTCTATCTATAAGGATATCTGTCCATTTCAAATACCCTAATTTACTGCTGACCAATCAATTACTGTGGCTCTATAAGCCACGAATCTAACTATTCCAAAAAACTCCGCAAATATCTCTTTTTCCCCTGAGCTTTGGCCGTAAGGCTAAGTGACTCAATCAAAATGCCGATAAAATGATAATAAGATATTGTAATCTTTGGGATAAATATGCGCCGAATTCTTGCATCGCTTATACTTGTTATTTTTGTAAATATTCCGCTTAACGCAAAAAATTATTTTGTCTCCCCCGATGGTAATGACAATAACGACGGATTAAATTCTACCACTGCCTGGGCAACGATAGATAATGGCGATCAGAAAGGATTGCTCTCGCCCGGTGACACACTGAATATCCTTCCCGGAACTTATCTGATTTCAAATACAATTCATCTGCAAACACATGGAACCGTTCCATTGCCGATTGTCTATCACAAATATGGCAAAGGTGATGTTCTAATTGATGCCGATAATAAATCAAATATAATATTGCTGATGGAGGGAGACAATGTAGAAGTATCCGGCCTGGACCTGACCAAGACTAATGATAATGCCATTCATATTAAGTCTAATTCCTGTAAAATAGCCAACTGTTTTATTTTTAATACAGGCAAGATCGGAATTCGCGTAGAAGGCAATGATAATCTATTCCTGAAAAATGTTATTTCAAATACGGCCGATGATGCAGTAAGAAATGAGGGAGCGGGGCATAATAATCTCTATTATGGAAATACAATTTATTCCGGTAATCATGATGGGATAGAACTCAACGAAACGACGGCGCGCGTTTTTAATAATATTATAGTGAAAAATGACAAGGGTATCAAAGGTGCAGCAGGGAATGTATGCGGTTTCAACAATGTTTGGGGCAATGCAGGCGGTGATTATAATGAAGGCGTTTTTGATTCTGCCGGTGGCATGTCGGTCGCACCGCAGTTTGTTGATACTGCCGCCGGACGCTTCGATTTGAAACATACCGATAATGAAATCAATGCCGGATTATATCTTGGTTATCCGTTTAACGGAAGCGCTCCGGAGATAGGCGCCTTTGAAAAGTATAATGTCTATTATGTCAGTCCGTCCGGTGACGATTCCAATTCCGGTCTCACCCTCGGTACCGCTTGGGCCACAATAGACAACGGTGATTCACTTCTGTTCCCCGGCGACACTATTTACGTTCTGAAGGGAACATATACCGATTCGGTGGTTATCACCGATTCGGGATTGGCAGATGATAAAATAACCTACAAGGGTGTTCGTGATTCGACATTCATTGACGGCGGCGGCCTTACCACCGCCGTTACAATTGATGCCAGCGGCATAGTCTGGTCGGGAATCAGTGTCTTTGACGCCGAGGCGACCAATATGCTCATAACCGGGTCAAACAATTTAATTGAGTATAGCCGATTCAGGAACGCCGGTGATCGGGGGATACATTTAAAAGATGGAATTGGTAATTCTTTTAATGCCCTTGTCATAGATAGCAGTCTGGTGTATGGATTATTTATTGCAGCGTCATGCAAAAGCTCGGCGGTAAGCAACTGTACTTTTTATGGCAATTATTCAGCCGCTATTTTTGATCAATCAGGTAAAACAATAATTTTGAATAGTATTCTTGCCTGCAATATCGGGATTGGCCTCAGAGCATCGGCATCGAAGGCCGGCTACTCCATATTTTATAATAATGGAACCGATGTTGTCGGGGGAGCGACCATTGATAGCACCTGCATCTTTGAAGATCCTCTTCTGATTGAACCGGAAACCGGCAATTTCCGCTTAAATTCGTTATCACCGGCGATTGATGCCGGAATCGATGTGGGTCTGCCCTATTCCGGAGATGCCCCCGATATCGGCGCGTATGAAACATCGCCGCTGGTTGCGCTTACGGTCAGCCCGAGTTTTGATTCTCTTTTTGCCGACTCAACGTATCAGTTTTATATAGCCGCTATCGATAGCAGCGGTTATCCGGCCAATCCGGGTGAGATAACCTGGTCGCATACGTTTGCAACCGGAATTATCGATTCCAATGGATTATTTACACCGCAGTTGATAGATACGGGGAGTGTTGTTGCCACTTCAAGTATCAATGGTATCGCCGATACCACTGAAAATATGTTGGTCGTTCCCGGTACTCTGGACAGTCTGTATATAATCCCGCATTGTGATACCGTCTCGGCCGACTCTACGCTCCAGTTTACGGTAAACGGCTTCGATATACACGGCAATAATGTCAGCGAGTTCGGCACTCTCGATTGGTCAGTCGACGGCAGTATTGGCGTTATCGATATAAACGGATTATTTTCCGCTATAAGAGCCGGGTATGGTTTTATTTCGGTCGAATCGGATATCGGCCCGGTGGCAATGACTGATTTCATATTGGTAATACCTGGTGAAATTGCCTACGTCAATGTAATTCCCGCTCTCAACAGTGTCGATGTCGATTCGTCTTTTCAATATTCCGCCAAGGGATATGATTCGGACTCGAATTTTGTATATAATATTACAGACTCGGTCGTCTGGTCGACGACCGATCCGGCAGGTTTCATTACTGACAGTGGGTTATATACCGCCGGCGAAAATCCTTCACCGCCGGATTATTTTGTGAAGGCGGTTTATGAAGGCACTTTAAGCGATTCCGGGGCCGTAACGGTCGTTGGCATTGGGGCTCTGAATTATATTGTGATTGAGTTGGAGGACGGGACACCTTTCGACGATTCGACTTTAACAACCGACAATGATTCCACCGTCCTATACTGCCGGGGGTATGATTCAGGAAATAATCTTATCGGTAATATTTCCGTGACCTGGTCTCTCGTCGATGGTGATTCCATCGGTTCGATCGCTCCCGGTCCTGATGCCTCAACTGTTCTGACTATAACCGATCCGGGAACCGGGAAAGCAGTAGCGACCCATGTTTCAGGATTATCGGATACAACCGGTATTATCACTGTAGAAACCGGCCTCCCGGCCTATCTGAGTATTTCACCGGATACCATAACCGTCAGTGCCGATAGCAGCGTTCAGTTTACGGCACAGGTCTTTGATGCCGACAGCAATGAATGCAGCCTTTCCTTAGCCGATTGGTCCGTATTGGGTGGGATCGGGACCACTGATGACGATGGTCTATTCACGCCGTCGACCACCGGATTCGGAAATGTAGTCGTTACCGGAAGCGGTCTGACCGATACTTCAGGCACCGTTACGGTGACTCCCGGAATCTTACACCGGATCGTTATCTCACCGGACACCGCCGTCATAAGCGTCGATGATTCTATCCAGTTTACTGCCGACGGCTATGACGTCAAATCCAATCCGGCGGATGTCGGGCATCTGAGCTGGCTGGTCCTGGGTCAGGCCGGGAATATCGATTCCTCCGGATTGTTTATTGCGAATCACCCCGGTATCTGCAATGTTATGGTCTTTAGCAATATAAACGGTGTCAGCGACATAAGCGGCGCTGTCAACGTCAAAGCGCTTTTCGTTTCGAATATTCCCCTGGGCCATAATACCGGGTATCCGGGACAGGGGATGATTCCGGTTCTGGCTTTTCGGATAGATAATTTCTATGATACTATCAAAACGATAAGCAGTATTACCATCCGAGACACATCTTCGGGAGAGGGGGATTTGACGGAACTCCTGACTAATCTCGATTCGGTAAGCCTT
The DNA here is from genome assembly GCA_964452645.1 of uncultured Ignavibacteriaceae bacterium. Lineage (GTDB taxonomy): Bacteria > Zixibacteria > MSB-5A5 > GN15 > PGXB01 > CAYXTW01. The sequence continues at coordinate 49,390 of CAYVMO010000013.1, forward strand.
TACTATGACATTGAAAACGATTCAGCGTTGACGTTATCGGATAGTTTCATAACAAATACCGGCGAAATTTCCGGTGTCATGACTTTATCTTTTGCGCCCATTGATATTCAGCCCGACTCCGTCCGAACCTTTATAGTCTGTTCCAAAATAAGCCAATATCCCCATGACGGTGATTCCCTCGATTTATATTTTCTCCCCTCGATTGATATCATTGCCGGCGACGGCACGACGATAAAAGGCCCGGGGATTTTAAATTCACTCGGATGTATTATTATCGACGGTATGACATCCGGACAAATTACGCAAATACCGACAGGTGTGACGGAAATCAGCCCCGCCGATTCGTTATATAATGTGTTTACCGTCGACATTCCAAGGAACGGCTACCGCAACGACACATTGGATATTTTCAGCATATATAATTATGGTACAGCGTCGGATTCCGATATCGACTCACTTATTTTATTTTTCGACGACGGTAACGGCTTCTGGGATGGTCGTGGCACGGAATCATGCCTTGGGACCCTGGTTTATACCGGCAATCGCTGGATGAGAAGCGGTTTGAATGCCCCGCTGACATGGCAAAACAACCGTTTCTATGTCGGAGTCAGATTGTTCGATTATCCCGCGAATAATGCAACCCTGGCGCTGGCGATTCCTGAAAATGGATTGGAAATGACATCGCAGAACGACGGCCCTATCGATGCCGGCTGTATGCCTCTTGATACGATTATTATCCGAACGACGGAAGCCATAAAGATGACAGGATTTAATATTGCTTCGAGGGAGTTAACGCCCGGCTCCAATAGCGGACCGCTTCTGGCGATTGAAATAGTTAACAGTTACATATCTTCAATTAATCTCGACAGTGTACGTATTAATATTAATGCGGTCGACCCGGGGGGTGCTTCACAGACCCAACTCGATGGCCAGTTCGACAGCCTGCTTCTATATATCAACAGGGATGGCGATTTTGAAACGATGAGTGCCGCCGACTCTTTAATTGCCACTACCTTAATTCAGGATGGTACGGCGCTTTTCGGTACTTCCGGATTATCTATTGCCGGGGGTGGAGGTAAGTTGGAATTATTCGCAGCCGCGATGCTTGACGCTGACAATTGCAAGAACGGAAATCTTGTTAAACCGGAAGTTAACGACTCCACCGATTTTTATTTTACGCAGCCGATTTTCATCGAGGGAAGCTTTCCCCTGACAAATGAGAATTATTTTATAATCAATAATTTCCCGAGCGGAAATGTGATAATAAACAACGTAAATAACCACATCGTTTACGGCGGGCAGACCAATCAACCGGCGCTGGATTTTGTTCTGCCGCCCAACGGTTACGCTTCCGATAGTCTGGCCTCGCTGCGAATTATCGATAACGGCACGTTACTTGGATCGACCAAGTTACTGACATTAAAACTCCGGGCGGATAAAACCAATAACGGTTTTTCTGTCGATGACTCTTTATTGGGCCAATTTACCGCCTATGAGAATTACTGGCAATTATCAAATTTGCATTTCCCGATCGGGTCGACGGGCAGCCGATTTATCGTTACAATGAATATCGGCAACGGTCAGTTTGAAGCGGCTACGATTCAACTGGGTATCCCTATCGGTGGGGCGGTTTATCGCTCCGGAACCGACGGGCCGGATGATATCTCGGTCGCCAATCCGCAGGCGATTATGGTTTTTCCGTCGAACCGTATGACAGTTATTTCGATTCCGGCCGCCTCTTCGGTAATTCGGCCGAAGGAAACAAATTCAAATATCCTGACATTTGCACTATATAACGGATATTTGGGTCAGGAACAGGCGATAAACGGCATAACGCTGACAAATATCTCCCGCAGTCAATCGGATCAAGCCTACGCCGATTATGAGTTGGGACAGGTTTCACTGTATTTCGATGCCAATCGCGATCGGATCTTCGGGGAAAGTCAGGATTCCCTGATTGGCATCGGCAATTTCAATGAAAGCGAATTGCATTTCACCGGATTTGATGTCGCTTTGCCGCCCGAATCACTTTCGTATTTTTTTGCTTTGGCCGATTTCCCACAGGCGCTGATTGACTCCGACAGCCTGGCGGTATCGATAGCCGGACCTTCCGATTTTTCTTTTTCGGGGACTGTGAATGTCAATGGTGATTTGCCGTTAATTACCGGCGGTTATCTTATTGTCGATGGTTCGATTGCAAGTCAGTACGAATTAGTTGAAACCATGCCGCGAACATTAAGTCCCGGGGATACGGCGGTCACGCTCTTTGCCTTTAAGCCGGCCTATAACGGAAATCTGGAAGATATATTAAATTCTTTGATTATTGTAAACGCCGGCAACGCCGATACCTCGGATATCAGTACGCTTGAACTCTGGTCTGATCTCAACGGCGATAATATCCGGCAGTCAACCGATTCACTTATGGGGACATTGGACTACCGGAGTGACCGCTGGGAACTTGACTCGCTGATTCTGCCGATAGATGGTGCTCGACCGGCATTATTCGTGCTGGGAGATGTCTCGATGACCGCCACACCGGATGTCACCTTTAAAGCGGAGATTCCGTTAAACGGGTGTTTATTCGGCTCGGGCAATGACGGCCCGATTGATTCGGCCATTAATGCGCCCGCGTCTTTTACGATTTCGGCTTCCGGACTGCAGATAGCCAATCAAGCAAATCGTGAAACATATTCGGTCGGACAAACGATTGAGCTCGGCGTGACCGTCACTAACATCTTGGGCGGTGCCATCGATAGTGTCCGGGGTGCTATTGTCGAAATCAGTGACTCGAGTCTCGTCACATTTGACAGCAGCGATGCCGGTCCGGTTATTTTGGCAACCGGCGAATCGACCGATTTCACTTTTTATTATACGGCCGCGGCGGCCGGGGAAGTGTGCTGGCAGGTGCTTTCTTACTCGGAGAGCTCGGCTGATTCGTCGGCCATAATACAGTCGGCCAATATCAGAATTCAACAATCGCCGTCAGATGTGGTGGTGCAGATGTTGAATTCGGCACCGATTTCGGTCACGCGCGGCCAGGCGAACGTTTTCCCGCTAAGTATCGGCTTTGCTCATCCGGATAGTACGTTAGCGACAGCATCTCTAAGATTGGATAGTATTATTCTTGGCGTCGAGAATAGTTCCGGGCAGAGTATTTATGCCGACGATGTTTTTTCGAGAATAAAGCTCGCCACGGAATATTCGAATCTGGTCGTTCTGCAGAATATTTCGCATGTAACCGAAGTTGTTTTGAATTTCAATCAGCCGATTATCGTCGATCCCGGCCATGGACAATTCTTATCGCTTTTGGTCGATATCGACAGTTCCGCATCGGCCGATAATTTTATTCTCACCGTTAATGACGCCGATCACATACCTATAACCGATGAAAACACCGGTTTGACCGTATCGCTTGCCCCGGAAGTGATCTTTCCGTTCAAAACCGCCTCCTGCCGGATTGACGATGCTTCGGAGAGAATGGTCGTATCCTCGCGTACATTACTGAACAGTTTTGTAAATTACGGTCAAAAAGACGTTGACGTTCTTCAATTGAAATTCCGGCATCCCGATTCAGCGGGCAGTTCTCAAATTCAGTTGACCGACTTGTCTATAATGTTTGTCGATGATTTCAATGACACGCTGGTTCTCTCGGATTTGCTGGATCTGGTCAGAATCAAGCGTCAACAATCCATCGTAGCCGAGGTCGGAAATTTCGCGCCCGGGGCCAGACAACTTGATATACAATTAAACTCGCCTTTAACGCTTAATGGCGGCGTGGTCGATTCGCTCGTCGTTCAGGTCTGGATAAATGAAAATACGACAGCCGCCCGTTTTGGTCTGCTTATTCCCGATAGTACGTTTTTTGTCGTTCGTGACGGTAGTTCCGGTTCACCACTGGCGATGGCCACCGACACCGTTTATACCCTGGCTTCCGGATCCGAATTTCCGATTACATCATCTCTGGCGACTCTTGAATCACCCGCCATTAGTCCCGAGTTGTGTATTGAATCGTTACTGCCGACCTCCGTAGCCGGTGGCGTTGATTCGCTGGATTTGTTGGCGATATCGCTGGATTATCCGGCCGGAATCGGTTATGCGCCGATCAGACTGGATAATATATTTATAACCGTCTTTGACAGCATCGGCACGCCCCTGGATCCCGATCGCCTGTTCGATCGTATCGGCTATCATCTGTCCGGCAGTCCCGTCGATTATCAAGCATACATTGAACTCCTGGGCGGACGCATTATTTTTAATATAGACAGTAACGGATATGTATTTAATACGGGGGACAGCCAGATTGTTTATCTAACGGCCGATATCGAAACCGATGTTCCTTATGAAAATTTTGTTCTGGAAATTTCGACCGAAAGCGAAATTAAGATTTCTGACTATAATGATACAACGCATATCCCGGGTTTTATATTGGAAGAAGGGTGTACGACGGAGTTTCCTTTCATCACCGGACAAACGAATGTATTTCTGCCAGCCGGGCGACCTTTATTGACCATACGATCGCTTCCGGTACAGCTGGCCTATCGGGGTCAGCAGGGTGCCGTATTTTCGTACAGTACACTTGATTATAGTACCAAAGACCTGCAGGGTGATCTTGTTCTTGGCGGCATAACCGGTCAGGTATTGAATCATACGACGGATGGCATGTTTCCGGTGACGGGAAATACTGTTTTCAGCGCCATTTACTTGCTGGCCGATGATGAGATTGTGGCCATTGATTCCGTTTTGGATGACGATACTTTGCGCCTGATTCCACCGAATCCTTTCAGTATAGCAAACGGAAGTACCATTGAAATGTCGCTCACATGTGATTTGCGAAATGATGCCCCCCGGGGAAATTATTTAGTTGGTTTTCAGGATTCTACGTTTACGGATTTGACCGATTTGAATCTCTCATCGGTTGTTTATCCGATTTTGACCGGCGCCGGTTTCCCGCTAAAGACGGCCGAAATTTCCGTTGTCACGGCCGGTCTGGAGAACTCTTATACCAATTATCCGAATCCTTTTAACCCGGCCCGCGGGGTCGTCACGACTATCGGTTACGCTCTTCCCGAAGACGCTTATGTCGATATTGATATTTATACCGTTACCGGCGAACTGGTCAAAAAGGTCGTTTCAAATGAATTCAAGGCGGTCGGTTCACATCAGGAAGATAGCTGGTCGGGTGACAATGATGCCGGGCGGGGAATAATCCCGGGGACCTATTTTTGCCGGATAACGGCCCGGTACACATCCGGTAAAACAGAAAGTTTCAGAAGAAAAATTGCGGTGGTCCGATGAGGCGAATCTTGCTGTATTTAATCGGTCTGATGATTTCCGGGGGAATCGTGTTCGCCGGTGACGCCGGTCTGAACTCGCCCTTCAGTCTCGGTACCGGAGCCTACGAATTATCGCTGGGCGGCTCTAATCTGGCATACTGTCACTCGGTAACCGCCCCTTATTGGAATCCGTCCAATCTCGCCCGGGCGGAGCAAATATCCGCCTCGGCCTTTCACTGTCGTCTGTTCGATGCCGATGTGGCCTATCAGTACTTCGGATTAGCTCTGCCGTCGATGGATTGGGGATGTTTCGGTCTGGGCGTTTTCCGTCTCGGTATCAGCGGCATTGAAGTGCGCGATGAGAATAATATCCTGCTCGACGAAACGCATGATAATCGTCTGGCCCTTTATCTGGCTTATGGAAAGACCGTTTCGCAATATAATCTCGGAATATCGCTTTCATTTGAACGCCACGAGCTGGAAAGTTACCGGGCAACATCTTCGCCGGCGGTGAGCCTGTCGATTGGCCGTGATTTCGGATTGGGATTAAGCCGCTTTAGAGATTTATCAATTGCCCTTAATCTTCGCAATGTTATTAATCCGGGGATAAGACTGGTCGATGAAACCATCAATTATCCGTTCACTTTCGATCTGGGGGTGTCGTTCAGGATGCAGCCGTTTGCAGGCTGGGATCATGATTTAATATTTTCCTCGGCTCTGGGCCGGAAGGCGGATAAAAACGGCGAGTTATCATTCGGCGCCGAATACGATTTCGGAAATCTATTGTCTTTACGCGCCGGCGCCCGGGACGGTCAGCCGACTTTTGGATGCGGCATAAATTACAGTATTCTAAGCTTCGATTACGCCATGATCGAACGTGATCTCGGCAGCCTGCACATGTTCAGCTTGACGACTTCGATCGGGCAGCCGCTTAGCGAAAAAAGGAAAATCCGCGCGCAAAAGCGCGAAGAAGAATTTAGGAATTTGATGAATTCACAATTGGCTTCGCGTAATCAAAATGCGATAAGCGAATTGGTACATAAAGGCAAACTTCTGTTGGAGAGCGGTGAAACGGAAGAGGCCTGTAATTATCTGGATCGGGCCATGTTCCTGGCTCGGAGCAGCGGGACCGATACGACAGAAATATATCAGTTATTTCAAAAGGCCAGTGAAAGGCTTGAAGATACTCTAAATAAAAAGAATTTCGCTCTTTATATGGATTCAGCCCAGGTGAAATTCGATCTTAAGGATTATCTGGGCGCGAAGTATTTCGCCGGGTTGGCATTGGCGATAAATGTAAATAATGACGAAGCTCAGCGGCTAATCGATCGTACCGAATCAGCCATTGAGCAGGCTGCCTCGCAGGAAGAAATGGTCAATAAATCGCTTATGGCTGTCGACTCGCTATTAAACTATGGTCATGTCGAGCAGGCTCTGGTGGTTGCCAAAAGCCTGACTCAATATAACTCAAACGATGAAAGAATTATCCTGGCATTGAAACGAACTCGATTCGAAAAGTGGCGAATCGTGGCCTCCGATGCTTACGCCGGCAAAGAGCTGGAGGCGTGTATTGCCGCTCTTGATTCGGCTTTGAACATTTTCCCGGAACATAAACAGTGTCTCGAGTTAAGGAGCCGCGCCGATAAGGAACTCAATAAAGCACAGGCGGTGATTCCCACCACGCCGGAAATTACTACTCCGGCTCCGATCAGTCCGGAACTCCGAAAGGAGATAGAAGAAACATATAACACGGCCCGCGAGCATTTCGAAAAAGGCGATCTGTCGCTGGCTGTAACGTACTGGGAGAGAGTTGAGCGAATGGCTCCCGATTACATGTCGGTTCGGGAGTATCTGGTCCGAGCATACAAATTCATCGGCGTGGAGCTGTATGGGAAAAATCAGTTGAAAGATGCCATCGCCGTCTGGGAAAAAGCCTCAAAGATAGATCCGACCAACCAGGAGATAAAAGACTATATCAAACGAACAAACAATGAAATGAAAAAACTGGAAGAGTTATCGTATGAGCACGAATGATTCCAACATGTCAATTAGTGACTGGCCCCAGGCCAAACAATTTAGAAAGTCCATCCGGCTGGAATTTTCACTTTATGTTTCAATCGTCATTCTGCTTCTTATGCTGACCACCGGGTATGTCATCACGAATAAATATGTCAATACGGTCACGCAAAATGTGGTTGAGAAATTACTGATTCAGGCTCGTGCCTATTCCGGTTCAGCCGGCAAATTGATTATCTCGGCAAACGGTCCCGATGAGCTCCTTTTAAATAATATCTGCAAAAAGCTGGCGACGGATAACAATGATATTTTTTGGGCCGGCATTACCAATAAGGAAAACGCCTTTATTGCGCACACTGATATCAGGCAGGTCATAGCCGGAGCCAAAATGGATTTTTCTGCAGGCGAACACAGTTATTATTTTTTTCGGGAAAACGAGACTTTTGAACTCAACAAAGCCACGATTAAAATAACTGTACCGGTAACCGAAAGCGGGATTATAGTCGGTCGGCTCGGCCTGGCATCTTCGACTCGACAAATCATCGAGGCGAGAAATAGTTCCATATTTGCGGTGGCATCAATAACCGTGCTCATGCTCGTTCTCGGTATTCCGCTGACGACATTAATTCTTAATCGCAAGTTGCTTCCTATAAAACAAATTACGAATGCTCTGAAAGATATCTCGTACGAAGACATTAAACTCGAGTTTCCTTTTGTCAGTAAAAACGAATTCGGTTATCTGGCGGAAACATTAAAAGCTATGGGCAAAAAGTTGAATGCCGCGCAAAAAGCGCTCATTGAAAAAGAACGTCTGTCCCGTGAACTTGAAATCGCCCATGAAATTCAGGCCAATATTCTGCCCCGCCGATTCCCCCGGACCGACGCCTATGAATTCGCCGGATTTTACGGCAGCGCCAGGGAAGTCGGCGGCGACTATTATGACTTCATCGATCTTGGAAATGACTATTTGGCCTTTCTGGTCGCCGACGTCTCCGGTAAGTCGCTGCCCGGAATGCTGGTGATGCTTCTGACACGCGATATCGTCAAGCAGCTAAGCCAATTTATTCATGATCCGGGCCGGCTTCTGTCAAAAGTCAACAGCAAACTGTCGACCGGAATTAAAAAAGGCATGTTTGTGACAATGTTCTACGGCCTGCTTGAAAAAAGAACCGGCCGGTTTACTTTCGCTTCGGCCGGTCATAATCCTTTAATCAAGGTAGTCAGTCAAACCGGGAAATGCGAATTGATAAAAACGCACGGTTATCCGCTGGGGTTGATGTCTCAGGAGAAATTCGATCAGAGAATTGAAACCGGTGAGATGCTTCTTTCGAACGATGATTGGCTGATTCAATATACCGATGGAATAAATGAGGCACGGAATGCAAACGGCGTAGAATTCGGCATGAATCGCTTTACGAAAATTCTGGAAAATAATTTCAAGTCGAATCCCCCGGAGATGGTAAGCAATGCCATAAAACAGCACAAGGAATTCGTGGGTGAAACCCCTCAATTCGATGATATTACTCTTCTGGTCTTAAGATGGAGAGGTCATGATACCTTTATAAGACAGGCGATAAAAGAAGAGGCTGTCAATGGGATTTAAAACGGACAGCCACCATATGGTGATCCTTCCGAGCGATATGTCGGATAGTACAATAACGACTTTAATGAAGAACCTGGATAAGTTGCTTTCTGATAAGCCGGAACTGATTTCACTGGATTGCTCCCGTCTGGAAAATATCAATTCCTCCCAAATCGGCTTTCTCTGGCAGGCTCGTCAGAAATGCGTCAAGGCCGGGGCCGACATCCGGCTGCATTCACCATCGTCCGGTCTGATTTGTGTTTTAAAAGTGCTTGATCTGCAAGATTTGTTTCAATATACCGGGCGGCCCGATTATGGAACACGGGCGCAACCGGTTGGCGCTGTACTGACAAATTCCTATGTCGACGAATTCAAATCCGAGGTTGATAGTATCAATAGAGCACTGAATAATTTTACAGAGTTTTTGAGTTCGTTGAATCTGCATCATATGACGATTTTCGAATTACAAACGATTTTTTACGAGGTTTCAACCAATATTCGGACACATTCCGGAATGTCAAAAAATGAGTCGATACTGTTTACGGTCAGAACCAATGATGAAAAAATAGTCCTCGTTTTTGCCGATTCCGGACGACGATATGACATAACCAGGCAGCCGATTGATATCAATCCCGAAATGGCAGGAAAAAACAAGCAAAAAAGTGGTTTCGGAATAGCCCTGATCCGTCGTCTTGCCGATAAAATAGAATATTTAGGTGAGCGAACCGGTTTAAACATTCTCGTTTTGGAAAAAAGGTGGAATTAAATATGGATAAACCGAATATAACGAAAACAATCATTAATAATGATGTGATCATCATCAAACCGATTAAAACTCTGGATAATAATAACGCCCACGAAATGGTAAATATTATCACCGGCATTCAGGAGAGCGGTTATAAGACTATTGTTATGGATATGACGGATTTGGAATTTCTTTCTTCGGCCGGAGTCGGCTCGATTCTGGGGACAATTGAAACCTCACGGGAAGCCGGCGGAGATATAATTCTGTGTAATGTCCCGGAGAGTATAAATCACATTCTTGATGTCCTGGATCTGACCGATTATCTGACGATACGTGAGAATAAAGAAAAAGCCATAGGTTTGGCAAGGGCTAAAGCTAAATGATGAGCAATTCAGGCTTAAGTCATAAGGAACGAGTCGCAACCTCTTATTATAAGTGGTTATCCGACGAAAAATCATTGCTGGCCCTGGACGCCCTGGCCAAATTGAATACGCAATTCGCCAATAGACCGGAATTTCAGTTATTGATAAAAACTCTGCTTCTGACTCTGGCCGGGCAGTTTTCCATAACCAGCGCTTTTGCGCTTTTGCGACAACCTGGATATTCCGATAATAAGACCGTTTTTCTGGCCACCGGTCGATTCGGCAAAAACCGTCAGCTGGAGTCGTTGCCTCTGACCTCGGACCTGGAACGATATTTTGTTGAATACAGAAGGGCTGCAAAAATTACAGATGTCAATTGCCCCCACTCATGTAAAAGCTATCTGGGCATTCTACTGGATTGTAAAGTCGCGATCGTCTGTCCTTTGATGCATAATGACAAGCTTCTGGGGATAATCGGACTTGGTGAAAAAGTCGCCGGTAAGAGTTTCCAGGATAAAGATATCGAACTCTTTAATTCGCTGATGCAGTCGGTTGTGCCTTTAATCGCCAGCTCTTATCATTTTTGGGAAATGGCCAGCCTCAGCGCCTGGCATCTTGATATTCTTAACCATGTTAAACAGGGCGTTTTTGCCTTTGCTTATGATAATCGTCTTAAAAAGATCAATACGGTTGGAATTAATATTATCAGGCGTCATAATCCCGAGATTCCCGACGTAGTCTCGATGTATAACATGTCGCTGGAGGATGTCTTTGACGAGGAAATTTTCAATGACTGGGCTAAGCGTCTTGTAAAAGGTATAGCTGATCATGACAGCGGAAGTATCGAAGGATTGGTTATAAAAACCGTTGGCGTCGAATATGCTTATGATGTCTATTTTTGCAAAATTTCGGGGGACACAGAATTTCAGGCGGATTTTATCGTAACCCTCGATGATGTCACCGAACGGCGAAGGGCCGAAAAACAAAGACGATTGCTTAAGGAAAAACTGGAGCAGGCCAAAAAAATGGAGGCGTTAGGGGTTTTGGCCGGCGGCGTGGCCCATGATCTTAATAATATGCTGGGGCCATTGGTAGGTTATCCGGAATTGATTCTAAGGAAACTGCCCGAGGACAGCCCGGTTAGAAGTCAGGTGAATAAGATCGCCGATTCAGCCCGAAATGCATCGAATGTAATCCAGGATTTGCTGACTCTCGCTCGACGCGGACGTTATGAAATGGAGCCGGTTAATCTTAATAATGTCATAGCGGATTACGTTGAATCTCCTGCTCATATCCAGAGAAGCAAAGATAAACCTGATATTTATGTCGAATATAAACCGGACGAAAATATTTGCAATATTCAGGGCTCATTTCCGCACCTTTACAAAGTGGTTATGAATCTGATTGTAAATGCTTTTGATGCCATGCCCGATGGCGGCAGACTCACTATAACGACCTCCCGGGAATATCTGAAAAAATTGTCCGGAGGTTACAACAAAATTGAGGAAGGCGACTATGTCGTTTTGCGTGTTCGCGATACCGGCATAGGTATAGAACAGAAGGACTTAGAAAGAATTTTCGAGCCGTACTTCTCCAGAAAAAAAATGGGTTTAAGCGGGAGCGGTTTGGGCTTGTCGGTAGTTTACGGAATTGTCAAAGATCATAAAGGCTATTATGATATTTTCTCTGAAATAGGCAAGGGGACAGAGTTTGTACTGTATTTCCCGGCCACCGATCAGCCTGAAAAGGCGACTTATGGCAATGAAGATTCATTTTGCGGGACCGAGCGTATTCTGGTGGTCGATGACGTCGTCGAACAGCGCGAAATAACCGACGATATGCTAAGCAGCATCGGGTATAAAGTCGTTTGCGTCGAGAATGGCCGCAAAGCCGTTGAGTATCTATCGAAGAATTTGGCGGATATCGTAATTCTTGACATGATTATGGAAAAGGATTTCGATGGGCTGGACACATATCGCGAAATAAGAAGACTTCGTCCAACTCAAAAGGCGATTATCGTAAGCGGTTTTTCGGCCACCGAGCGGGTTCAGGAAATTCAAAAACTGGGTGGCTGTCCTTTTATAAAGAAGCCGTTTACTCTTCAGTCAATCGCCGCAGCCATTCGCACCGAATTGGATAATAAAGCCTCCAATAATCAGCCTGCCTGATCTTAAAGCGCCATTACCTTAGCGGCGCGCCGCAGCCCAATTGCCATTGCTGGCAGGTGCACGGCGTCGGGCCTCCTAAATACAGGTATCCGATTAGATAGGTGATGTCGAAGATATTACAGGTACAGTCACAGTTTGGGTCGCCGTTACAGAGTTCATAAGGTATCGGGGCTGGTCCGCCGAGGTACAGGTAATCGATTGCATAGGTTATATCAAAAATATCGACTGTTCCATCGCCGTTGACATTTCCCACCAGCATCGGTTCAAGCTCGATGTCGACGCCATCGATTTTATCCCCACCAACTTCCATTTGACTCGGGTAAGAAGCGTCTTGATAGGATACCATCGAGGCAGTAATCGTGTAAGTACCGGGCGACAGCCCGCTGATCAAGTACGTGCCGTCAGCCGAGCTGCGTGCCGAGTTCCTGACATCCCCGTTCATCTTAGCGCAAACGATGGCCCCTTCAAGTGGCACCCCATCCGAGCTAACCAGGCCGGAAATTCCCCCGGCGCCGGAGTCGCTGGGAGACAGCAAGAAGTCAATACCATAGGCGTCGGGAATAATCGGAGTCGCTTCCTCCCAGCTATAGACCCCATCGTAGAGCTCGACGATATAGCCCTGGATCATTGCAATCACATAATACTCATCTGAAGGCAATCCCTGAATCATATAAGTTCCGTCGGGGTCGGTAAATGCGCCCCCGAAGTTGTCATTGTCCGAATAGGCGATAACGAGACCCAGGGGAACCGGTTCGAGCGTCCCCTCCTCCAGTACCTGCCCGGCAATTATGCCATCATCAGGCCCGCCGTGTGGAAACATGCTGAAATCTATGCCCGGGGTTTCCTGACCGGCGATGACAGCCACCGGGTCGGGATAATCCTGCTCCCAATAAGACTCCGACCAGGCACTTACGGAGTAATCTCCTGCGATAAGGTCGGTAATCGTATAATTTCCGTCTGCGTCGGTCCAGTCGTAGCCGCTACTGAAATCACCCGAGGCGCTGATATAGACGTTTTCGATCGGCAATTCCGTCGTGGCATCAATAACCGTCCCCGAGATTGAGCCGGGTTCACCAAAGGGCGAGAGTGCAAAATCAATACCGGCCGTTGTCTCACCGATAGCTACCGTGACCGGTTCGGGATAGGTTTCCGGGAAATACCCTTCATTGAAGGCACTGACCTCATAGGTGCCGTCCGGAATGCTGTCGCAGATGTAGTTACCCTCACTATCCGTGTACTGGACGCCGAGAATTCCGCTGATGGAAATTCCTGCCCCGGAAATCGGTAATCCGGTCTCGGCATCGATAACCTGTCCTGAGATCGAACCTAATCCGGTGCCGCCGGTAAAAGTCAGCTCGATATCAATGTCCGACAGGTGCTCATCCGCCACGATTTCTACCAATCCGGGATATATATTCTCTTCATAACCCTCCTTGTGAGCGCCGACAATGTAGTAACCGGGCACCAGGCTGTCGATGAAATATTGACCTGCGGTGTCTGTCCAGGCTTCGCTGGTAAGCATGCTATCCATGTTTATTGCTCCCACCTCCGCCATATAAATCGGCAGACCGGTTTCCGCATCGGTGACCGTGCCTGAGATCGAGCCGTACTGCGCCGAAGCAGTGGCCGTCATCGCAAATAAGGCGATACCGACGACCCTTAAAATAAATTTAGTCCTGACATTCATAATCTACCTCCTAAGCAAGATATTGAGCAGCTTATTGAAGTCCCATTTAATATCAATTTAGAAAAAGGGACTACAAAGGTCAAGGATTATCTTGTGTTGCGGCCAGAGCAGCCTGTATCCTGATAATACTAAACTTCCCCGGTGGAAGTCGTATTTCGTAATGCCGCGCGATTGTGAATTGCAAGCTATTATTATCGGCGATTTTTTAGATATCAACAACTTAGTCGTAATTCTATGATGATTCTATTATCGGGCTGCAGTGAGTTTCATTAAGTTGTATTAAGTTCGGTTTACTATAGAGAATCGCTATATATATTAGTTTTTTCGGCGGAAAATAGATTTATATACGAAATTGACTAACAAATTCTCGGCAATTGCTCACCGGCCGGCATCGTGATGATTCGCTCTGGCCCCAGTATCGTCTTCAAAGTGACCAGGTTATTTTCATCATCAACAACCCGCCCTATTATCGAGGCTTCCGGCCAATTCAAATCATTACGCAATATATTTAATGCTCTTTCAGCATCAGATTGAGGAGCGAAAAGAATAAAAGTACCTTCATTGGCAACCTGCAATGGTTCCAAACCCAAAATTTCGCAGGCATTGTTTACCGCCGACGATACAGGAATACTCTTTTCCTCCAGCACAAAATGAAGTCGGGAAGAACCGGCGAGCTCGGTAAGAGCGGATGCCAATCCCCCGCGCGTCAAGTCACGAAGACATCTGATTTGAATATCGTTCTCTATCAGAACGATTATCGAGTCTGCCAAAGGGGCAATGTCGCTTTTTATTGAGGTCTCGAATTGCAATCCTTCACGAACCGACATTATGGCAATGCCATGACGGCCAATATCCCTATTGATTATTATCGAATCTCCCGGCTCGATTGATGTCGGTGATATTTCCAATTCATGATCCATAATTCCGATACCTGATGTGTTGATATAGACACCATCACCCTTGCCGTGTTCGACTATTTTAGTATCTCCGGTCACTATTTTAGCATTTGTTTTGTCTGCAGCGATTTTCATCGAAAGGGCAATTTTGGTTAACGTCTCGACAGGAAATCCTTCCTCGATTATAAAACCGGTACTTATATAAAGCGGTCCGGCCCCGCACATGGCCAGATCATTGACCGTTCCGTAGACTGCCAGCGAACCGATATCACCGCCCGGGAAAAAAAGAGGGCTGACAACAAATGAATCTGTCGTAAAGGCACATCTTTCTTTGGGGACATTAAATACGGCTCCATCATGGGCCCTTTTAAGTTCTTCAGAATCGAATATTTTAATGAACAGGTCTTCAATCAATTGATGCATCTGCCTTCCCCCCCCACCATGCACCATAGTGATATTCATGTATTGCTGCACAGGCATCGGGCATTGTACCATCTTATCGTCACTATCGTCTCTCATCATTGCTCCTGTATTTATAATAGGCGGCGCACGAACCCTCCGATGATACCATCATCGGCCCCAGCGGATGTTCCGGCCGGCAGGTTTTTCCAAATTCGGGACATTGGCTTGGTATAGACCGGCCGCTTAGAATGTCCGAAACGATGCACCCGTTTTCATTATCGGATTCGGTCGTAGCGATATCAAAACGATTTTCAGCGTCATACTGCTGATATTCTTTCTTCAAAATATAGCCGCTGTTTTCTATAATACCCAGGCCGCGCCATTGTCTATCGGTAATATCAAACACCTGACTGATAATATATTGAGCATCTTTATTTCCATAAAAATCTATTGCCCGAGAGTACCGATTGCTGAGACTGGCCTTGCCTTTTTCAAGTTGATCGACGGCCGCGAATATTCCCTGTATAAGATCGACCGTCTCGAAACCGGTGGCAATAATCGGGATTTGATATTTATTGACAAGTAATTCGTACTCACACAAACCGGTAACGGTACAGACATGTCCCGGCGCCAGTAGAGCATCTATTTGGCATTCGGGATTTTTCAAGAGCGCCTCGATGGCAGGCGGGATTCTTACGGTCGCATTCAGAATTGAAAAGTTTTTTATTTTGAGTTTATCGGCCGTTAAAATGGTGGAGGCAATTGCCGGAACCGTCGTTTCAAATCCGATGGCAAGAAAAACAATTTCCTTGTCAGGATGCCTCTTTGCCAGCTCTATTGCATCGAGCGGGGAATAGACGATTTTAACATCAGCTCCTCGACCCCGGGCCGACAATAAGTCGGCGTCGTTTCCCGGCACACGAATCATGTCGCCAAAAGTACATAGGATCGTACCCGGTTTAAGAGAGACGGATATCGCCTGATCAATGATGAAAGCCGGGGTCACACAGACCGGGCATCCCGGACCATGCAATAGGGATATGTTGGAAGGCAGGAGTTGATCAAGGCCGAACTTGAAAATAGCATGTGTCTGCCCCCCGCATACCTCCATAATATTCCAATGACCATGCACGGTTTTTTTGATTCGCGACAGATATCTATTCACGAATTCGGTTGACCTGTATTCATCTAGATATTTCATGGATTATGTATGCTGTTATCAATAGACCTTAATTCGTTAATAGTCAAAGCCGCTTTTTCTTCATCAATCCTGGCGATTGCAAAACCGGCATGAATTAGTACATAATCATTAATTCGGGCGTCAGGGACAAAGGCCAGGTTGATAATTTTTGAAATTCCGCCAAAATCCACTTTCCCGCAGCGCATTATCTCATTTTCATCTTCAATTGATATAATTTTTCCGGGAACGGCCAGACACATATTATAATTATTCCTCCATTGATTCCGAATTAATCATTGCCATAATCTGCCCCATCGCAATGCCACCGTCATTCGTCGGAATACGTTTATGCCAGTGCGGCTTAAATCCTTCCTTTTGTAAAGCGGGCACTGCCTTTTCGATAAGATTTTTATTCTGGAAACAACCGCCTGATAAAATTACATTTTTATCATTAACTCGACCGGCAATATTTACTATTAATGTTGCAAGGGCATTATGGAATTTGGCGGAAATTAAATCTATGGAAATGGAATTATGAATGTCTTTCAAAACAGAACGAATAACTTGGTCCCAATCAATTACGTACGGCATATAGTCGAAATGAACGTCGAAATGATATGATTCATCGGTAATGACTTTATCGGCGGCAAACTCCAGTTGCATGGCCGCTTCACCTTCGAAGGTTGACTTATGACATAAATCAATAATTGAAGCGATAGCGTCAAAAAGACGACCCATACTCGATGTGACGGGTGAGTTTATGTCGTTTTCGAGCATTTTTTTCAGTATAAGCCTGTCTTGGCTGTCGAACAAAGAAAGCGGGATTATTTCCGACATCCCGAATAATTTTTCTCCGAAAATTTCATACAGAAGGCCGATTGCGGAGCGGCAGGATTCCTCAACGGCCTTTTCTCCACCCGGTAATTTGAAACAACGCAGATGCGCCACCCGCACAAAAGTCTTTCGAAAGACTTTCAAGAATTCGCCGCCCCAGATAGTATTATCGAGGCCTAATCCGGTGCCATCCCACGATACGCCCAAAACCGGCGGCTCCAATTTATTATCCGCCAGACAGGATAAAATATGGGCATGATGATGTTGTACTTTGAAAATGGGGAGGGGCAACTTATCCGCATGTTTTGTCGAAAGATAATCAGGATGCATATCGGCAACAACTTTCTCAGGCTTGAAATCGTAAATATCCGAAATAGATTTGATGGTATTGAAAAACGTTTCGTGAGCCTGCCGGGTTTCAAGGTCGCTTATATGCTGGCTGATAAAAGCGCTTTTATCGACCGAGATGGCAATTGTATTTTTCAAATGGCCGCCGACAGCAAGAAGCGGACGCGCACGCTTATTCAATTGAATTGTGGTCGGTGCGTATCCCCGCGCCCCTCTCAGGACAGCTTCCCGACCCATCATGACTCTTACGACAGAATCATCGACCTGTCTGGCAATTGGCCTATTATGCACCAAAAATAAATCGGCGATATTTTTTAAACGTGCAAGCGCCTCATATTCATCGATACAAATCGGCTCATCGGAAAGATTTCCGCTGGTGGCTACCAGCGGGATATTGAGTTCCGCCATAATTAGGTGATGCAATGGAGAATAAGGCAACATGATTCCAAGGTAGGGATTGCCCGGTGCCACTTCATGAGAAACGATTTGATCAGCGCCATCTCTGCGCATTAAGAGGACTATTGGGGACTGAGGGGATAATAATATATTTTCCTCCAAATTTGAAACAAGACAATGCTTTTTAATAGTGTCAATATCAGGGTACATCAATGCCAAGGGTTTTTTCTCGCGATTTTTTCGTTTTCTTAATCGCCTGATCGCCTCGTCGTTTCTTGCATCAACCAGAAGCTGAAAACCGCCCAGACCCTTTATTGCCAGAATTTTCCCGGCCAGTAGAGCATAAAAACATAAGAGAAGGGTTTCATTTTTTATCTCCAGAACTTTACCGTCGCTGTTCCATAGTTCCAGGTGCGGTCCACAATTCGGGCAGGCGTTAGGCTGGGCGTGAAATCTTCGGTCGAGGGGGTTTTCATACTCCGCCCGGCACTCTTCACACATAGGGAATATTTTCATCGTTGTTTTATCGCGATCGTACGGCAGAGATTCAATTATGCTGTAACGGGGGCCGCAATTTGTGCAATTGGTAAAAGGATAATGATAACGTCTGTTCCCGGGATCGAATATCTCATTGACACATTCAGGACAGGTGGCGATATCAGGCAGTACATATGCGTTTTTATCTCCCGCCTGTATGCTCTCACCTATGGTAAATCCTGAATAGCCTTTTATCTGATGATAAGATAAATTCATGTTCTGAATAATCGCCAGCGGCGGTTTATCGTTCTTAACACGGTCGACAAATTCTTTAAGTCTATCCCTGCCACCTTCGACTTCCATAACGACACCCTGCGGCGAATTATTTATCCACCCATTGAGATCCATTTTTTTCGCAAGTCGATATACAAAGGGTCGAAAACCGACGCCCTGTACTACTCCAAAAATGTTTAATCGGAGCCGATTTAAGGTATCAGTTTTATTCGAGTTTCTTAAATTCCCAATATTCGAGCTTTTCATATTATCAACGCATTAATTTTTATTTGACTCTCAATCCGGCAATCTTTATCGCGCCGCGATGATAACCATCGGGAAACAACTGTTCCAATTCGGCGAGATCGATTTGATTTTCCTCGCATGTCTTATAGACGGTCGGCACGTCCCCGTTGTTATCGTAATAATCACGCAGATAATTTATGATTTGCCAATGTCTTTCGCCAAGTCGCCCGCCCGGTATTTTCATATCGAAGGCCCTGAAACTAGCATAAAATTCATCCCACTGGGAGGGATCAATTAGGAATCCTCTAACATCAACCGTGTAATTCTTATTGGCTGATATAACATTTAAATCGTCGGCGGTTTTCGGCAGACTGGCCTGCCCAATGTATCCCTCCTTGTACGTTATACCGGCGAGTTTGCACGCACCCCTGAGATATCCATTGGGAAACAACATTTTTAAATCTTTTAGACGCAAACCGCAAAGCCTGCAGATTTCGTAAACCAAAGGACATTTTCCACCTGAGAGGTAGGTTCCTCTGATAGTGTTTATCACATCCCAATGTTCTTTTACGAGCCCCCCTTCCATACCGAGCTTTATGGCCATTCCCTCCGCAAACTTTTCGTCCCATTGATCGAAGTCAATTAAAAAATCTTCCTCGTCTATATCGTAGTTCCGACCCTTATATGCAAAAGTAACCATCTTTACCTCCCTTTTTAGAGGATTGCTTATTTATCATTTATGCTCGAGCGAAAATCGATTTATAAACCTCATATTTTGCTTCCTTTTTGTTTTATTCCGCGATCTCCACGCTTTCAAGAATTATTTCCTGGGCGTGAGGATCGGACATATCTGTTAAAGTCTCGATTTCAAGCTTTGCACCTTCAGCAATAGTTCCTTTGACAGCCTGCTCGAAATGTCCACGAAAATGATCCGGCGATATGTGCGCCAGAGCCCCCAATTTTACTTTGACACCGATTACCTTGTCCGAATTATTATCTCTGGCAATTATTTTCATCTTGTTCAAGAGATCTTTTAAAAGAGAAAATTCATGCATGCGAACCGCCTTTCTTTATCTTATTCATTCCAGAGTACTATCTTAGTTCCTCAAGGATTCGATCCACCAATCGATCCGCCGCCATTTTGACTTCCGAAGACAATTGCTTTCCCGCGGTATAATCGTTTCCCTCGATACCATAAATTGTCAGGCTTTTAGGCAACCGTCGCAGCGTTCCGGCCATTTCGACGGCATCGACAATACTGATAGAATGAGTCGAAAAGCCATTAAATAGACCACTCGGGATTTTTTCCTTAAGAGCATCGAAGCGATATATAGTACCCGGAATATTTTCGGAATAGGCGCAATCGATGACGATCACATGACTGGATTCACCCCAGGTTTCGATCAGCGCGAATCCATCCGGCACACCGTCGATAACCTTTATTTCCCCATCTGTTTTTTCCCGAAGTGATTGAGATACGTACATCCCGACGCCGTCATCCTTGCGGAATTCATTACCGACTCCCACGACTATTACATTGGAAAAATTATTCATCATGCACTCGACTGCTCGCGCTTGATGTTTAGTTTCAGAAAATGGCAGGAACAGGATATACATGGATCGTAATTTCGGACTGCCTGTTCGCATTTCCAGGTAAGATCATCGTCGGACAAATTCACGTTTTTCCCGACAAAGTGGAATAGATCATCTTCAATGGCCCTTTGATTTTGAGACGTTGGCGGAATTATTCGGGCATCTTTAATAATCCCCTTTTCATCAAGACTATAACGATGATACAACAGCCCCCGAGGCGCTTCCGTACACCAATGACCGGTTGCCTGACGTGGTTCGATTTCGACGTAAGGCCTATCGGGCATTTCATAATTTTCAATAATCCGTAACGCCTCATGGCACGCAAAGAGAGTCTCCACGGCACGAACGATTATACTCTTAAAGGGATTATTGCAGCTTTTGCCTATGCCGGCTTTTATGGCCGCTTCCTGCGCAATTTCCGGGAGTCTATCGAAATTGAGATTATAACGAGCCATCGGGCCCACAAGATAATGCCTTCTCGCTTTTACTCTGGCATGGAGCGACGTCGAATGTTTGACATGCTCCTCCTCGAAATAATCAAGAAAATCTTTCGCCTCGATATCTATTCCTTTGTTGGAGACAATTCTCCCCTCGTTTAATGGGTATTCATCAGGGTGCCGTAGCGCAACAAATTCGTAATCCTGTTCGAAATCCGGGAAAGGAAATGTTGCCACCAGGTTAACTGTTTCCAGCGAAACGTCGATTCCCCATTTAAGCGGTTCCACGAGAGTCTTCAGTTCCTCTTTTTTCGGGACTTTATAGAAACCGCCGACCCGCGGATTAATAGGATGTATTTCTCTTCCTCCAATCAGAGCCACGATATCATTTCCAAGCTTTTTGAGTTTTAAGGCGCGATTGACGACATCGGGATAGTCTTTGGCCAACTGGATGGCATCCTGATAGCCGAGGAAATCAGGAGCATGTAACATATAAATATGAAGGACATGCGATTCTATCCATTCTCCGCAATATAACAAACGGCGGAGCTGACGAAGCGGACCTGTTACGGAAACGCCACAAGCCGATTCCATGGCATGGGATGAACTCATCTGGTAGGCGACCGGGCAAATGCCGCAGATGCGGGCGGTGATATCGGGCGCTTCGGTAAACTTACGGCCACGTAGAAAACCTTCGAAGAATCGAGGCGGTTCAAATATATTCAATTTCGCGTCCGTAACTTCGTTATCCTTTATTTTTACTTCAAGGCCGCCTTCACCCTCCACCCGGGCAAGATAATCGACTTTAATTGTTTTACTTTTCATAAGATTCGCTCGCTTTCCTGAACGGCTCGGCGTAAGCGTTAAAATTCCGAAAGGCTCTCAATATATCAGCGTCTTTCATTTTCATATTTTGGCAGATAGCTCCCAGAGAAGCGGTGTTCGGTGTTTCCTTCGGGCCGAAACAGCCGAAGCATCCGCGGTTGTATGACGGACAAAGCGCACCGCACCCGGCCTGGGTAACCGGACCGAGACAGGGAATTCCTTTTGAAACCATCACACATACAATGCCCTTTCTTTTGCACTCGATACATGTGCTGTACGTGGGGATATTCGGCTTGCGACCATTCAGATGGGCGTTTATCAATTCGATGAGTTGATATTTGTTGATGGGACAGCCGCGAAGTTCGAAATCAACGGGGATATGGTCCATAATGGGCGTTGACTTATTCAACGTCTCGATAAAATCCGGATTGGCATAAACGACATTTATGAAATCCTTGACATTTTTAAAATTACGAAGCGCCTGGATACCTCCGGCGGTGGCACAGGAACCGATAGATACGAGAAATTTCGACGTCCGTCTGATTTTGTGGATACGCTCGGCATCGTGCGGCGTGGTTATCGATCCTTCCACAAGTGATATATCGTACGGGCCTTTTATGACTTGCCGCGATGCCTCGGGGAAATTTGCTATTTCCACCACTTCTGTGACCGCCAGAAGTTCATCTTCGCAGTCAAGCAGCGATAATTGACAACCGTCGCACGAAGCAAATTTCCACACCGCCAGTTTTGGTTTTGTCTTTTTCGTCATACTTACATCTCGCGCTTAAGGAACTGATTACGTATTTGCTCGTAACGGTACACGGGACCGTCTTTACAGACAAAAGTCGGACCGATTTGACAATGCCCGCATAGCCCTATTCCGCATTTCATATTTCTTTCCATGGAAACATATATATCTTTCTCCTCTACGCCATGCTTTTCGAGCTCCAGAACAGTATAACGCATCATAATTTCCGGGCCGCAAATCATGGCAATACAATTGGTCGGATCAAAAGAGGTGCGACGCACCAATGTTGTAACGACGCCGACATTGCCGCGCCAATCTCCGAGAGCCCGATCGACTGTGACCAGAGTGGTCATGTCTTTGAGCGATTGCCATTTTTCCAGCTGCCCGAGATACAGAATGTCTTCCGGAGTCCGGGCCCCGTACATTAGAATAATCCGGTTATACTGCTCCCGGTGAGCAAGCAGGTAATAAATCGCCGGTCTTAATGGTGCCAGACCAATGCCGCCGGCAACCGCGACAACGTCCTTACCGGCCGCCGCTTTGATAGGCCAGCCGACCCCGTAGGGCCCCCGTACTCCCAGGTAATCGCCTTTTTTTAAACCGCCGATTCCCCTGGTTACGGCGCCGACTTTTCTGATAGTATGGGTCAGAGCACCGTGTATCTCAGGATCGCCGCTAATCGAAATCGGCACCTCACCGATTCCGAAAATATACAGCATATTGAATTGTCCCGGTTCAAAATCGAGAACAGCGATATCATCGTGGGCAACCAGATCAATTGAGAAAGTATCGTAGGTCTCCGTTCTTTTCCGGTTGATCCGAAATTGACGCGTAAGTATCTGATTATCGACGATACCGAATTTTTTAATACTATTTTTATTTGCCATTGCCATATATATCCATCAATTGTAATCTTGTAGCTTCCAGCCTCTCCGCGATAATCTGCACGAATCTTTTCATGATTTCATAACCCAAATCATGATCCGCCTCGCATTTCCCGCGAAGACATTTACCGTCAAGAGCAATGGCCCTGGTCAATTCCACAGCCCGGGCATCGAAGTGCCAGCGGTATGGCGGAACCAGCCAGGACCAGCCGAATATTTCCCCTTCTTCCCGCGATCGAATAATAATTGATCCTTTGGGAGGTAGATTGACCTCTATCAATACCCGTCCGTGCCGGATAAGATAGAAATTATCGGCGGGTTCTCCCTCGCGAAAAATATATTCACCTGCTTTAAAGACAACATTCGAAGCGCAGCTTACGAGCAGTTGGATATATTTATCGTCCATTTCGCTCAGGGACGGGTGATTTGCCAGAATTTTCTCCAGATTCTCCATGCTTCACCTATTTAAAAAATTATTATTTGGTTCATTGTTTTTCCTGAAATACCGCCGCCTCTTCGGTAATATCTATTCCTGCCGGGCACCAGGTAATGCACCGCCCGCAACCGACACAGCCAAAAGTCCCGAACTGGTCAAGCCAATATGCCAGTTTATGCATCATCCATTGGCGATAACGCGCGGTGGGGCTGGTGCGAATACTTCCGCCGTGGATATATGAAAAATCAATCGTATAGCAGGAATCCCAGCGACTCCATCTTTCGGCGCTTTGACCGGTAAGGCCGGTAGTATCCTCGATATTAATGCAGAAACAAGTCGGGCAGACCATAGTACAGTTACCGCAGGTGAGACAGCGTTCGGCAATTGTCTCCCAATGCGCATTATCGAAATTGTCATACAGTAGCTCTTTAATATGATCGATATTCAATGTCCTGCCCATATTCTCAGCCGAATGCTCCATAATTTTTTCGGCCGCTTCGATCTCTGCCTGACTTGCTTCTCTGGTCGGCAGATTGCTCAATATTTCCGTTCCCGATGCTGAACCGGCTTCAACTGTAAAATAATGAGCATCAGATTCCAGAATTTCCGTCAAGGATAGATCAAAACCTGATACGGCTTTCGGACCGGTTTTCATCGATGCGCAGAAGCAGGTTCCTCCCGGTCGAGTGCAATTGACAGCCACTATAAAGACATTCTCGCGACGGTTCCGATACAATGGATCGACGTAAGGCCCTTCGGCAAGGATTTTGTCGTGTATCGACAGCGCCTGAAGCTCACAGGAGCGGACACCGATAAAAGCCCGCTTGCTGTCATCTCCTTGCGGAATATTAATAGTAAATCCATTTCCGTCTGCGGTGGCTTCCCAGAGTTTTTCATTTGCCGGATGAAGCAGCTTTTTCCAAGAATGAGGACCGACGGTATAGCCGAAAAGCGCCTTATCATTACTTTTTTCCAGGCGATAACTACCGGCCTTCTGATGGTCTTTCCATCCGATGGGAAGGTCTTCCGTTTTTTGAATCCGATCATAGATTATGCATTCATTGTTGACAGTCGGCCCATACAATTCATAACCTTCTCGAGATAATATTTCCAGCAGGACGTGGAAATTTTCCCTTTCAAGAATGGCAATTTTATTTTTGTTTTCCATAACGGTCGATGCGACTTAAGTCACAACCCTTTATCAAATATATTTATGATAAATCCCATTTTATTCCACATAATTAAAAACTCACCTGGAATTGAGAGCGGACCTGATAATCATCGCGATTCTCATCCATAAAAGAGTGTCTCAACCATCCGATATCATTTTGCCATTTTAACGAGTGTCCCGATATATAAATATTAAATCCTGTCGTTAATTCCTGTTCCTGCGATATTTGCCCGGCGTTTTTGTATTGCGCGACGATATCCGGATCGTTTCCCGAATCGTTAATCAATTGCGAGGCGCGTTCGCGCGCATCGTCAACAAGTCTATCCTTAAAATCGACTATGGCATATCGGGCCGAAATCTCGAACCTGGAATTGATACGATATGCTGTTTGAAACAATCCTCCGGTCATGGCCGGTTTAATTTTCGATGGGTCGCCGATTTTCGAATAGCCGACGTAGCCTGCCGCAAGGAAGGATAAGCCGCGATATTTCACCAAAAGCTCCGGGGCAAAACGCAGGCTGAAATCATGATACTCTGTAGGGAATAAATCCCATGCCGTACTCAGTCCAAGACTATAGCGTAATCCCGTTTTCGTTTCGTCGCCATTGGAGTTTATCTTAATATTATTGGCATTATAAGTTATGTGAAAGAATAACTCGGGATGGAATTTATCGATCGCGCCCGGATTGGCAAGATCCGACGGATTGACGACCTTTTCGCCATATACTTCCGGCAAACCTATGGCGTGTGAGGCCCGCGCGTTGGCGCCTGAAAATACGCCAACTATATAACCGTATTTCGGCGGTTGTTCATAGCCGTTATGAAAGGCAAATCCCATCTGGCGTTCGGCCCCAAAATATTTCGTGACGATTGCCCAATCGACAAAAGCCAGTTTTTGAAAAGACTGAATCCGATAACGTGTAAAAGGCGTCTTATACTGACCGAACCTGAATTGCAGATATGGCCGAAATTTATAGTCAAAATAGAAATCCATCAACTCAAGCGATTTCGGGGCGGTACTTAAGTGCAATCTGTATGACAGATTAGCATTGTAAACAGTCCCCGCCAAGGTAAGTCTGATTCTTCGCGCTTGCATCGTCAGTTTCTCTGTCCGGGGCGTATCCGGGGCATTGTCGCGGCTATCAAAAATTAATCTTAACTGTCCGGCGAATTGCAGTCTGATTGAACTGGAGCTGTCGGCGCTGAAAATTTCAAACGGCCCGACCGAGGAATTGATTTTTGCCTTCGCCTGAACCGAATGACCTACCGATAAAATCATTAAAAATATTAATAGAGTGTTTAATCTACTATTCATGTACAGTTTCCTGTAGCATTAATGTCTTTCTGTTTATACGTCATAAACGAGAGCCGACCGAACCTGTCCCGGCAAATAACCTTCAGGTACCATTTTAAAGTACGCCGACCGTATGGTTTTCAACACGAAACTCGTTCTTTCATCGACATGTTTGTCGTAGGCTGACGCTTTGTCAGACTTGTTTGTCATTTAGTTGACCCCAATAAAATTGCATACTTCTGTTTAATCAGGATATCGTCTCTTTATGTCTTCAATGAGCTTCTTTTGCTGTTCAAGAATTATTTGCTGACGTTTTTGAAATAACCGGCGAATAGTTGTAATCAATTCGTCTATATCCGGCGGTTTTTTCAAGTATTCATTGGCCCCCAGTTTAATTCCCTTTAAAGCCGCCTCGACAGTCGGATGACCGGTAAGTAATATTACCTCGACACTGGGGAAATCCTCCTTTATTCTCCTGAGAAGTTCCAGCCCATCCATTACAGGCATCTTGACGTCGACAATTGCTATGTCAACAATACTTTTTCTCAAGAGGTTTAACGCTTTTTCACCGCTTTCGGCAACCGTGACAATCATATTCCGACGTTGAAGAATCCTCTTCATGGATTCCAGAAACTCGACTTCATCATCGATAAGCATTACTCTAATTTCATCCTTAATAAATTCGGAGGCGGTTTCAATATGTTCGTTGACCTGCATTTCCCCGGCTTTCTTCACCACTTTTTTAATATTCTCAGCCAATTCTTCGATTTCGATCGGTTTGCTTAAATATTCGGCAACACCATCTTTGGCTGTTTGGAAGGCATCATCGAAAGAACTATGACCGGTCAGGATGAGAACCGGGAGATTGGGAGATTTTTTTCGTATCTGATTGAAAACCTCGATACCATCGATGTCCGGCATCTTGACATCCAATATGACGGCATCAAATATTTGCATATCGACCATTTCCAATGCCGTGACGCCATTGAGCGCTATGCTTACTTCGAATCCGCGCCTGTTAAGGGCCTGCGATGATGAGGTCGCGAATTCCTCCTCGTCATCAACCAATAACAGCTTTATTTTTTTATCCTTTTCCATCTTCAACCTCCGCTTCATTTCACTTTGCTATTGCTTGGCTGAAGCGGCAAAAGTATTTGCATCTTTGTTCCCGCTCCCTCGAGACTCTCCGCTTTTATTCGCCCTCCCCATGAATGGATAATCCCGAAACAAACCGATAATCCCAGGCCGGTTCCTTTTCCTACCGGTTTGGTTGTAAAAAATGGCTCGAAAATACGCTCGATGTTTTCGGGAGATATTCCGATTCCGTTATCAATGACGTTTAAAATTACCCGGTCATCCTTTCGAAACGCTTCTATGGTAATCAGGCCACCCCGGGGAAGGGCATCAATGGCATTGTTTATCAAATTAACTATGACCTGTTCAAATTCAATCGGGTCGACCAAAGCCCGGGGGAGATTTTCCTGCACTTCCATCTTGATATC
This sequence comes from uncultured Ignavibacteriaceae bacterium, assembly GCA_964452645.1. Lineage (GTDB taxonomy): Bacteria > Zixibacteria > MSB-5A5 > GN15 > PGXB01 > CAYXTW01. The sequence goes on from CAYVMO010000013.1 coordinate 77,165, forward strand.
AATATTGCGGACATTGGCGCGCCGTTCCAACAATGTAATAATCTCTTTCAAACTTGGTATGATGTCAGTCGGCTCCAAATTTGAATCCTGTTTTCTGCCAAATTGGAGCATTTTCCCTGTTATATTGGCGCATCGCCGGATTTGTTCCTTACATCGTTTGACGGAATCATTGATCTGCTCGGCATCGCTTTCGTCTATATTAAGATCGGATGCCAGATCCGATATGTTGGTTTGTTCGGCACTGATAATGGCAAGCGGATTATTAATTTCGTGTGCCAGGCCGGTGGCCAGTTCCCCTATCGAAGCCAATTTCGCCGAACGGACAAAGGCGCGTGACATCTCTTCACGTTCGGCGTTGGCTCTGTCAATCTGATTCGTCAAATGCCATGTGGCAAGGAAAGTAGTAATAATCAAAAGAGCTACCGCGATAATGACAATTTTGGCGACTCTGGTAATCGCCCGGTTGACCGGTTCCAGGACAGTCGCCAATTCCTGCTTTACGATTAATATCCAGCGATTATCATTTACAAAGGAATTGACTATCATCCAGGTCGTATCGTTCTGCGTAAATTTTTGATCACTGACGCCACGATAAAAATCGCTGACCGGCAGTGGAGATTTATCAAGCAGGGAGCCTTCTCTGGGGGTCGTCTGATAAACGCCGTCTTTATTTATAATAAAAATATCATCAATTTTATCGGAAACCCCGGTCCTGACAAGCTCATCGAATTGCTGGCTATTAATAGTGGCACGCAAAATCCAAGGAGTTTTTCCTTTCGTGCTTTTGACGGCAATAATGCAATGGGGCACCTGTCTGAAACCAAGAAAGATATCGCTGACATATACTCCCCGTTTCATTACTTCTTTGAACCAGTCTGCTTCACGGTAGTTTTTATCCTTAAGTTCGTAGGGACCGACGTAAGCCAGATGATCGCCGTTGATATCAATAACGCCCAGATCGATAAAACCCCCATCACTGGATTGATTCAGATCCGACAGGAAATCCTGGAGTCGTTTCGGGTTACGAATATTGTCGATTGAGTGCGATTGAGCAAGGAGATTCAGCAGATGAATACGATTCGAGATATTGCTTTCGATTGCTTTGGCATGGTCGTGAACCAATATCCGCATCTGCTCCAGTGCTCTTTGCTCAAGGAGATTGCCAAAAACTATCCAGCCTCCCAAACCGGCCACGACCAACGGCAGTATCGATACGGCCAGAAGTGTCGCAACTATTTGCCAGCGAAGAGTATTTGGTCGTGCAATTGATTTGGAAGCCGTTTTCATAATATCCTTTTTGCTTCATTATGACATCAGTATATTATCTAATTATTTCATTATATGTGCCCTGAGCAAGAACAATGCCACATTTGTATTTGCAAATAAACTTATTGTTACACAACACATTAATAAAATAATATTACTTGACAACCGATAAATATATACTATTATGAAATAGTGTTCATTCATAATGAAAGATAATACGATGAAAAATATTAATAATGGCCTTGAAAGCTTCAGCGAAAAACTAAAAAGCTGGAATGGAAGTCAGAAAAATGAGTCATTCCCATTCCTGGCTGCGGTCAGAAGTCAAGCGTTTCATAATGTTCTTGAAATTGCTCAAAAAGTTGCCAAATTCAATTCTTCCGTTTTAATCAGTGGTGAAACCGGTGTGGGCAAGGAAGTCGTCGCCCGATTTATTCATAATACCTCGCCTCGGGCCAAAAATCTGATGTTGGCAATAAATTGTGGTGCCTTTCCCGAAACCCTGCTTGAAAGCGAATTATTCGGTCATAAAGCGGGTTCTTTTACCGGCGCTATAAAAGATAGGGTAGGAATCTTCGAACAGGCGGCCAGAGGTACAATCCTTCTCGATGAAATCGGCGATGTCAGCCCGGCCACTCAGCTAAAACTCTTAAGGGTGTTTCAGGAAAGAGAAATATTAAGGATAGGCGAAAACATCCCGAGGAAGGTGGACACAAGAATTATTTCCGCGACAAATCGAAATTTGGAAAAGATCGTCTCGGAGGGGAAATTCCGCAATGATTTGTTCTATAGGTTACGTGTTATCGAAATCAAGATTCCGCCTCTTCGTGAAAGACCCGAGGATATAATATCGTTGACCGAATATTTCGTAAAAAGGCTTGCTGCAAGATTGAGGCTTCCCGATTTGAATCTTACTCGTGAATGTCTTGATTATTTCCGAGATTATCATTGGCCCGGGAACGTCAGAGAGCTGCGGAATGCAATTGAACAGGCTGCCATTTTAAGCGAAAATGGGAATATAAAGCGTGAACATCTGCCTCCGTATATTTTAAATCCCGAATTTAATTTCCGAAAATTTGACATTTCAGGACCACAGACTTTGGGGGAACTGGAATCCAATTATATAAAGGTCGTCCTGAAATCAACGGGAGGAAATAAGACGCGCGCGGCAAAAATTCTTGGAATCAGCCAAACGACACTCTGGAGGAAATTGAAAAATTTAACGTAGAATTTTCGCGCTCCTCGTATATGGTCCGGTTTAAAAGTCAGTATATTTGAAGTGCATAGAATTAGCTCTTGAGTATTTTATAATAAGCTCAAAAGTGTTCTAAGACAATGTGGCAGCATACCTGAAATAATCCCAATAAAACACGCTGATAAAGACAACTACCAAATTAAAGTCGTAGCATAATGTTGACATGGGCCGCCAACCATGACCGTAGTGGTAGAAGACTGTTTAAACGGAATTGCAGGTATGTTATATATTTTATTTGAAAAACATGAACAAATAGTTAACTTAATAATCAATAAGGAGATAAGCATGGATATAAAGTTGGTCGATGACGGCGAGGAAATTCTTTGCAATCAATTTTATAATCGAATCTATAAAAAAAACCGAACCATTGACCAATGGCGCTGGGAGTTTGCCCAAAATAATTATAAAAGTCCGCCGATTCCGTATGCCCGGGTAATGGATAACGGCCAGGTGGTCGGCACTCAGGCATTTATCCCGATTAGAATGATAGATAGTGATGGTATTTTCTGGACGGCCAAGTCTGAGGAAACATTAGTCGATCCTAATTATCGGGGCCGACAGCTTTTTGAAAAAATGTATAATCTTCTTTTTGATTATGCCCGAATAAATCAGTTTGCCAGTATCTGGGGATTCACGCCGGCCATCAAAGCTTTCAAACACCTCGACTTTTCTTTTCCCGGAAAGGTCGATCAGATTTTTATTCCCTTTCAAAATAAATCGATTTCCTCACTGCTGAAAAAAGAAGACAGCTCAGAAAATGTCAGTCGTAAAAACAAATTCCGGCGAACAGCTTTCTTAACTGTCGGACCGGCCGCCCGGGTATTGAGTGCGGTGAAATTAAATCTAAACAAAAATTCATCCCTTGGGGGCTTGGCAATCAAAAGATGGGACAAACCGGAAGAGCAGTGTGGTGAGCTCTGCAGGCAATTTATTCAGCAATGGGGGGGAACGACAATTTATCGTGATACTGCATATATGCAGTGGCGGTTTTTTGATAATCCCTATATAAAATGCATCGTCAAAGGAGTCTATGACCAAGACCGGCTTTTGGGATGGGTTGCCTATAATATTGGTGACGACGGGCTGGGTTACTTAATCGATCTGATTCTAATCAAGGCTGATTACACCGTGGCTCCGAAAGAGATTATCAAACAGCTGTTAATTGAAGCAGCGATCGGCTGCCGGAATATGGGTGCAGCCGGGATTCGCGGCTGGCATGCCAATAATCATCCTTTTGATAGACTAATTTGTGAAGCGGCCAAGGAAGTCGGATACTATCATATTCGCAAAGGGCACGAAACTGTTATCTACTTCTGTGAAACCGGCAAGGTCCGTGACGGTTACACCAATTTCAACAGCTGGTTTGTAACACGAATAAACACCGAAGGTATTTACGGATAATGAGTGATCCAATCTCTTATCTAAAGCAGCAGCTGATCAATCATATCTCTCTATGTTTTAACCTTGATGGTAAAGAACTGTTTGAATCCAAGCTGATTCGTTTTGACAGTTTGGAAAATGCCCTTAATTCAACCGAGCGGACGATTTTTATTCCGACCGATCTTCCCTTAAATGAAGTATATGATAATATCTACCATGCTGAGTTTAACCAGACCAATCTGACGCTGTGGAATCGATTGGATCTGTCGGCTTACGACAACTGGCGTCCGATATCCGATGAATCGACTCCTTTGTGGTATCAGAACAGCTCCGGAACGTTAATACCAGCCTGGGATCTTTTTGGGAATCTGATGCGTCTGCTCACCTTTGCCGAAGAAAAATCTCATCCGCAAAAAGATAGTCATGGAAGATACTCAGCCGCTTTCAGTCCGCGGCTTAAAAAGAACCTCCTCGAAATCCCCGCCTTTAATGAAGCGGCAGCCGTGCTGGCCGCCGGTTATAGCGGTCTCAAAGATGGCCGCGACCCACTCTATGAAATAAAAAATTTAGTCAAACCGCCTTACCTTGCCTTATCGCATGACTGTGATTTACTGCGGGGTAACGATAAGTGGACTCAGGCGGTGCGAGTTTATCGCACCATTATTCCCCTGACAAAATTAAAATTTCCCGCCATGAAAAATCTATGGTGGATTGTCCGTAACGGTTTTGCTCCTGAGAGATATTATTTTGATAATATTACCGGTTTAATTGAACTGGAAAAATCGTTTGGATATGTTTCCACCTTCTATTTGATAAACGGTCAGGGTGGAAGATTTGGAGCCCGCAGCAGTAATAACATGATCAAAAGATTAGTCAGGACTATGCCCTCCGACTGGACGTTAGGCATTCATTATAATTACAACACTTTCTTGAACGAAAAGAACTTCATTAAGCAGTATACGGAGCTTTCAAGCCTTACCGAATCTGATCTGGTATGCGGTCGTGCCCATTACCTAAAATTCGATCCGTTTCGGTCTTTTCGATTTTTAGCTGAGCAGGGAATTAAAATCGACGAGTCATCGGGTTATTCGGATAAGATCGGTTACCGCAATGGAATTGCCGGTGTTTTTCAACCTTATGATTCACTAGGGAAAACAACTCAACCTATTTGGGAGCTGCCAATGGCCATCATGGATGCCGCTTTGGTTAAACAATATGGAGAACAAGCAGTCAACCGGTTTAATCGACTGATGAATCATTTATCAAAGGTTGGCGGAATGATGTCGATTAACTTTCATCCGGACAAGTTTTTCAACCCGGAGTATAGAGAGCTGATTGGAATCTATCATCAGATGTTAATTACTGCCCGACAGTACAACGCAAAAGCCGTAACGGGGCCTTTTCTTTTGGACTATTTGCAGCCGGTTTAAAGATTACTGTGGTTAAGATATCTTTCTGCCGCAGAAAATATCAGCGACCCGGAAGCGATAGAGATATACCGGTCGCGACCGATTCACCCACGGCGTCGATATAATCGTTACCAATCAATTTCACTTCAAATGGTGCGATTTGTTGGCCCTAAACGGTTATGTATCGGGGCCGTCCAATTTTGTTCTGGCAACATCTCCTGCTCTGACCGAAATGATCTCAAAAATTGACCCGACCTTCAGCAGGTTGCATTTTAATCGGGGCGATGGCGACGGGCCGATAAATCTATGAGTACTTTATTCGTCATTACATAGGTTGCCGATATAACGCGCAAATGATAATCTTAATTCATCGGGAAATAATTAAGTGGAGAGACAGGGATACTCCGACAGGTATATTTACAATATATTGGCCTACAACGAATTACGCGATAACCGCAAGATTTTCAACAATTTAGTTTTTTTGTTTAGTTTTTTCTGTTTGTGTCCAGTTTTGTCCTTTTTTGCCATCAGTTGGTACAAATCAGACACAAATCTTCTGTCAACTCATAATCGTACTAATCAAATCGATTCGACACGGAGATCCGGGGAGGACATGACCGGCAAATTATATAAAGGTCATAATATTTAAATTCCAGAATAATGACCTCTTATAATTTCTGATTCATTTCATCAATTAGGCGACATCCTTCCATCAGTATTGATTCATTAGAAAGATCATTATTGGATTGCATCAAGTCCTTGCGCTCGATTGGCTCAATAGTCCAGTTCCCACTTCCCCATGTCATCCCGGCATAAATCGCCTCCGGACCCTGGAGATTTCCGAGTTGAGCAAAAATTATGTTTCCTTGATCCAGAAATATTTCAAGCTGGTCTTTACTGCTTCCGGACGGTGTGACAATGATTTTAGTTGATCGCTGACTGGGGCCGAGCGCCTGCAATAAGTCAATGAGATTCAAATCTGATAAACTGCCATGAGAACCAAGCCTCTTCAGTTCGTCTTCCCGAGGAACAGCCGACATGATTTCCCATTGAGTGAGGATTTTATTGATTTTCAAAAGTACGAAATCAAAACTGGCTTCCCGGTCGATAACATCTTCTATCCCACGTTCGCACAAGGAGGTCAGGCTGGGTATAGCCACATTATCCACCATTAAAACGGTCGGATTTTTTTTGATATCGACACCATTGGCGATAATTTCATTAATCAATGCAATGATTTCTCGAGGGCCCCCTGACAGATACATTACCAATATATCGGGCTTGCTCCGGTTATACAGAAGGTAGAAAGAGTCCAATGACTTGGCCACGATCGTCCGAAATCTTTCGCTTCGGAGGCGATGGTCAAGCGCCATTGTTTGGTCCGGTTGATCGGAATAAATCATAATTTGGCCTATTCGAGTTGACTCTGGTGAGTTGATCACTTCTTCCTGCATTAATGAAATAAACGCTTTGACCACAGTTTCAAGCAGTCGGAAACCCACCAATGTTTTATATTTAGCTTTGATAGCATCGAACCGATTCAGCGTAATCCTTCGATTGGGGGGAACAGCATCGCAAAACATATCCACAACGGTCAAGATGTTGCCACCGAGTAACTCCAAAGACTCCTGTTTCCCGGTTTTTTTTCTCAGGTCAATATACATACACCGTATAATTTCAATTACCGCCGGCTCATAGAATACCGACTGAAGCAGCTTGGTGGCGAGCATAATGAGAGTCTGAAAGTCCCGCGGTTCAGCAGAGAGATAATAGAATTTAGCCCGATCATACAGATAGGCGGCATTTATAACCAACGTTTTTTCCTCTATCGAGAGCGGCAGTCGATCGCACACTCGTTCGACATATCGACTGAACTTGGCGTTGTAATTATTAGGCAACCGTTCTTTTATTGTCAAAAGAGACGCAAATAATTCAAGGTTTTGTTGCAGAGCAACCTCATTCCGAAATCCTTTCTTATCCATAAGCATATCAGCTACCGACGAAAAGATCCGAATCTCTGTCTGGGGATACTTTTCTCGAATACGATTAATGATATTTAGGTTATTTCCAAGGAGCAGCTCATGGATAAAGACGTAGTCAAATTCCTTGATCGCTATTAAGTCTATTAAATCATCAATGGACTCGATTACCAATACATCGTGTTGACCTTTTTCGAACAGTCGTTTCAGCAAGACGGCGGCATCAGCATTTTGTATTGTAATAAGGATTGCTTTGGCATTTCGGGACACAGTCTTGTGGCTTATGATTTCCTGCCCAATAGATTCCGTTACGACATCAGATGTATCCATAGATTCCGACGCCTCTTTAACAGCAGCATTACTATAACCGTAATGTCTACCGATCGCCAGGTTTAGCGATGTCTCTACTGCGACAAACAGTTTTATATTGGCGTTACCGGTAATGCGGGTTAATTCCATGATCAGGCTTTTATCAGCCGGATTTTCACATGCAACACTAAGAAGATTTTGGTTGACGTCATAGGCGAAGGGTATTACCCGTCTGGCGATGACAACATTTTTCGGAATCAGTTCGAGGGTCGACTTGGGAATATCTTGATTTGCCAGCACCACGCCGGGGCAGGCGAAATGTTCCGAAAGAGCGTCGACCAATTCGGACTCGTTCATATAGCCATGATGTAATATATGAGAAGCCAACTTACCGCCGTAGATTTTTTGAAATATCAAAGCAACTTTTAATTGCGTCTCGGATAATTTGCCCTGGCGCGTAAGAATTTCGTCCAGTCTAAGTCTCTCTGTTTTTGGTTCCATCTTCATACACCGGGAATGACGCTTTTGATAGGCGTAAACTCGGGCATCATTTTCAAATTTAAGTGCACCTTTAATCTCTATATGATTATCGGATTTTATGATAAAAGTTTTATGGACTCGGAAGAAGGCTTTGCCGCTGGAAAGGAATATTGATATTCCGGAATAGTGCGATTGGCGGAAATATCCTTTTTCAAATGATTCGTATTTTATTGCAATATGCCGACTTTTCCGGAGTGTAGTGGCCTGATTTTATCTAATATCTTTATTATCATAACCTTACGCGTAAAACATCTTCGGTTTTCCTGCGATTCTCCTAAAATCGGGTATTTGGGAAATGGTCGGAGCGAAGGCGAATTATACCTGGTGTCCTACCAGCGGTTATTGTCCGGCTATTGAGATCCTTCCAGCAATTGTCAACTGATCTCGAGGAGAGTCTGCTCAATTGATTTTCTTAACCGGAGCTAAGTCGACGCCTCAATTACCATGTCGGTTAACCATTCAATTGCATTATCTACTTCTTCAAATGCCGTAAGATTAAATCCCCGATAACGCGCAGCAATCTCAAAAAAACGATACCTTTCCCTTCGTTCTTTTAAATCTGCTATTACTGCCCTTTTAAGTACGCCACGTTGCCTGAGCTTTGGAAATTCTCCTGTTATAAGTGAAAGGGAATCGAAGATATTCAGTCGACCCTTAAGCTCACGAACATCAACCAAAACCATATTATTATGATGCTGTTCACACGCGTCGATAATTCCATTTGCCATATAGGGAAGGGTCTTTCGAGATCGTTCTCACGAGACGCAAACATAAAGGAAATGTTCCTCTTTTCTAATGTAGAGCTAATACCCCATTGAATCATCATCCTCTGACTCAGATTTATTATAGAATATTGTTGTTCCAAATTCAAGAGAGAAAATGATGAGAAAATGCAAATTCTCGAATTTTCATTCATAAGCCATGGATGTGGATTATAATAGAGGGTCTGATAAATATGACTGACCCATTGTTGTACCTGTTATGTTTCGTTTCTTTACAGTGGGGAATTATCCGGTCAGCCAAGCTCTGATGAGGCAAACAGCAATGATTCTTTAAATAAGGGACTATCAATAAGCTCTTTTATTTTTGCAAGATTATCCTTAGTTATATTATGGAATAAGAAGCCTGTTTCGAATATTTCAGGATTATCGTTCTTTTTACACCACCTGCTCTGGGCATCGACCAAAATAGCCTTGGTATCATTGATCTTAATTATTAGCCGAAATATAGAGCCGGAGTTAATAGATTTATTTCCCATTAATCTCATGCCCTCAGCCGTTAAATCCACCAAGCAACCCAAATGTTCTTCAGTATCCCCGTTGACGACTAATATGTATCTGGTGGAACGCTTTCTTTCGTGCTTTCGTCGCTCCGACATATTACCTCCCTCTAAACCGATTCATCTAAAAAATCAATGCAAACATCATTTATCCTGACATTTTGGTGATTTTGACAATCACCAACCATTTTCTTATATATCGGTATTAAGATATAAATTATTAATAAAACCGGCTAAAAGCCTGAGAGCTGCCAATCATATAACAAAGGGTCGGTCATTTTTGGCCGACCCTTTTATGAGGCCCATACAGGGTTGGGAGTTATTTTTACAATGTTCGACAGCGATCGGCCAACCAACGGCGAACCGTAGGAATCTGTTGCCGATTACAGGAGATGGTTCCGGACGATTTTTACAAACCTGTTTTCGGCAAATGATCATCAATCCAAGTATCGGGCGTGTTGAACGACGTTATTTATAATTATCGAGTATAAGTCCCTTGCGGAATCAATTAATATAAATAATTGTGTGGGCCCCATGTCCGCATGTGTCGCGTTTCAAAGCACATCTCGCTGACATCGGTTTTTCAACACGCCCTATCTTTTTGTACGACTCATTTCAATAAAACCATTTTTCGAACGGCCTTAAATCCGCCAGATCTCATCTGGTAAAAATAAATACCGCTGGAAACTTCATGGCCGGTATCATTTCTGCCATCCCACAGAATCTTGTGATTCCCGGCCGGCATTAGCCCATTCACCAGCGTCCGGACTATTCGACCTTGAATATTATAAACTTTCAAAGTGACTACTCCTGTCACGGGAAGCTGATATAAAATCTGTGTCTGCAAATTAAATGGATTGGGATAGTTTCGGCCAAGTTCATAACTCGAAGGGATAGTAGAGATCACTTCGTTGTCACCTCCATCCTGTTCCGTTAACAACTTATGGTTCTCACTGTCCCGCAAATCAACCATGTCAAAACCTAATAGTACATCATTGGCTTTCAATAGCCTAAAGGTTATCGTGGATATCTCCCCCGAACCGCCGATGGTCATATCTCCGCCTAATACTGCCAGACTTACATCCACATGGTGATCCATACGCCGTCCATTAAATAAAATCGGATAAGGAACATCCTCAAGTTGACGGCTCTTGGAAACTCCAACAAGTTCAAGATGTTCAGGATCGTATGGAATCTTAAAGTGAATACCCTTTACCGTTCCCGGATTGTTCCGCAATATTACACGCACCGGGAACTCTTCACCAGTCTCCAACTCACCGGGCGGCAACTCGAGGGAAAGGCTCAACGTACCCAGAACTCTATCATCGGCAAAGACAGGAGCGATTTTCATATCGGGATCAACCGCAAAGAAATTAATGGCAAAAATGACCAGATCCTCAAAGTCGATCTCATTATCAGTCATCGGGATATCAAACGGTCCGCCGTTGTACGTCGGGCCAATATCAAAGAAAGAATTATAATTGCCATCGCCTTCAGACGTCCAGTACGTATTCGAAAAAACCATCAGGTCCTCAAAGTAAACATTACCGTCACCTGTGACATCGCCCAGCCAGTAGTTCGTTGCGCGATCCTGCTGGGCCGACGTCGCCGCCGAGAAATTCCCTGCCGAATCATACGAGAAGATGCTGTAATAATAGACGTTTCGAGGCATTGTTCCCGTATCGCTGGAATCCCGATAACTCTCGGCAGAACCCTGATAAACTGAATCGCCTTCGGTCTCATCTGCCGGATATCCAATTGCAGCACCATTATCGTCATATTCAGGGTAGGCGTCAACGTCCCAAGGATTGCGGCGGATAATAACTCCGGCAAAATCAAGATCAGTCGGATTGGTCCAACTTAGTTTGCATTTCTCATGACCCGGCTCTACTGCAAATCCGGATGGAGGAGAGGGAGCCTCACTATCTACCGTAAATGAAAATGGTGTTGCCTGATAGCCACTGGAGCCGGCGGTATTATGCGCCTGCACGTGCCAGTACCAGTCACCTTCCGCCAGCTCGTTACCCGAGCCCGGCGTATAAACGGTATCAGCCAGATCGGTAACGGTTACCAAACCGGTCGTGAAAGAAGCATCCTGAGCATATTCAAGGGTGTAAGTCCCACCGTTACCAGTCGTGTTTTCCCATGCAAAAGTTGGTACGTTGGTGGTAACGTAGATTCCATTGGCTGGAGCATACAGGTCGGGAACATCCGGAGACAGAAGATCACTCACTGTAAATGTCCGCGTCGTGGAAGTTCCCGAATTATTCTCGCTGTCCTCGGCAACAACTCTCCAATAATAGTCGCCTAAACCAAGTTCATAATTAGCCGCTATTTCGGATGCACTCAGAGCTCGATTGGTAAGACGGATTTCATCCATCAGACCGTTAAATTCCTCGGTCAGAG
>CAYVMO010000014.1:0-78735 GCA_964452645.1 uncultured Ignavibacteriaceae bacterium
ATGAATCATCGACGAAAAAAAGATAGGGGATATCGACGGCATTTATCTCGGCGATGACATCTTCGACCGGCCTTATTCTATATCCTTGTCCCATTACCTGCTTTATTGAGCAGAACTCACAATCGTAGGGACAGCCTCGCGAGGTCTCCACGGCACAGGCCAGTGGAGTATATCCTCTGTGTAAAGGCATTGCATACAGATCGCGACGTGGTCGCGGCAGGTCATAAAGATCGGTCGCTCCCTCGGCACGATATATTTTTTGCAGTCTACCGGAGACGGCATCAGACACAATGCTTGGCCAAACCTTTTCACCCTCACCCACAACAACCGCATCGGCATGTTCAAGCGCTTCCATGGGTAACACCGTTGGATGCATTCCGCCCAGAACGACCTTTACGCCGCGACTTCGGTATTGATCCGCCAGATAATATGCCCTATTTACCAAATCCGTCGGGACCGTGATACCGACCAAATCGACATCCTCGCTAATGTCATCAGGGGTGAAAGCCTCATCGACAATCTTAAGCAATTTCCATTATATAAGTTCGAAGATCTTCAATAAAGGCACTCCAATATTTGTATCCATAGTTGCAGATGCATTAATAAGATTCTTTTCAAGGTCAATTCGCCACTCGGGTCAGCACGCATATATTCCCATAAGAATCGCACGCATACGCATATCAAAAATAATCCATGATTTAACATTGCAAAATTGCAATATATTTTGTATAGTTATTAAGAAGCTTATTGTTTACAGGGGAACCAGGATGGCGGATAAAAACAGAGATTTTGACACAACCGAGATTATCCTTGATTCTATCGCCGACGGTGTTTTTACGGTTGACGCGGACTGGGAGATTACTTCTTTCAATAAGGCGGCCGAAATTATAACCGGAATATCGCGCAAAGAGGCTATCGGTCAACGATGTTGCGATGTATTTCGGGCTTCAATATGCGAAACCGGCTGCGCTATAAGGGAGACGATTGAAACCAATCGAGCAATAGTTAATAAGCCTATATTTATAATAAATGCCCGTGGTGAAAAGATTCCGATAAGCATCTCGGCGGCTATTCTAAAAGACAAAAGAGGCAGGACAATCGGCGGTGTGGAGACTTTCAGAGATTTAAGCGCCTACGAGGAACTCCGCCAGGAGCTGAACAAGAAATATTCTTTCCACAACATAATCAGCAAGAATAGCGAGATGCTGAAAATATTCGATATTTTGCCCAGTATTGCTCAAAGCGACAGCAATGTCCTAATAGTCGGAAAGAGTGGAACCGGCAAGGAATTGATTGCCCGTGCAATTCACGATATTTCTCCCCGAAGAGAAAAGCCGATGATAACGATAAACTGCGGCGCCCTGCCGGATACGCTCCTTGAAAGCGAACTGTTCGGGCATAAAGCCGGGGCCTTTACCGATGCTCGAAAGGACAAACCGGGTCGTTTCGCCCGGGCCGAGGGCGGAACGATATTCCTTGATGAGATTAGCGATATCTCGCCGGCCATGCAAGTGCGACTACTCCGCGTTATACAGGAGCGAGTTTATGAACCTTTGGGCGGAACCGAACCGGTTAAGGCGGATGTCCGTATTCTGGCAGCATCAAACGAAAACCTGGAAATACTCGTAAAAACAGGGAAATTCAGAGAAGATCTATACTACAGACTAAATGTTATCCGTATAAATTTGCCCCTCTTAAAAGATCGCAAAGAAGATATACCTCTTCTTATAGATTATTTTATCAGCCGGTTCAATAAACTGAAAAATAGAGCGATACAAAGTATTTCGCCGGAGGCTTTGACTATTTTGATGAATTACCATTATCCGGGAAATATTCGGGAACTCGAGCACCTTATCGAACGAGCCTTTGTTCTCTGTCAAAGTTCAATCCTAAGCGCTTCCAATCTCCCCGAAGAAATGCAGCCGGCCAGGGACAAACCGACAAAGCGCCCTAAATCGTTCAACGACCTTGAAGCGAGATTCATAACCGAGGTTCTCCAAAAAAACAATTGGAATCGATCCAAAACCGCCAATGATTTGGGAATCCACATAACAACTCTTTGGCGAAAAATGCGAAAGTTAGGCATATATACCATGCATTAAAAGAATTGCAATTTTGCAATAATGATGTTTTTAATACGTTGCATTAATGCAATTATAATTTTTTAGACTCTGTATCTGGCCAGTCGGCTTGATATGATATCTCTTTGACTAACAATATATTACAAAGTAATTTGAGCTTAGCAAAGGCGATGGCACTCTGCTTGCATTGTATAATACAGTGATATGAAAGTTGGAGTTACTATTTGGGATGGAAGGGTCTCGCCGGTAATGGATACCGCCGGGCAACTTAAAATTGTTGCCTTTAACGATGGCAAAAAGGTATCAGAAGAACTCATTAATATCCCGGATTATAATCCTTATCAGCGGGTCCTGTTTATCAGAAATTTAGGAATCGACATTTTGATTTGCGGAGCGGTTTCGCATCAGCTGGAGTCAATGCTGCGACGGTCGGGAATCGATTTAATATCCTGGGTCAGAGGAAACATAGACGATGTAATTTCCGCCTGCACTCAGAATAATTTCGCAGAAAAAATTTATTATATGCCCGGATATAAATGCGGCATACAGGGCCGGGGCCGGGGACGAGGACGAGGGCACGGCCGACGCGCGTTTGATCAAAGGCGAAAAATTCAGAAGGAGGATTTATGAAAATAGCGATTTCATCACAGGGATTGGATCTATCCAGTATGGTCGACCCCCGATTCGGGCGGGCGCCGTACTTTATAGTCTTTGATACTGAAGACGATGATTTTGAAGTAATTACAAATACAAAAAATGTGCAGGCATCTCAAGGATCCGGTATACAGGCAGCGGAAGCGGTGGTTCGTAAAGGAGTCGATCTGGTAATTTCCGGAAATCTCGGTCCCAAGGCTTTCGATGTTCTGTCCGAGGCCGGTATTAAAGCTGCCTTATGGTCGGAGGGGACGGTTTTGCAGGCTGTCAATCAGGCCAAGAAAGGGCAGTTGCACACTATTGATAAACCGAATGTCGGTGAGCATTGGACTTAGGGAATTAACTGTCAACGCAAGAGAGGTGATATTAATGCCCGAAGAAAATAAAACTGCGGGTTACAGCGGTGGCGGCCGAAGAAACCGTCAAAGATTAAGAGGTCTGATGTCGACCAGGGTTGGGAAAACTGCCGGCGTTGCCTCTATCGTGGCGCCGGTTGTCGGTTTTATCGTGAACGATTTGAAAAGACCGAACAGCATCATTAAAGCTCTAACCAACAAAGTCATCAGTCATCTTCTCCCGCAACGGCGGGAGAGAGTAGAGGCAATCGATATTACCGATGAAGTCGAAATAATCGAAGATAAACAGGAACAAAAGGCCATTAGTGAATTAAGGCCTGATGAAAAGGAGGAATAAAATGCCAGGAGGAGACAGAACTGGACCCCTGGGCGCCGGACCGGTAACCGGTCGAGGAGCCGGATTTTGTGCCGGATATGGCTTGCCGGGGTATCTTAATCCCGTCGGTCGCGGGTTTGGCCGTGGAGCGGGATTTATGGGCGGCTTCGGCGGCGGCCGAGGTCGCGGATGGCGCCACCAATATTGGGCAACAGGTCTTCCGGGTTGGGCCCGTTATGATTGGAATTATCCGATTCCGGCGTATTTCGGGGTAGAAGGAGAAGCCCCGAATCGAAAAGTGGAGCTGGAATCATTAAAGGAGCAGGCGAAGTACTACGGGAAAGCCCTGGAAAATATCAATAAGAGAATTGACGAACTTCAGAGAGAAAAAAAGGCAACCAAAGAGATTTAGATATGAATAATCGCGGAGGTTTTTCGGGCGGAGGCAGCCGCGGCGGTGGTCAGGGACAGGGTGGCGGCCGTGGCGGCGGTCGAGGACAAGGAGGCGGCCGTGGTCAGGGAGGCGGTCGTGGTCGAGGCGGCGGTCGTGCTTTAGGTCCCGGTGGTAAATGTATTTGCCCTGCATGTGGTGCCACGGTTACGCACAAGGCAGGCGTCCCCTGCTACAATTTGAAATGCCCGGAATGCGGCCGGCCGATGACGCGCAATTAGAAATATATCGGAGCGGGTATTGAAAATATCGGTCGCGAGCGGAAAGGGCGGAACCGGCAAGACAACCATAGCCACCAGTCTGGCGGTTGTTCTCGCTGATGAGAACATCAACACGACCTATCTTGATTGTGATGTTGAGGAACCCAACGGTCATATCTTCTTAAATCCTGAAATTGAAAAAAATATTAATGTCGACGTAAGCATACCGGAAGTCGATCTGGAAAAGTGTACTTTTTGCGGCGAATGTTCCCAATCGTGCCAGTATAATGCAATCGCCGTATTGAGCAATAAAGTAATGGTTTTCCCTTCGTTATGCCACAGTTGCGGCGGGTGTTTTCATATTTGCCCTGAAAAGGCAATCAGAGAAGTCCCCAGGACCATTGGTGTAATCAATGCCGGAACCGGGCATAATGCAACATTTTACGACGGACATCTTAATGTCGGCGAAGCTCTCGCGCCTCCCGTTACGCGGCAACTGAAGAAGATGGTTCCCGAGTCGGATGTGATCATAATTGATGCTCCGCCGGGCACTTCCTGCCCGGTTATCGAAGCCGTAAATAATACTGATTTTGTTATCCTCGTAACGGAGCCGACTCCATTCGGATTAAATGACCTTAAATTGGCCGTTGAAATGATCCGGAAATTAAAACTGCCGTTTGGCGTGGTAATTAATCGCTGTGATGTTGGCGATGAAAGTGTCGAAAGTTATTGTCGAAGTTGCAAAGTGAATGTACTTCTGAAAATACCATTCAGCAGAAAAATCGCGGAAGCTTATTCGAGGGGAACATTACCTGTCGAAATCAATAGAGATTACAGAGTGAATATCTTTAATCTTTTTAAAAATATCAAAAATGAAGTCGGTTATGATTGAATTGACAGTCATCAGCGGTAAGGGCGGCACCGGCAAAACCAGTATCGTCGGTTCGCTGGCGGCGCTGGCCAAAAATAAAGTAATGATCGATTGTGATGTTGACGCCGCTGATCTCCATCTGATCCTCGGCCATAAGGTAAAGAAGTCGGCTGATTTCATGGGCGGTCGCCGGGCATCGATTAATGAGGAATTATGCACCGGGTGTGGTATATGTCTTGACTATTGCCGCTTTGACGCTATTAAGGAAGTCATAAGCAAAAGTACGGGGTGGGTCGACAAATTTCGGATAGATCAACTCTCTTGTGAAGGATGCGGTGTATGCACTCAATTTTGTCCCGAAAACGCAATAGATTTTAATGAGATCGTCAGCGGGCGGTGGTTTCTTTCGGAGACCAAATACGGACCTCTGGTGCATGCCCGTCTGGGAATTGCCCAGGCTAATTCGGGCAAATTAGTTTCCCTTTTGAGAACGAAGGCCCGGGCTCTGGCCGATGAGAATGGACTGGATTTGGTTTTAATCGATGGGCCGCCCGGAATAGGGTGCCCGGTTATCGCGTCCGTGACCGGAACATCATACGTCCTGATCGTTACCGAGCCGTCACTATCGGCCTTTCATGATTTGAAAAGGATAATACAATTGATGGATTACTTCAAAATGCCGTGCGGCTTATGTATAAACATGTTTGATATCAACCGGCAGATTGCAGCCGGAATTGAATATTTTGCACGGCAGAGTAATATTAAGGTCCTTGGAAAAATTCCCTATGATGCAAATGTCATTAAGGCACAGGTGGCCGGGAGAACAGTGATTGAGTACTCCGAAAACAGCGTATCCGAGCATATCAGGTCATTATGGGATAATCTTGAAACTGAATTAAATTCTCATAACAATAAACAAAGGAGCAAAGTACATGAAAATCGCAATACCTTTGGCTAATGGAGTTCTTTCGGAACACTTTGGACATTGCGAGAAATATGCTGTTATCGAGGTGGATAACAGCGTTAATAGTATAATAAAATCCGAAGAGCATGCTGCGCCACCCCATAATCCCGGTGTGATTCCGGAGTGGCTGGGGCGGCTGGGATGTCAGGTCGTAATCGCCGGCGGTATGGGCCACAAGGCGGTAGATCTTTTCAGACAGAAAGGTATAACCGTCGTCCTGGGCGCGCCGCAGCAAAAGCCTGAAGACATAGTAACGGCGTACTTAAATGGCGAACTGTATGCGGCCGATAATCCCTGCCTCAGACCCGGCTTTCACGAAAGCAGAAAAGGGCAGTGCCAATCGCATGGACGGAGTAAGTAGAAAATCATAATAATTATGGATAAAGTATATGATAGATATCGAAACCGGAGTATAATCAACAGGCGGATGCTGCCAATACTTAATACTTAACCGGAAGTAATAGACGGATGGCCAAAATCGAGCCCTTTGAAAAGAATGCGGCGAAATACGAAACGTGGTTCGAAAAAAACAAGCTTGTTTATAATTCCGAATTACTTGCCATAAAAAAGCAGCTACCCGACAAAGAAACAGGCGTTGAAATCGGAGTCGGGACCGCTCGCTTTGCCGAACCGCTGAACATAAAATTCGGTGTTGAACCATCCGAGAAGATGCGAAACATCGCCAAAAGCAAAGGTGTCGAAGTTGTCGGGGGGATCGCCGAATGCTTGCCCTTTGGTGATGGTCTGTTTGATTATACTCTAATGGTGACCGTCATCTGCTTTCTGGATAATCTTGATGCGGCCCTTAAAGAGGCCGCCCGGATATTAAAGCCGGATGGACAATTGATTTTGGGTTTTATCGATAAACTCTCATTTCTCGGAAGATTATACGAGACTTTAAAAAACGGGAATGAATTCTACAGGTTTGCCACATTTTATTCGGTACAGGATGTAATATCATGTTTGAAAAGAAACGGTTTTAATCGATTCGATATCTCACAGACCATTTTTCATAATCCGGGTAATATCCGCAACAACGAACCGATAAAAGACGGTTATGGTCAGGGGGGATTTGTCGTAATTAAGGCGGGGAGATAAAAGCAGGAGACTATCCGCCGTCGATTAGATCTGTTTGTACCGATAATTATTACGAAATACCGAGCGTTTTCATCTTGCGCCAGAGCGTCGAGCGGTGCATCGCCAGTTCAATGGCTGCCTGCGAGCGATTACCGTTGTACCTGCGGAGAGTCTCCAGAATGATCCTCTTCTCATCTTCCGGCTGATCGGGTAAGATTCCCGGGGGGTGTAGCTGAGACGTTATATGAGGCGGCAAGTGCTCCAGTTTTATTTCGGTCCCGTGACACATGACGAATGCATGCTCAATGGCATTTTCGAGTTCCCGGACATTGCCCGGCAAAGGATGAGGCCGTAGAGCAGCCAATGCCTTCGGTGTCATGCGTACGATTGATTTACCGGTTTTTTCCCGAAAAATGTTGATAAAATGCTCGACAAGGAGAGGAATATCTTCCGGCCTGTCCTGCAAGGGGGGGATTTGGATATCAACGACGTTAATTCGATAAAAAAGGTCTCGACGAAATTTGCCTTCTGCAATAGCTCTCTCAAGATCAGCGTTGGTCGCTGCAATAATGCGCGCATCGGTATGCAGTGTCTTGGTTGATCCTAAAGGCTGGTATTCGCCATTATTCAGTACGCGTAAAAGTTTTACCTGAAGAGATATATCCATTTCGCTGATTTCATCAAGAAGCAATGTCCCGCCGTGGGCCAGGGCAAATTGGCCCGGTTTGTCTCGTTTGGCATCGGTGAAAGCCCCTTTCTCATAACCGAAGAGTTCTGATTCCAGTAAATTAGCCGGCAAAGCGGCACAATTTATTCTAATATACGGGCCGTATCGACGAGGGCTGAGATTGTGGATGACCTGTGCAAACAATTCCTTCCCGCAGCCACTCGGCCCCCGGATAAGAACATTGCATTCGGATCCCGCTATATCAGGAAGCAACCCGATCAATTCATGCATCTTACGATTAACACTGACGATATCGTCAAGCGTCCGCTTCTGTTCAAGTCTCTTGCGGAGGTGCACGATTTCGGAAATATCCCGAAAAAATTCCACCGCACCGGCAAGATTGCCTTTCTCATCCTTTAGCATCGTTGTGGTTACCCTGATGGGCAGCTCACGGTTGTCCCGCGTTATTATCGAAACGCGGGCATTTTCGACCGGCGAATGATGTTTTAAGGTATCTTTAAGAGCGCATTGTCGGTGGCAAACCTCGGTGCGGAAAATATCAAAACAATGTTTGCCAATTGCTTCATCGGCGCTGAATCCGGTAATGCGTTCTGCCGCTTTATTGAATGAAGTAATAATGCAGTTTTCGTCGACCGTAAAGACGCCGTCCGAAATACTATTAAATATGAGTAAACTGAGTTTTTCTTCCACGGCTACCGTTCTCTGTTATCGTCGGCTGTTTCAACTGTAATATTAAACATCTGTTTCCAGACGCAAGGCTTTTTATAGAGAAAAAAGGCGCCGCCTGCTCGCGTCTGTCGCGACCGGGGCGGTTCAATTTAAGCCGAAATACGCCGGACAAGCGACCAGTTTTGATTCTTAATCCCAAGTTTCTCGACTATTATTTTAGCCCGGCTATTCAACCGATAGTGACGAGGATTATCGGGACCGACGAGAACAACGGGACAAATAAAACTTTCGGCGAATTCTTCGATTGGCCGCTTGCCAAACATGGCTTTCGATCCGACGTAGCCGAGAACAAGGACCTGGAATTCACGGACAACCAGACAACGGTGAAGTTCGACCCACTCGGCATGTTCGCAAAGGCGGAAGCCGACATCAAGATAATCACCGGCACGTTCGTCATAATACATTCTCAGCTCTTTCTCACGCTCAATGGCCAATTTTGCCCGTTCTTCTTTTGAAAGGCCGTCAGCAAAATGGTCATCCGGGTTATAAGGGTCGCTCAGGAAATGGAATACATTGAGCTTTACCTGGTGCGCCTGCGACAAACGCAGCGCGTAATCAAAGGCCCAGTCGCCCGGATTCGAATAATGCGCACAAAAGCCGACAGCGTTAAGTGTCGGGATGGCCATAGCCACCTCCATTCTTTACTTTTAATATTTGAACGATGTTTTTCATTTATATTAATAATTCTTTCATTTTGCATGCGAAGTCGTTCGGGCTGCTTCATTCAGATAATAATCCGAATAAATAGCGCCAATGGGATTATTGGCCAGCGATTTGTCCTTCACAAACAGCGTTGTTACCGGAGCCTCGCTGTATTTTGAAAAAATGCAGTCGGCACCCATACAAATGCCGACGACAACATTTAAATCGGTTTCGAGACGATTTAAGACGGCCGCCTGGCCTTCCGGATTACAGGCTATCTTCGGCGAATCATCATGTTCAATTCCTTCACGTGATGAAAACAACGGATCAACGACCCTTATCCCACCTACTTTACAACAGACCGGATAAATCTCAAAAAAACGTCTTAAAACACGGACCAGAGTCTCGGCCGGCTCCTGAAGATCAATGCAGTAGGCAACGCCTATTCGTTGGTAGTGCATTTCAAGACAGAAGTAAATCAACTCTGACAGACGACAAAGCGTTCGTTCTTTTTCGTAGGATACATCAAGAGAGGCCTCCATCATATTCTTTATTTCTCTTTCGGGAATGTGTGTCCGGTCGTTTTCCGAAATCAAATCGCACGACTCCCCGCGCAAACAGATTTTATCGCGACATGAAAAACAGTCTGCTTTCCCGAGGAATTTTGTTTTTTCCTTTCCGGCTGTTTCGTCGCTACCGTGCGCGCGTTGCGTCGTACCGGAAACTTTTTCTGACTTGTGTTTATTGACTGGTCTGGCCAGGCCATAACCGGCCTGTACCCGGCCGGAGCGCAACCCATCAAGAAGTTCATCGACGGAGCAGGCTACATTATCTATTACTTCTACTTGTCGAGAAGAGAGATAGTCCCGTTCCTGACGGCTGATTCCTCCGCAAATCAGAGTATCTATGCTATATTCCGATAATATTTTGACCAGGTTTATTAAACCATGCTCCGTAAATTCGGCTTTTCCTTCGGCCCGGGCCTGATTGCGCCTCAAGACAACTATAAGAATTGATTCTGCAAACGTACATCGTGGCGCCACTCGCCCACCTCGAATTGGTATCCCGTATCTCATTTTTTAATTCTCCTGAATTTGAGAATACGCAACTACAATGCCAAACAATAACAGTGTTGCAACAATTGCAACTTCTACCAGAAAAAGATAGCGCGGAAAGCGCCGCAGATAATCTGTCAGCCGAAATATTGTCTCCATAAGCAGCTGATAGAGAATAGATTGAATATATATAGGTTTTTTAATCAAACCAGCCAAAAAAATTCATCAAGACTGAAAAATCGGGCAAGACAAATGTTGCTCAAGTGTTGCGTTATGTTGCAATATAAGACAGAGTGATGCAACACTTGCGACAGAATTCGATTGATATTTTGTCCTTCGCTTTTAAATATTATCAATAATTTTACAGCCCGATAAACAGGACAACAATGCCCATAATAACCGCTAAGATTATGTCCGTTAGGCAACAAGCATTTTTATTTTAATCGTCCTTATTCAATAAAATAAACATAATCTGAAGTTAATGCATGAGTTGGTATGTACTTTGCATCATGATTCAGTTGAAAAATTAAAATATGAGGAATGCTAATGGATGGTGAAACGATTTCGGCAAAAAAAACTGAACAGACAACGGCACCAATCAAACAATATCCATATTACATTGAAAACCCCGTAACGGAAAATCGAGTCGAGCGTTTTCTTGAAGCCTTTGCGGCCATAATAAAGTACAGCGATTATAAACCGCTGCTTGATTCGTATTGCGCTTCGAGCGCGAAGTGCAACCGCTGTGCTGTGGCCTGCCCCGTATTTCTGACGACCGGAAATCCGCGCGATATTCCCTGCTATCGTACTAATCTTCTGCTCGACACATATAAACGATATTTTACCATCGGAGGATGGCTGAAATCACGGGTGACCGACGGTTTTGAACTCACCGAAGAAATCATCGACGATATGCTGGACGGTTTTTATAGGTGTACTGCCTGTCGCCGTTGTATCCGGGAATGCCCGATGGGCGTGGATCACGGACTGATAACGAGATTGGGGAGATATATCCTGAGTCTGATAGGAATTGTTCCCAAAGCGTTACAGGTCAGCGTTCGCGAACAACTTGAGGGGGAGACACATAATACATCGAAAGTCCCCAAGATCGCACTTTTAAACACTCTTGAATTTCTCTCGGAAGAATTGGAGGAAAATCTGGGAATCAAAGTCGAATTCCCGCTCGACAAGACCGAGCGCGATTTCGTCTTTTTCTGCGCCGTCAGCGATTACCTTATGGAACCGGATACTCTCATGGGGAACGCCGCGGTTCTTTATGCCGCGGGCGACTGGGACCGCTGGACGATTGGAACCGGCAATTATGACGGCATAAACTACGGTCTTTTTTACAGCGACTGGCATCTCGAGCGAATTATCAAACAGCTCGTCGGCGAAGTAACGCGGCTTCGCGGTAAGTCAATCTTAATCGGCGAATGCGGTCACGCTTCCCGTTCGGCACATGATTTCGTACCTATTTTCGCCGGTCGCGAAACATATCCGGTAATAAACTTTATGGAATATACACTTGACTGCATTGATAAAGGCAAAATCACGCTGGATCCCGATATCATAACCGAGCGCGTGACTTATCATGACCCCTGTAATATCGCCCGATCCGGTTGGATTGTTAATCAGCCGCGGAAAATTCTTAAATCATTCGTCAAGGATTTCGTAGACATGAAGCCGGCCGGTCGCGACAACTTCTGTTGCGGCGGCGGTGGTGGTCTCGTATCGATCGACGAGATTCATGAATTCCGGATGAGCGTCGGCGGCAAGGTGAAAGCCGAACAGCTGCGCCAGACGGGTGCGCAAATCTGTATCGCACCCTGTGCCAACTGTAAAAAACAACTTAAAGAACTGGTCGATTATTACAAGATTCCTTGTAGAGTTATGGGATTGCACGATCTTATTCTGAAAGCGATTGTCGTTCCGGGCGGAAGAACACCGGGCGAACGCAAAGAAGAAGCGGCCATGTTTGAAATGTAATATCCGGCTTGAGGATGCTTTTCAGTAAAGAGGAGACGTATGGAACCGTGGATTGATTTCGCTAAAGGTCCGTTATTCGCACTAACTTTTTTAATTATGATTCTTGGGCTTGCCCGACTCGTTATTATTCAGGTGTATTCGCTGGTTACCGGAAAGGGTCGGCGTCTGCAAAACGCTCCGTGGCGCAAAATTCTGGCCGAAGCGGCAACATGGGTGATTCCTGTTCGTCACCTGATTCCCGGAACGAAATTTTTCTCTTCGATTTCTTTTGCTTTTCATATCGGAATTATTATTGTCCCGCTGTTGCTGGCCGATCATATCGCTCTCTGGGAAGCTTTTTTAAAAATTAATCTTCCGGAAATCGGCTATGGACTGGCTGACTTTTTAACCCTGTTCACCACCGCATGTATCCTTGTCCTGTTGGGATTTCGGATTTTTTCTCCGCGTTTGCGATCCATGAGCAAGCAATCCGATTATATTCTTCTGATCGTAATTTTCATACCGTTTGCCAGTGGCTTTCTTGCCATGCATCCGCAGTATAATCCCCTACCCTGGGATATCATGATGTTAATCCACCTGCTCAGCGCCGAATTGCTTTTCGTGCTGGTTCCTTTTACCAAACTGGCGCATGTAGTTCTCTTTTTCTTCGATCGCATATCGGGGATTCACTGGCAGCTTCGTCCCGGTGCCGGTGACAAGGTCGCGGAAACTTTGTACGGTGAGGAGGCTCGCGTCTAATGTATGGAATTTTGATTGACGTCACAAAATGCACTGCCTGCGAAAAATGCGTAAATGCCTGCACGGAGTACAATGGCCTCGATGCCCTGAAAGCGGATCGGGACAGAGCGGTCACAAGCGACGGCCTTTCGGCAAACCGGCTTTCAACAGTTCTTAAAGTTGATGAAAAGCGCTTTGCCCGCAAAAGCTGCATGCACTGCCTGGAACCAAGCTGTGTTTCGGCCTGCCTGGTCGGGGGACTGACGAAATTGCCCGACGGGCCGGTCATATATGACAGCGATAAATGCATCGGATGCCGCTACTGCATGCTGGCCTGTCCCTTTCATATCCCGCGCTACGAATGGGATAAGACCATTCCGTTTATGGTCAAATGTAATATGTGTGTCGGGCGTCTTGCAGACGGCAAACAACCCGCCTGTGTCGAAGCCTGTCCGGAAGGGGCGCTGGTATTTGGGAATCGCGATCGATTATTAAGCGAGGCGCACAGCATTATTAAGAAATACCCGGCCCGCTATCACAATCATATCTGGGGCGAGAATGAGTTCGGCGGAACGTCGGTTTTATACATTTCCGACGTAGATTTGGCGGCGCTCGGCTGGCCCCGCTTTGAACCGAAATCAATCCCCTCGCTGACTGAACCGTTAATTCATAAAACGCCATTCATTGGTTTGGGCGTTGCCTTTAGTCTGGTCGGATTGAACTGGATCGTTAAACGCCGAAACACCCTGGCTGAGGAGCATGGAAAAAAACTCAGGGAAGAATCGTATTCGGAGGAAAACAACGATGGTTAGACGGACACGGGCGATTAAAGACATACTGTGGTTTTTTGCTCTGGCCGGATTGGTGGCCGCCGTATTACGGCTCTGGTTCGGCCTCGGCGCAACCACCAATCTCTCCGATGCCGTTCCCTGGGGTTTGTGGAAGATCCTTAATATGGTCGGAGGTGTCGCTCTTTCCACCAGCGGTTTCACGGTCGGTTTCCTTGTCTACGTATTACAGCTAAAAAAATTCCGCCTCTTTATGAAACCGGCCATTTTAATCGCCTTTCTCGGATACGGCTGCTCCTGCCTGGCGTTACTTTTCGATATTGGCCTGCCGCATCGTTTCTGGCATCCGATATTCATGTGGAACATTAACTCTTTCCTGTTCGAGGTCTTCTGGTGCGTTCTGCTTTATTTCACGGTAACCGCTGTCGAACTCGCGCCCGTTATCTTCGAACGTTTGCGGGCCGAAAAAGCGGTGCACATGCTGCACCGGATTGGCTTCGTGGTTGTCGTTATCGGAATATCATTATCAAGCCTGCATCACTCGTCGCTTGGTTCGTTGTTTCTGGTTACACCGCAGCGGCTGCATCCGCTATGGTACACCCCGTGGTTACCGGTAATGTTTATCATTTCCGCTATGGGCGGCGGGCTTATGGTCGTCGTGTTTATCAAACTTTTATGGGCACGATGGTATGATCCGGTCTCGGTGTTCGGTTCCGAAACCGATAGAAAAACTCCGTTGATTCAAATAGTAAATGGAAAAGCCGTCGCGGTCGCGCGAAGAGCGCAGGGGCCCGAATTTCCGCGAATACGTGCGCTGGCGACTATCGCCGCCGCAATATTCGCCTTTTATCTGTTATTGAAAATTATCGATCTTTTCCTGCATGGCGGCTGGGGACCGCTGACAGCCGGCACCTGGGAAAGCTGGTTGTACATGGCGGAGTTAGGGCTGGGTGTGGTCCTTCCGATTTTGTTGGTTATTATACCAGGCTCGCGATATTCTGTGACAGGAATCGGCTTGGCGGCGTTTTTAGGAGCTTTCGGACTGGCCCTTAACCGTCTTGATGTTGGCGTCTTCGGCTACTTCCGCAATGCCGGTGTCGTTTATTTTCCATCATTAATAGAATGGGCCGTCGGTTTCGGTGTCGTCGCCTCGGCGGGCCTGGTATTATTCTTTTTGTCCGAACATCTGCCGATTTTCAGCGAGCAGCCCCCGGCGACTCAGGCCAGCGTGGGACTTTTCAAGCTTTCCTTCGGCAGCCTTCGCCAACTCTGGAATACCGCCCTTACCGATGGTCTGCATCGGATTACGCTTATTTCTATTTTTGTTATTCCTCTGTCATTTGTGATTATGTATCCGCCTTTCTATAATTCATCTATCGACAATCAGGAGGTTCGTCCGGCGACCGGAATTAATGCCGAGCGGACGATTCTTCTAATCGACGGCAATCACGGCGGCGTGGAAACGATATTCGCTCATTCCGAACATCAGAAACGACTTGGTGATTCAACGTCCTGCGGCAAATGTCACCATGTTTCGCTCCCGAATGACAGATCGACACCCTGCTCGCGTTGCCACCGCTACATGAATACGCCAACAAACATATTTAATCATGAAAGCCACATGGTTGCCGTGGCGGAGACTGAGCATATTACCGGTTTGCATCCCAAGAATTACTCGTGTCTTAATTGCCATCCGGAACGAAATCCCAAGACATCCGCTAATGCCAAGGACTGCCTATCGTGCCATAAAGAAGACATGTTTCTTGCCGGGGCTCAAAAGGATAGTACCAATTTGCGGTTAGCCAACTCATATCGTGAGGCGATGCATCAAACATGTATCGAATGTCATAAAAAAGAAGCAGTGGCACAATCCAAACCACATCTCGGTGATTGTCAAACATGCCACAAGTCCTTGAGAGCATTCCCGGATTCTGAATTAGTCAACGCCGACGTCGCAAATAATATTTGAGTCATATCGCGCTTACCAGCTAATCAAAATAGCATCTTCCTGGGATATAATGAAACAATCTATCTACTTCAAAACGTCGTATCCACGTCATAGAAAGACAGGGCCGGAAGCTAATATAGAATCGACGATAGATAAATCCATATATTTGAGCGACGTATTCCCTCGATTCCTCGGCTAATGTTATAAATATATCATTTATTTTAGAGTTGATTCTTTTCAATTATTATATTTTTTGACTATTTTAATCAGTTTTTATGTATAATTATTTTGAAGGGAACCTTAAATCCACGGCAACTTAATCTAAACGGAGGAAACATGTTTTCTCTTATGTTAAAGAAAGTACACCCTTCCATATTTTATGCGGCATCTATAATAATTGTAGCCCTTATCTCATTTGAGTTATTGGCCCAAAATCCTGACCGAAAACCGGATACCGATGTCAAAGTTGTCGACTTTCAGCCGCATGATCAAACCAATCGTGAAACAAACATTACAATTCGATTTTCCAATGATCTGGTAATAACAGACAGTCTGGATAAAGTCGTTTCCGAGCCGCCCCTGGAAATCAAACCGCCGATTCCCGGAATCGCTCGCTGGGTCGAAACCGATGTACTGCGTTTCTACCCTGACAGACCGCTATTACCGGCAACTGAATACACCGTTAAAGTGCGATTATCGGATGCTTTTATAAACGGCAATCGGATAAACGACAATCGCGAGTTTACTTTTCGGACGCAGCCGTTTAAAATAGTCAGCCTGAACTGGGAGCCGTTGTTCGATGAAACCGAACCGGGATTAATTCAACTAAGCATAAGTATCGAGTTTAATTATAAGGCCGATTTGAAACAGCTAAGAGATAAATTATCAATCAAGGGCGAAAAAGGAGCGATTAAATCATCACTTTCATATAAAATAGAGAATATTCAATCCGAACCGAGACAGACGCGATTGGATGAAGTCGAATGGCAAAAACCGAAGGGACAATTTGCCGATTTTGTTACATTAATGACGGAACCATTTAAGACCACCGGCCAAGACCAAACATATAAGCTCATTATAAAAAGAAATCTGGATTGCGAAAGTTGCGGAGAACCTCTCGAAAGTGACTACAAAAAAGACTTGGTTATTAAGAAATACAGGCGCTTTTTTGTAAATGAGTTACGGGGCGGAATCGAGGGCAAAAAAGGGGTCATGTATCTCCGTCTATCCACCTCGGTAGCCGCCGATTATATAAAAGATTATTTAACGATTAAGTCGCAAAACGATTCCGCCATTACTGATTTTCGGGTCGAGAATTATCGCCAAATGCTGATAATCAGGGGCGATTTTTATTCCGGTCATACCTACGAAGTTACATTATCAAGGGGAACACCTGCTTTCGATGGCGCCGTTTTTGAAAATGAATTTTCGTCCAAAATAAAAATCCCGGATTTGCCCCCTACATTGAAATTCGTCTCGCCCGGAATTTATCTTCCGAAGGAAGGGGCCGGAAATCTCGAACTGGAGACAATTAACGTCGACTCGCTCTCGATTGAGGTGGAGCAAATATTCGCCAATAATCTGGTGTATGCCATGACCGGTAATATGGCCACCATCTGGCGCTACGGGCAACCGCCAATCAGCAATGTCGGCCGGCAGTTTTACAGCCAATCGTTGGATTTGGACGGTCGTCTCAATGAACCGCTGATTACCACGGTTGATGTCGGAAGGATTATCGGGGATATGGCGCGCGGATTGTTCAAAGTGTCCGTGCGCAAGAAAGAACGTCGCTGGGAATTCGACACGCGTCTGGTGATGCTCACCGATATCGGTTTACTGGCGAGAATGTCGAACGATTATTTAATGGTCTGGATTAATTCGCTAAGTGAAGCCAAACCGATATATAAGGCCGATGTTAAATTATTCAGCCGTAACAATCAACTGCTTCTCGAAGGCTCGACCGATTCTCGCGGAATTGTCGTGTTTAATGATATCTCCAAAAAACTGGAAGGTTTTGAACCATATCTGATAACTGCCGAAAAGGGGACCGATCTCTCATTTCTCAAATTCGACGAATGTCTTTTGCCTACGTCCGAATTCGATATTAAGGGTCGTCCCTATTTGGGTAAAGGTTACGAGGCGTTTCTATATCTCGATCGGGATATATTTCGGCCGGACGATACCGCTCATATTGTCTCGATTGTCCGCGGCACTAACGGCTCGATGCCGCCGGAATTCCCGTATTTTCTGATTGTCAAGGATCCATCCGGTAACGAATTCAAATCTTTTCGCGTCAAGACCTCTGCTGAAGGATTGCTATCGGTCGATCTACCTGTCCCCGATTATGCCCGCACCGGTAAGTACAACATAACCGCCCGCATCGGAGAAGATTATGAAATCGGCCGGACCGGTTTTCAGGTCGAAGAATTCATGCCGGATAAAATTAAAACGACGGTCACGACGGCCAGAGATATTTATAAGGCCGGCGACAGTATAGATATAGATGTTAATGGTAAATATCTGTTCGGACCTCCCGCCGCAAGGCACAAAGTCACCGGCCGTTTAACAATCGAATCCCACCCGTTCGCGGCGACCGGTATGTCCGATTATTCATTCACCGATTACGAGCGGAAATTCCCCCCGATGGATATAAACCTGGGCGATAACTTATTGGATGATTCGGGATATTTCAGATTTAATTATGAAGTCCCGATCGACCTGATCCCACCATCCGGTTTAAAAGGTTTGATTTCGGCCGGTGTTTCCGAGGAGGGTGGTCGCGTAATAAATGCATATAAAGAGATAACCATACATGCGTACGATCGGTATGTCGGGATTAAACTTAATTTCGATGGTTATGCCAAACCGGGCGAGCCGTTTGAAGCGGGTCTGATAGCGGTCGACAATGAAAGTCGGCCGATGGAAATCAAATCGGTAAGAGTCGATTTTTACCGTCAGGTCTATCATTCGATTCTCAGGCAGGAGCAAAATGGCCGCTATCGCTATGTCTCCGAAAAAAAACTGGTCTTTGTCGATTCGGCAATAATTGATTTACCTGATAGCGGTGCCGCGGTCAGTTTTACTTCGCCCGAGTACGGCAGTTATAAATTAGTTGTGACCGATATCGAAGGCGGGCATTCAGCAGCGGTTACATTCTATGCCAGCGGTTGGGGATATTCGCCCTGGTCGATGGAAAAGCCCGACCGAATCGACATTGATTTCGATAAAAGCACCTATGAACCGGGCGAAAATGCCGTCATACAAATTCGTGCCCCATTCGGCGGGACCTTACTTCTCACCATCGAAAAGGAGACAATTCTCGATTTTATAACTTATCAAATGGACGAAAACACGGCCGAGTTGACGTTGCCTGTGAAAAAAGATTATTTCCCGAATGTCTATGTTTCGGCGGTCATTATAAAAAAGTCCGGTGATGTCGATAAAACTTCTCCCGCGCGGGCGTACGGTGTGGCCCCTCTGAAACTATCGTACCGCGAAAAGGATATCGGCCTGAATATCACTGCCCCGGAAATAGTCAAACCGGGACAAAAGGTAAGAATAAATTTACAGCTTGATTCAAAAGGAGTTTCCGAAATCACTGTCGCCGTGGTCGATGCCGGTATATTGCAATTGACCGATTATCAAACACCAAATCCGTTATCATTTTTCTACGGTCAGAGATATCTTCTCCTGAAACCATACGACGTTTATTCGTTCCTCTACCCCGAAGTAGAACAGGCCGCAAGTCATCTGAGTCCGGCCGGTGGACGAGCCGACAACTTCGAGGCTTCTCGTCGCCGACATCTTAATCCGATTAAAGCAAGACGTGTTAAGCCGGTATCACTCTGGTCGGGAATCGTCAAGACCGATGAAAATGGTTTTGCCGCCGTCGATTTTAACCTCCCTGAATTTAACGGGAAATTGATAATTTCGGCGGTAGCCGTGCAAGGCAATCGTTTCGGGTCGGATGATTTTGCAATGACTGTCCGTGATAAAATTATCATTCAGGAAAGCTTTCCGCGTTTCACCGGCCCCAATGACATAATTCATGGGTTGGTGACTGTTTTCAATAATACGGGGAAAGACAATGATATCTCGGTCAATATGCATATTGATGGTCCGGCCACTATTATTTCCGAGCCGACCCAAAAAATTCATCTTGCCGACAATCGCGAAGGCAATATTATCTTCAAATTAAACTCGACGCTTGTGCCGGGCGTGATTCATGTTCGAATAACAGCCAATGACGGCATCGATAGCAGCCACCTGATTTTCGAATTACCGAATCGCCCGATACAGCCATTGGTAACGAAATACGAATCGGGTATCGTAAATAAAAACCTGGCCGCGTCTTTTACATTGCCCGACGACTGGATTGAAAATACCGATCAGTACATAATACAAACCTCCGGTCTATCCGCCGTCGGATTTAGCCGTAATATCGATTGTCTGCTGCGTTATCCTTACGGTTGTCTCGAACAGACAACCTCCCGAATTTTCCCAATGTTGTACTATAACGATTTGTTGCGCTTCGCCGACCCGGACTTGGTCGGTTCCGGAGGCGGTGATTACTTTATACAGGAAGGGATTACGAAACTGCTCGGTATGATGCGTGACGATGGCTCATTTTCATTCTGGCCGGGACATGATCAAGTGCACTACTGGTCGTCGATATATGCTTCCCACTTCCTCCTCGAAGCGAAAAAAGCGGGATATTATGTCAATGAAAGGGCCTGCAAAAAAATACTCGGCAATCTGAATCAAATAGCCGAGGGAAAAATCAAGGAAGCCGATACGGCCGAACGGATTTACGCCGCCTATGTCCTGGCCGGATCGGGAAAACTTAAGAAAAAAATCATCAATTACCTTCATGAAATCTGGCGCGGTGATTTGCAGCCGTTCTCAAGATATCAGGTGGCCGGAGCGTTGGCTCTGTTCGGCGATAAAGAAACGGCGCTGTCGATTATCCCGACCGATATTCAACCGGCCGTCTTCGAACCTGAAACCGGGGGGACGTTCAGTTCCGGAGTGCGAACTAATGCTATTCTGCTTGATGTCTTAAACGAAATCGACCCCACTAATCCGTCATGTGCCGTTCTCGCCCGGGAATTAATGGACGGCGCACGAACCGGCCGATGGTACACCACCCAGGAAAACGCTTTCGGTCTGATGGCGCTGGGCAAATATCTGGCACGACAGTCTAATTTTAATTTTGACGGCACTATCGAAATTGAAAATGACTCGACGTACCATATCGATTCCAACGATTTCCGGCTGATAAAAAAGAATCTGGCCGGACAATACGTCCGGATAATGGTTGAAGGCGAGGGCACCTGTTTTTATTACTGGCAGGCCAGCGGTGTTCCGACCGATTATGCCCCGAAAGAATTCACCCGGGGAATCGAAATCACCCGGGAATATCTCGATGCCTGCGGTATCGCAATCGACCTGCAAAATATTAAGCTTGGTGATCAGATAATATGCCATATTAAAGCGAAATCGGTCGATCGATTTCTTCAAAATGTTGTCATCAATGATTTGCTTCCCGCCGGATTGGAAATCGAAAACCCGCGCCTGAAAACAACCCCGATATTGTCCTGGATTCCCCAGCCCGGCAAAGATATCGATTATCAGGATATTCGCGATGATCGCCTCTTACTCTTTACCAATCTGAATACCAAAAAACCGGTTGAATTTTATTACAGCCTGCGCGCTATTTCCTCCGGTGAATTCAGGATTCCGCCGGTCGCGGCGGAGTGCATGTACAATCCTGTAATTGCCGGAGCGTCATCCTCCGGATTTATGATAATAAAATAATAATGAGCGGAAAGACAGGTCGATGACATTAAAATTGATAAAAAAATTGATTAAACGGTATAGACGACATCTTATCCGGCTCGCTTTTGGCGGGCTGATTCTCATCGTTCTGTTATCGGTCATCGATCTGTTTATATTCCCGCTTCCTTATGAAAAACTCAATCGTCAACCGGCACATTTTATCTATAGCCGCGGGGGTAAATTACTGAATTGTTTCGCTTCGGCTGACCACTTCTGGAGAAAATCGGTTAAACTCAAAGATATCTCGCCCGAGTTGATTAAATCGGTTATCACTTGTGAAGACAGATGGTTTTATTATCATCCGGGGATTAATCCGGTTTCGATAATTTCCGCCGCATGGACGAATTTAAAAAATAAAAAAATAATCCGCGGCGGCTCGACGATTACAATGCAAATCGCACGAATGATTGAACCTCGCCCGCGAACCATAACCAGCAAAATAATAGAGGCTCTTCGCAGTTTACAACTCGAATGGCACTATTCAAAAGACGAACTTCTGGAGTTGTATTTTAACCTCGTCCCGTACGGCGGAAATATCGAAGGCGTCGCAGCGGCAACATATTTTTATTTCGATAAGAATCCGAATCAGTTGTCGCTCTCCGAAATAGCGATACTAACCGCACTTCCGGCCTCCCCGAATAATTTCCGTCCCGATCTAAATCCGGAAAAATGCCGAAGCAGACGGGATAAA
Source organism: uncultured Ignavibacteriaceae bacterium (assembly GCA_964452645.1). Classification (GTDB taxonomy): domain Bacteria; phylum Zixibacteria; class MSB-5A5; order GN15; family PGXB01; genus CAYXTW01. Next base: position 22,053 of record CAYVMO010000014.1, read on the forward strand.
ATTCTGGCGAATCTTCTTGATAAAAATGTCATTTCCCCGGATGAATTTGAGCGGGCCATTGAAGAAGAAATTCCGATTAATCGTCAGAAACGACCCTTTTATGCGCCGCATTTCTGCCAAAATATCATTACCTATTACCCGGAACTCTGTGAATACAAGACGACTATAGACTTCGATAAACAGCAGCTCTGTGAAAAGCTGGCCTATATGCATTATCTGTCAATCCGGGATAAAAGAATCAATAACCTTTCGGTGGTGGTTTTGGATAATACCAGTGGCGAATTGCTGGCGATGGTCGGCTCGCCGGATTTTAATGATATTCAGAATAACGGCCAGATTAACGGGGCCCTTGCCCATCGTTCACCCGGTTCGGCTTTAAAACCATTTGCTTACGCACTTGGTTTGGAAAATGGAATAATAACACCGTCGACAAAACTCGATGACATTCCGATTAGTTATAGCGGTTATTCACCGGAAAATTACGACGAAGAGTATCATGGGCTGGTCTCGGTGCGTGACGCTTTAATTCAATCACTAAACGTCCCGGCCGTAAATGTCTGCGCCCGCGTAGGGTTGGATAAATTCTATGCCCTGTTAAATAATGGCGGAATTACGTCGCTAAATCGAAAATATTTTGAATATGGGCTACCTCTGGTTCTGGGGGCGTGTGAAGTATCGCTTTTGGAATTATCCAATCTATACGCGACTCTCGCCAGAGAAGGTCAATATCTTCCGGTCCGCTTTATGACCGACGAGAAGATACAATCATCGAAAAGAATCCTCTCCGAAGAAGCCTGCTATCTGATAACCGATATTCTGTCAAACCTCCGGCGCCCGGACTTGCCCGCATCATGGGAGTTCACTAAAGATATCCCGACCGTAGCCTGGAAAACAGGGACGTCATACGGCCGCAAAGATGCCTGGGCGATCGGTTATAATCCCGATTATACTATCGGCGTTTGGACCGGTAATTTTTCAGCCGAGGGCTCACCGTATTTGGTTGGGGCCGAAATAGCGGCGCCCTTGATGATGAATATCTTTCATGAAATTGCAGCGGGTAACGATATTAAATGGTTCGATCCGCCGCCGGGCGTCGAAATCCGTCAGGTATGCAGCGAAAGCGGTGCCCCCCCTAATAAAAACTGCCCGTCAGTGCATGAAGCCTATTATATCCCGGGAGTTTCACCGTCTGATCCGTGCACCGTGCATAAGGCGATTACGGTCGATAAAGAGACAGGTTATTTAGTCTGTCCGGCATGCTCGTATGGTAAAATAATCGATACTGTCATAGTAGAAAACTGGCCGCCGCGGATAGCCGACTGGCTGCTCAGGCAGGGACAGATTGCCATATTACCCCAACATAATCCCGACTGTAAGGGCGTCGTCCTTGACGATGCTCCGGTGATACATTCTCCGGAAAATAACAGCATCTACGAAATTCGGTCGTCGGCACCCCTGGATTATCAGAAAATTTTATTGCAGGCATCGGTATCACTGTCGAGCGGGGAAATGCACTGGTTTTTGGATAAAAACTGGTACGCCAGTTGCCAATCAGGGGCAAACCTGTTTTATTTACCGCAAAAGGGCCAACACGAATTAATGTGCATGGATGATTTCGGCCGCTCCAGCCGGATAACATTTGAAATTAAATAAGCTTAAAACAAAAACCCGGTGGTGCTTGCGACCGCCGGGCTTTATCCTGTAAATAGTGGAAATATATAATTGCGCCCGAATTACTTAAGAAGCACCATTTTCTTGGTTACACTAAAGCTACCGGCTCTGACACGATACAGGTAAATTCCTGACGCGACCGCGTTCCCGCCGGAGTTGCGACCGTCCCAGACAACACGAACGACGCCGGCCTCGGCGCGACCCGAATAATACCGCACCAATTGACCGGCAATATTGTATACCTCGAGTTCGTATGCCGATGCTTCCGGCAAAGCAAGTACAATGGCCGTCGTCGAATTAAACGGGTTGGGTCGATTCTGCTCCAGTGAAAATTCTTTTGGTATATCGATTCCCTCATTTGTCGCATCGCTCTTGATTATGCTTCCGCTTTTGATTTCGATTTGATACGGATTTCCTGCGGCATCGACCACTTCAGCGTGAGTTATAAGGATCGGAGATTCATCCTCGAAGCTATACGGGACCTCGAAATACATCGTAATTACCGGTTTGTCATCCTCGGTGGTAATAATACGATTGATATCTTCCCAGACGATGTGAATATTATTGTCAAAATTGCAGACCGTCATATCAGCCAGTCCGGAATTCGCTTTCACAAAGTTCACCAGCTCGGTGTTGTAACTGATGTGGAATTCGAATCCGGCTATTTCCGTATTTTTTTCAATCCTTAAAGGGACCACTACGGTATCGCCCGGTTGCGTATAAACATTGTCCAAAATTACTGATTTCGCCCCCGCTGAAGAAGGTCTGGCGGCCGGGATTTCGACAGAATTCCACGTATTGTTAACGTCTCCCAATCTGACCGCGATAAAGCTCGAATCGGCGATGTCAAAATTCGTAATCTCTGCGGATATATACTGTGGTGCGGAAGTCCAGTTGGTCGTATCAATCGCAAAACTTGAATCGACAAACATCCAGTTTCCGCAGGGGAGATTTTCCAGATGCACGATATAGCGGCGCATTTTTACGATATCCGCCACGCTGACGTCGCCTGAGCAGTTGACATCACCGGCAATCAGCTTGTATGGCGAATCAAAAGGTTCGAGCATGGCCAGATGTCGTCGGATTTTGACAATGTCAGCGACGGAAACACCGATATCATCGGCGTCTCTTGAAGGTGTTATCATATAACTACCGGGCTGAAGATTCGTGAAAATATAATGACCACCAATGTCTGAAATATTCTCCGCTGTCGTATCATCGGTTAAATTGACAGTCACTCCCGGAACTGCCTTGACCATATCATAATAAACCAAGTTGCCGGATAACTCGTAACCGCCGAGTGGAAAAGCGCACTGCGCCTTTTGCGTAACGCTCGATTCCAGTTCCGAGATTTCACTTACATACGAACCATAATCGAAGGCAGTCACGCTGACACAATATGAATATCCGGGAAGGAGATTCCGGATATCGTATTCATATTCGAAGTACTTAAAATAAACCGATTCACCTTCGAAAACCAATATCTCCGGGAAAAAAGTTTGAGCCGAATCGATGTTTAAAGTCACGGGATAAGGTTCATCAGGGAATCTTTTGAAAATCACGGTTGTATCGGTCAAATCCGAATTATTCAAATCCACGGGGGAAAAATAAAAAATACTATCAATGTAAAAGTATGGGGAACTGCTTGTATAATCGAGCGGATTTACAATACCATACAAAGCCAGGATATTTTCAGGCGTAAAGGGCGCCGTTATTATTTCCCAATAAGCTCCATTCCACCAGTACCGATAATAATCTTCGCGATCATAGGAAGCCAAACGGACATAATCGGCGGGATCGGACGAATCCTGCGATAGATAGAGCCGATAGCCCTCGAAATCAAATAGAGCGGAGAACATATCGCGTGTTGTCTCGGAATTATAGCCGTTCCAGCGGACCCTGATACCGGCCTGGAGCGGTTCCAGCCTGATATCCGGGCCGGGCGGGGGCGCTGCGCCACGGAAATCCGGGATACCGTCACCGGCGGTAAAAACCGTATCAGAGACTGTATAATCCCAATGGCAGATAATTGAATCAGGCGGTATCGTATCACAAATCAGGAGAGAATCATAGACACAGATTCTGTATGGTCCTTTATAACCATCCCCATCCGTATCGACACCCGGATTATCATATATCCATGAGGCCCAGACAGAATTTTTCCCCAGGTCATTAAAATTCAGATAATCATAGAATAAATCGGGGTTTTGCGGGTCAAACAGATTTTCAAAGGCATCACAATCGGTATGAAAATTTTCACCGGCAACGTAGGCCATAGTTATCGGGAGCTGCTCCCCTGGATTGATATCGAATGGCCCGAAAGAAAGTAAATATCGCGTGTCAAAGCCACCGGCTAGGTCGGGCCCAACAGATGGCGCCGGCAACCAGCCTTCACCGGTATGGTCCAATCCCGTATATAATTGGTCATAGTCCAATTCATTATGTTGCATGATATAATGTTTATTTTTATCGCCCATCGGCGTGCCCAGACCGCCGGTACCGAAATCACGGAATGGGTCTTCAGGTGTCCCGGCCAGCCGGGGCCCCCAATCCTGACTTGCATTGGAGTTCGATATCCACCAATTATATGAAAGCTGCAGGGAATCGGACGGTGTCGCAAGAATGCGCAACCCGGTTACAGCCGTCAGTGTTAAAGCGTCAGGACAGGGAGGAAGATCGCCGGTATTCCTTTTACCGTCATTGTCGGCAATCCAGGCGATATTGATCGTATCGAGCCAGTCTTCCCCGGGACAGCCGTAGAATGATGGAACCGTTGATCTGAATCCGGTTATATCGTCCTGAGCATCATCCCATAAATCCCACCTGCCGACGTCGCCATCGACGTACACGCCCATATAAACATCTTCCAGCGCATAAGGCCCTATGTTTTCAACAGTATAGTCAAATATAATAAAATCTTCGGCGTAGGGGTAACTCCAGGCATAACTCCTCTGCGTGATCCTGAGATTCAGAGGGATATGCGGACGGCAGTCGAAAGCATCAGCATCGACACAGGCGGGATCCAGGACAGTATCAACATATACTCCGATAAAATCCTGCTCTGAAACAGCATTCAAATCTTCGGGATTTAATATCGATCTTGAAATTATACTTCCTTCAGGATATGGGGCCGGCCACATCTCCAGGACTAGCGTCCAGCCGTCGGCGCCGACCGAAACCAGCGTATCCTGGCCGACAATTGCGCCGATCCATAGTGCTCCGGCAAACAAATAGTTATTTTGACCCGGATATGGATATATACAGGACGGCGTACTTCCGGGTAAGGGAACACCGATGTTATTAAGAAAACCTGTGCCCCAAAGGCCCATATTTGCTATTGTAAACCCCATTTTATTAATATCATGAACGGCGTATTCGACATTTTCGCGGCATTCGCCGCTTGATTTGTGTAAGTCCTCTTTTATGATATTTGTCTCGTATCTGCTTCTCGCCTGGGACACTCCCGATATTATCGAGATAATAAAAATGGCCAGATATGACCGACAAATAATTCTTTTGTAAAACCTCATCGTGGTCCTCCCTTAAAATGCGGGTGACAATTTTTAATTATTTTTGCCCACTGAGGGGATTGACCCATCTTTCTAAACAAAAACGGTCGAAAATAAATACCGTTTAACATTTATTTTAATAGCAACATTTTTCTGGTTTCAATAAACCCCCCGGTTTTTAATCGATACAGATAAACGCCCGTAGCCACCGGCATTCCGTTTTCATCCGTTCCGTCCCATATTGCCGAATGGTCGCCGCCGTCCTTCATCCCGTCGGCAATAGTCTTGACCCTGCGACCGAGGAGATTATAAACAGAAATATCCACATGGGTACGACTCGGAATAGAAAAATGTATAATTGTGGTGGGATTAAACGGATTCGGGTAGTTTTGTGAAAGCTCGTATCTGTCCGGAGACAGTGCCTCGTTTTCGTCGACATAAGTAAAGTCGAAATATAAATCAAATGCTCCCATGAGAACATTACAACTATTGTTGGCCGGGGCGCAGGGAGAGCTTTCGTGAATGAAGAAATCGCCGCTATCCGGATTACGAAATAGCGGATCGGCGTCAATATTTCCCGCACCGGGCCAGCCGTCTCCTATATCACTGCAGGATATAAGCGGCGAATCCGGATAGCTGAAAATCTCATCGGTCACACCGGCACTGTCATTCCAGAAAATCGAATTTGTTATGACCGGGATCGAATTCTCGCACAACATCCCCCCGGCAAAATGACGAGCCCGATTTTTTGATATTGTACAATTTGTTATAACAGGATCGGAATAATTCAGATAAATTCCCCCTCCATGCATTTGAGCCGTATTTTCAATAATTGCGCTATGGGTAATTGTCGGACTTGAAAAATTGCAATTTATACCGCCACCATATTGTGCGGATCCATTTCTTATTGTGAAACCTGTAATAGCCGCCACACCGCAGCAACCTTCATATGATATTACCGGTCCGGCGGAATCTCCATCGATAATCGTACTCCGTATATCTGCCGAGTTGCCGGAGAAAACATAATTTGATGCCAGAAATAGATTATTATACCCTATAACTAAATTTTCATAATAGACTCCCGTATCGACAATAACCGAGTCAAGTGAAACGGCAGCATTTATGGCATGCTGTATCGTTCCGAAGGGATTTGCAGATGAACCGTCACCCGTATTATCATTCCCCTGCGTACTGACATACCAGGCTCTCCCGTAATCGCAGTACGGGCGATAGGCGTAATATCGTCCCATATCGGAACGGGTACTGTCCGGGTCCGGAATAGCCGGATCCCCCATATCGATGCATGGCGATTGTGCACAAAGATTATAGTTCTCCGCTAAAGGGTAAATAAATAATGGATCGACGTCGATATTTCCCGATCCCGGCCAGCCTCCGGCTATGTTACAATAATATATTTTATCTACGGTACCAAATAGCTGGGAACCGTACAGCGCCGTATTATCACGAATTATGGAATTTCTTATATTCGGATTGCTGCATATCAGACCGATGCCGCCGCCGTAATAACCGGCGTCATTAACAACAATGGTGTTATTGATAAACGAAATATGCGAATAGTAACAATACAGGCCGCCGCCCCCGTAAAAGGCAGTATTACCAATAAATTCATTATTGTGAATATTTGCATTCGAGAAGTCACGGCAACATATCGCTCCGCCGTAAGCTGCATAATTATTTTTGAAAATATTATTTATAATATCGGGATATGAACTGTCGCCGCAATAAATGCCGCCGCCGAAATAATTGCCGGTATTGTCAATAATTATGTTATCGCTTACGGTCGGAGAGGAATTTAAGATAAATATGCCACCGCCGGAATCGGCCGCACCGTTCCTTAGAGTAAATCCGGTAATCGTCGCAACACTGTTTTCACCCTGTTCAAATGTAATGATTGAACCGGAAGAGTTGCCGTCTATAATGGTAGAGAGAACATACAATGTATCGCCGGTAATTGGAGCCAGTGAAGATACGATAACATTGTGGCCATTAAAATATATATTTTCAAGATACACACCCGGGTGTACTATGACAGTATCCTCGTCAGCGGCGATATCTATGGCATGCTGGGCGGTCGCAAAAGGATTGGCTTCGGTTCCATCGCCGGTTTCATCATTTCCTGTGGTCATCACATGTAAAATAGATGCCTTCTGCAGACAAACGAACCGGACTGAAAAATCGTCCTCCATGGTATTGTCGGAAGAAGCTAAATCGGCCTGATCACGATCGTCTATCGTAATAATCAATTCGGGCATTATATAATTTGCTTCGGCTGCTGCGAAAGGCAACAATGCACAAATACAAATCGATATTAGCCTTTTCATAGCATCCTCCTTTTTTGAACTGAGGACGTAAACCCCGATAATATGTTTAATTTTTAAACCGGATTAAACTGAATAATCCCATCCTGGTTATGTTAATTCATTGGTAAAATAATCATTTTCCCCGGCAAAGTCAAGGCGAAAATATAAGCAAAATACATATATGATATTATACCGACTATGATTCTAATTGTCTATAAAGGTGATAAATCCCATAAGCGAACGGCAGAATATTCTGAGCTTATCGGCGAACTCAACGGTCTGCCCGAAAGGCCGCTTCTCAAATGCATTTACACGATCCGCGCCTTTGTGCTTTTCGCGAAATTTTCATAAATCGCTGCAATTTGTTCACCGAGAATCTTATATTATTCCGACGATTCATATTTTGAGAATTTCCTGATGGAAGGAATCAGCGAGCCTATATCGTGAATATCGAGGATTTCTTATGAAGGTTGCGATTGTATATAATACCGACAGTAAAGGAGTAATAAACCTTTTCGGAATACCGAATCAGGAAAGGATCGGGATTTTTTAATGGCAATTACTTGATGGCTTTTGAACATGCGGATATGACGTATCCCTATTATCTCCGTCCCAACGCCGTTAATCCGATCGGGGAGATTTGGTAAAACCTTTTGAGAAGTTGACGGTTTCGGGTCCCAGAGTAGCACCTGAGACTATAAAAGATACCGCATCGTTAACCGACCAATCTGTCAGAGTGATATTTTCTTCAGGCAAAATTTCGAGAAAACCGGAAGTGGGATTCGGTGTCGTGGGAACATAGACGGCAGCAAGTCTTGCACCGGTATCTTTGTCAGTGACAAAACGCATCAGAAGCCCGACCGTTTTCATCTCCGGTGACGGGTAATTGATTAAAACAACACGAGTCGATTCGTCGGGGGACCTTTGAAAAGAGTCGATCAGCTTTTTTGACCCTCCGTAGATAGATTTAACCAGCGGAATCTTTTTTATTAAATTTTCAAAAAACCTGATCAGTTTCCGCCCGAATACTTTGGTGGCCAGCCACCCCAGAAAGATTAAGAATCCCAGGACGACGCAGATAGCGACAAGATCGAGGACAAACGGCTTTACTACCCAGTTCGCGATTTCCGGCGAAATCGGTTCAATAATATGTACCAGTCGGACGGCGGCCGCTTGACCGGAATCGACGACCAATTTGAAAATAAAACTAATTACCAGCCACGTTATCCAAATCGGTATTGCTGTCAGTAAACCGGCGACCAAATATTTTTTGATAAATGACCACATAATTTTCCAATTTCATCCACCTTACTCCATATTAGCTGTACTTCGATGATATGGCAACAATAAACATCGATTATATCGAGACGTTATTTCCCGACCAGAATCAGGCAGCGATAGACTTCTTTTCCATATCGACTCATCCGCAGGAATTCCGATTTTTCGATACGAAGATGTCGCGCCCGCGATTTATTTCTTCTATAAGAGGCCAGGTCCGGATCGTGAATATATACATTGTCCTCATCGAATCCGGTAACGATCACCCAATGCGGAACTCTGTCTCCGGTCAATCGATAAGTACTTATCATGACTATCGGTATTAATCCGCGATGAATCGCCGAGACTATTTCATCGATACCATATTCATAGGTCGCGCTGCTTACTCCGGCCCGACGCGCGTTCCGTTTCATATCATTGTGAAGAACTCTCATAATCTCACGCTTCTGCTGGCTGCGCACGGACTTCAACATCGGCGTGGTTTCCATCGACATAATCAAATGACAACTCAAACCGCGTCGAACCGCCGAAAAAGAAAGTCCATAGCCGTCCGTCCCGCCATAACCCGAGGCCATGAATATCAAAGTCGCTTCTTTCCAGAGAGTCATCTCGAGAGCGCGAGTAAGCTCAATTTGCGGTATAAAATATTTCAAGGCCATCATCATACAGGCGGGCCCGCAGGTAAAATCGAGCGTCTGCGCACGATACGGTATATTTAAACGGAGCTTTGATGGTACCGCCAGATGAAGTTCTTTTGACATCTTGAAACCGGATGAGCCCGGCCCATAATAATCGGGCAGGTTCCGGGTAACAATATACCCGTTTTTTTCGTAAAAGCGCAAGGCACGTTTATTTTCCTGAAATACTTCCAGTGTGATAATATGACAACCCCGCCGGGCCGCTTCAAGTTCGCATTCGTTCAAAAGGCGGTTGCCGTACCCCCGGCCCTGAAACGACGGATCAACCGCGATATTGTATAATCTCGCACCCTGATGAGATTTACGCCAGAGAACACAGGCTGATCCGGCCAATGCCGGTCCGCCCTCGAGGATAAACGTCGTCGCTCGGGACCTGGTCAGTAAATAATCGATTTGATCCCGCGTAAAACGATCGCTGTCAAAGGCCAATTCCTCCAGACTGGTCAATGCCGATAAATCTTTTTCGGACGCCAGACGAATATGGACTTTATGACTCATTTTTGCCTCGGGAAGGTAACAGGAATTCGGCAAGACGTTCATACAGGTCACCGTTTATTTGATCTTCATCGCCGGCATTAATGGAAGGATTATCGTTGACTTCGATGACGATGAAGCGATTATTTATCTGCTTCAGATCGACCCCATATAAACCTCCGCCGATTGCATCGGCCGCCCTGACGGCCGTATCGAGTAATCCTTTTGGTGCTTCGCTGAGTGCCACTGCCTTTACCTGACCATAAATCGCCCGGCCCTCTGGTGTGTAGCTTAGAATTTTCCAGAGTCTTTTCGGGATTATGTACTGACAGACATAAAGCGGCTTGCCGCCCAACACGCCCACGCGCCAGTCGAAGGACGATTTTACGAACCGCTGGGCGATAATCCGGTCTGCGCGACGAAGAAATCTCTTGGCCACTTTCAGTGTTTCTTCCGGCGTCGAAGTGCGTTCGACATACATGGAAAAGCTGCTGTTGGGTGCTTTTAAGACTACCGGAACGCCAAGTTCATGCAGTAGTTGCTTGGCCCAATCCGACGTAACTTCGGAACGGTCTACAATCCGCGTCTCAGGTATCGGAATATCCGCCTTTATCAAATGCCGATACATATTGACTTTATCACAGCAAATCATGATCGATTCCGGGTCATCAATAACACGTATCCCGTGCATTTCCGCCGTCCGCGCGGCGACATAAGCCGAATTCATCGGGTCGGTCAGGGCGCGAATGTATATGGCGTCATATTGAGGTATTTTGTACATATCGGGCCGAAAGATAAAATCAACCCGATCTCCCATCTTTCGGGCCACCTGACTTAATCGCATCAGAGCATTCATTTCGTCCGAACTTGATATCGTATAACGCTCGACGTATATGCCTAATTGTCCCATTGGATTTTTTCCTCGAGATAATGCATTTCGCGAATGTTAAGATTTTCAAGCGGCAAAGGCGATATGTCACTGAGCAGGAATTGATCATTTTCCGGGATTACAACTCGTACGCGAGCCAGAGGTATGCCAAACACCTCCCAGATTGTGTTTGATAAATCGCGGTATCCTGTATCGGGACACCAGCCGAGTATCGATCGAAAATAGTGGACATGGCTGCCCGGCGGTAAATCCTGGCAGCAAATGGCGTACGTGAAATTTCTTGTTAATGATCGAGCGATGTTTTTTGAACGGTCCGCTTTCAGGACGACGCGACCTTTCAATATAAATGGATTAACTGGATCGACAATAACAGGCGGTTCAAAAAAACCATTGCTTATATAATATTCAGGAATCGGGATAGCGGCCAGACGGGCCTTTTCGAGAAAAAGAGGCGGAACATAAGCGTCGAGCATCTCCTTGCAGGTCGGGCGAATCGGCTCATTGATATCTTCAAAATCCTGCGAGACATAGTAAGCCCGGCTGAGGTAATCATAATTTCCGGCCAGGTTGACCCGGCAATCACTACCGGGAAGGCGCCCGACAGATCGACTTTCTTTTGCCCGCGTATACCAGCCGCATGATATTTTTTGATTCTTCATTTATTATCCTAAATTCCCCTTATCCATTCCGCAGATGCGATCGCGCCGCCATTTTTAGATCATTGTTCCGTTGGCACGGCTTTAATCCTTATTTACTCTTTCTGAACCAATAAAATGGCTGCAACAATCGCCTGTATTTTGGTCGGTGAAAGTGGACCGGCTGATAATCTTGAATCATCCGTACATCTTCCACCGTATAAAAAGCCTTCGGTCTGGTCTTTTTTACGATTCCAAGAATGTCCGGAAGTTCTTTCCTATTGACGACCGACAGAATTACCTCAACCGGTCCATTGATTCCGTCCGCGATCATGTGCGTTATTTTATATCTGCTTTCAATCAACCGTTCGACAATACCATTTTCATCAAGTGGGACGATTATTCGAACCAGATATAAACCAAACGTGAGCCTTTTTTCAATTGTCATGCCCACGAATGTCCCGGAGGCAAATCCGGCGCTATAGGCGACATAATGAATTATACCGTGCAGATTTTGGAGAACCTGACTGATGGCTATCAGCCAGATAAAGACTTCCATAAAACCCAGTAATGAAGAGATCGTGCGCAATCCCCGGCCGACCATTATGATTCTCAGCGTACCCATGGATACGTCGATAATTCTTGCAAAGAAAATCAATATCGGAACCAGAAAACCGGGCACAAAAAATTTATCTAACAGTAAAACCGTTTCCATTTAGCTTGAGTCTTCCTTTTTGCAGATTAAACAGCGGGGATAGCATCCGCCTTTGCCGGTTCAGATTTAAATCGCTTTAATTATGCTCCTCCTGATAATGGCTGTCATGCGGATTTTGTGAATTCGGTTTTTTCCCTATCGGGATTTCGAAACTCTCGTCGCAGTCTTCACAGTAAATATAAACGTATTCATCATCATAATCCTCAAGTTGAATACTGCGGCTCCCGCACTGCGGGCATCTTTTGGGTTTTTTAGGCTCGTTCATAGGATTACCTCTTGCCAATAATGCGTAATGTTAATATCTTAATTAGATTTTATTCTTTGCTTATTATTGACTCCAATGTCTCTGTATTCTCTCGAACCGACAGCATGGTGACCACTTCCGGGATCGGCTTTATGAAGTTTTGCCGAAGGCTCCAGGTATAAGCCCCCTGATTCGGCACCAGAAGTATATCTCCCGGTTTAATATCTTCTCCGAAATAATTATATCCCCAGATATCGTGCGGTGTACAAAGTGACCCGGCAATCAAGCAATCATTTTCTTTTAGATTCGGCCGTGTCAGGTTGATAACCGGGAAATAATCACTTTCGAATCTTTCCCAGCCGACCGCATTGGTGCCGCCGTCGGTGATGACAATATCCCTTGCTTTTAGATCGATAACCTTTAATAAAATGTGCATGGCATCATTACATAGCCATCGACCCGGTTCGACATATACACAATAATTCATATCATCAGGCATTTGTTTTTTCAGTGACCGGGAAACTTGCTTCGCGAAATTCTCAATGGATATGGAAGACCATTTAAAATGCTCATTAGTAGAAATTTGTCCGTTAAATATTTTTTCCCGGATAATGCCGTCGACCGTGGCGGCCGGTTGTAGCCATTCGCCTTCCTCCGGCCAGAATCCTCCGCCAATATCGAGAAACTCCAATTGCCCTCTATATTCCGGAGACAGTTTACGTAATTCCGCCGTAAGGCGGGCCATAAATTTCAGATGATTATTCGCGTTCAGATTCCAGCTAATATGAAACTGAATGCCGTTCAGTTTTATATTATTGCATTTATTGGAAAGGCTCAAAAATCGAGATAAATCATTCAAGGGAATACCGAATTTTCGCCAGATACCATTTTCATCGGTGGCTATACGTACTCCGGTTCGAATTACTGTGTCATTTTCGGCGGCGATCCGTTGCAGCCTTTCCAGTTCGCTGAAGCTGTCCATCAAAACCGTGATACTCCCGAAATTGTGAACAGCCAGGGTCAACTCTTCATCTGTTTTTCCCGGCCCACTGAACAATATTCTGTCGGCGCCTCTTTCGAGCGCCAGCCTTAACTCCTCTCCGCTGGAGACATCAAGACCCAAACCTTCTGATACCAGAATCGAAATTATATCGGGATGGTTGTTGCTCTTAAGAGCATAGAATATTTTTATATCGGGTAGATAACTGCGAAATGTATTCGTGAATCGATTAGCGTGTTCCTTCAGCGTTTCGATATCTAAAACATAAAGAGGCGACCCATGCTGATCGGCACATTCCAGAAAATATTGCCCTCGGTCCAAAAACCGCTGAACGAACTCATGCAGTTCGGACTGCTCAAGCCGGGGAGTCTGTTTTTTGAATAATCTCATTATTCGGCTGATGATACCCGGTGAAATCATTGCCATCGTAAGGCTCCATTATAATTTCAATTTTTGATCGTATCTCCCGGCACTCCTTTTCTATGTCGCTATCGGCCGGGATTTCAAAGATAATATGTCCCAACTGCCATGATTCATAATCATCGGGCGGTAGCGTGACGCCGTCTCCCGGAAAGCGCTTAAGCATAATCTCCCGAACGCGCGGATCGTCATGGAGTTTACTAACATCGATTTTATTTATTTTACCTTCCATGGTAGCGAACATCCTTAAACCAACCATATGTTTCCATTTTGATTCCGAAGGTATCACGATTTTTTTCTTCTCAGCAAAATCAAGCGCTAATCCGAGCATATCGAGACCGCAACATTGTTTAATTACTGGCGGCAGGCAATCACCGCCGATACGCGGCGTGAGCTCCAGAAACACCACTTCATCTTTGGCAATGACAAAATCGACCATACAGACAGCTCGATTAATGCCCAGCGCTTTGGCCGCCTGCAATAACATCGTCTCCAGTTCCTTTTGATCAATCCATTCCGGAAGACGCGCCGGGACAATATATTCGGTGGTCGTTCCGAAAGGGAGAGTCTTATCCAGGATTTTCTTGGCGATACGAATGATAGTCGAGGCCCCTTCGGTGATAATAAAATCGCAGCTGTACTCACGTCCGTAGATAAACTCTTCCGCCATAATAAGCGCTTGCGAATCGCTTTCCAGGCCGCTCTCTTTTGGCAGACAGTACAGTGGAGAATTTTCCCGGATTCTTAAACCGTTTTTTACCGACCGATAGGCATTAAACGCTTCGTAAATATCGAAGCATTGAAATGTCAGCTCGCTGCCACTTCCAGTCAGCGGTTTTAAAACGATAGGATGCCCGAGATCCTTCACGAATCTAATCGTCTCGAATTCTGATCGAACCAGCTTGAATCGCGGACACCTGACTCCGTTCTGAGTCCAGGCCTGCTTCGACAAAAATTTAGAGCGGCACAGAGCCATCGATTTTGCCGATGGATATTCCAGCGAAAAGAATTTGGCGATATTCGCGGCCAGCTCAAGATATTCGCAATCGAAGCAGGTTAAACCGGATATTTCAAGTTTCCATTGACGGCAGTGCCGTATTATTCGTCTGACGACGGTATCGAAGTCTTTTAGCTGGCAAACCAATTCCGAACAATCGTCGGGTTTGGTCTCCGGGCTTCGTTGGCGCATAGCCGTATCGGTGACAAACAAGGCCCGGTTGGGGAAATGCAGATGAATATATGATATATAATCCGGAGTGGTCCCGATTACAAGAACGCGTTTGTCAGACACGATTCATACTCCCGGCCGCCAGGCCAATCCTCGGCCGCTCTTTTAAGCCTGTATTTATCGTCTCGCGACGGGTCGCTCCTTTGCCCTGACCGGTCAATAGGAATAATGGTCGGGGCGTCAAATGAAAGAGAGTTTTCCAGTTAAAATCGCCGCAGAGAAAATCGACTTTCTCGATGCGTTGTTCGCAGGCCCATTTCATGTGATGGAGATTAATGAATTTCGCAATTCCGGGAAATTCCGGAT
This sequence comes from uncultured Ignavibacteriaceae bacterium, assembly GCA_964452645.1. Lineage (GTDB taxonomy): Bacteria > Zixibacteria > MSB-5A5 > GN15 > PGXB01 > CAYXTW01. The sequence continues at coordinate 37,441 of CAYVMO010000014.1, forward strand.
TGGTGCCGCCGGCCAGAAGAGTATACGTTCCGTTGTAAACACACCCCATATCAACAGCGGCGACTTTTCCCTCGATACGCACCGTTACCAATCTGACATAATTGCGCTCATTGAGTAATTGAAACAGGCTGCGGAAACTATCAAGAAATCGCGAATCGCTGAAATAAGATAAATCGCCGTAGCGTTTGAAATTTAATGATACCAGGGTCTCGAAATCAGATTCATTGTTATAGACAAATTCATGATTGCGGGATTCAAATGCATTCAATTCACGACTTAATCTCTTCCTGGATTTTCCGGAAAATTCCGTAAGGTAATTATTAATGTCGTAATCGTATCGAGGCGGCAGGAAGTAATACCCGATTTCATCAATGGTATGATGTGAATTAATCATCTCCTCGGTCGGCTGAAGATAACGCAGATAATAATCTCCGGGGATGCGGTTAAGAAGCGATTTGAGAGTGGCGCCATCCCTGAAGACTAAATGATTTTGCTCCAGCCAGGTTTTACCCTCCCATGTCTCGCCGGGAAAGTACAAATATGTTTTCGTTTCCTCGTTCCAGCTCAACGGAAGAAAACCACAGACGCCGCTATTATCATTGGCGATTACAAAATTAGGTCTATGGCCGTAATGGCGCTGAAAACAATCGCGCACCTCCCACAGGTCGGAAATCTGGTCTTTCGGGACCAACTGCTTCCACAGTTCGCGGCACTCATTTAAGTCGGTTACATTGTGGACATATTTCATGATTATGCCCTCAGGTTGACTTGCATCGTGCAGCGCGAACCGCCGAAAAATTCCATTGCGAATTTTTTGACGATTTCCGGATTATATGGCTTGCAACTGAATACGTCCAGATAGGTCGTATTGGTTGCATTGGCGAAATGCGCCGAGATTAAAGATGTCTCAATTAATTGGGTCATCGAGAAACCGGCGACGCGTTCATCTTCGCCGAAATTTACGACGACACATTCCCCGAAACGCTTCATTTCGATCAGTTCGCAAAGTTCGCGAACAAAACGCTTAATTTCGTCAGCGTCGCGGATTGTTTCGGGATTACAGTCATAAATATCAAAACTGCCAGCCAACCCCCATGCGTTTCGGATGTCCACAACGCTGAATCTTTCTAAATCAGGATAATCTTTTAAGACGTCAATGGCTCCTTTCGCGGCTTCACCGGCGACATAATTTGTTTTCATTTTTTGCATCTCCACATGCATTGATTGGTTACGCGCACATCCGGGACCCCGTTGAAAAGAGGCCTCGGATTTTACGCCCGATTATTTACCTAATACTTGACCTTTTTTGGCATTATAACGGCATCGATAACGTGTATTACGCCGTTACTGCATTCAATTTCCTCATCGATTACTCTGGCGTTTTCGATTTGAACCGATTCCTCAGTGGCCTCGGCATTTATTTCTTCGCCGCCGGCGGTTATAATCGATCTGGTTTCTTCGTTGTCGAAGACGACCTTTTGGTCTTTGACAATATGTCTCAATAAGATGGACTTGAGATACTCATCGCTGGATTCCATTCTTTCGAGTTCTTTTTCGGGAAGTCTTAAAAAAGCGCTGTCATCCGGAATAAAAAGCGTAAATGGACCATCTCCATCTAATATTTCGGTCAATCCTGCCTGCTCCAATAATTCTCCGAAAGTTTCCAGGGAATCAAAGTCGGCGATTGTCTGGAGAATTGTTCCATTTTCTGTCTCGCCGGAATCATCATCATAATCCCCGATGATTAGGTCTTCCGGCTCCTCCTCGCATTTCAGTGGTTTGACCATTATTGCCGATGCCAGCAACATGGCAATGATGCTCGGCAATATCCATACATGCTTTTTCATTTTGTCAATCTCCTTATTTTTACCATGGTTTTCTTTCTATCTGGGGGTCCGAACATTTAATGCGTCGGCGTTACATAGAATTCATCCCGCAGGCGTCTCGCCGCCGGCGAGTTCCTGCCGAATCGCAATTGCGTATCGATCCCCTCGGGCTCCTGATTAATTATTTTGTCTTCCGATAGTCCGCGCAACCCTCTTGCACAGGCTGCGGAGATACGTGATTCAGGTAGTGAGCCTGAAGCCGCCTTCCCCGTGTCCGGCTAAGTTCTCCCCGTGAACCGAACTGCTTCGACGACTTACATAATGACTGTTCCGTAGGAGCGGTTAACTCTTCTTACTCCTTATTCAATCATTTTTTACATACTACCATCTTACCCGATCTTCGGGTAAGGCTTCTTTTACAAATCGACTGAGACTGGCTACGAAGGCATATCTCAATGACATAAACGACTTATCAATATCTTCATTCTCCGTCGCGATACTGGCGAAGGAATAATAACCCGCAATAAACCCGGCGATGGCGCACGCCAATCGGCGGAGTTTCGGTTTGGAAATCGGCTGAGGAACCGCACTGTCGACAAGATTCTCGATGCTGCTCAAATAATCCATGAAAGGCGTCTCGAGACCTTCGAAGGTCTGTTCGAGTGTCAAATCGGCGCGACCCTGATAATAAAGTACAAAATCCTCCCAGCGGCTGCTGAAAAAATCAATATGGGTATTTATCATGGCGTCCAGCATCAATCCAAGATCCTTTTGCTTCCTGCTGTTCGACTCCATTTGCACAGTCAGTTCTTTCAGAATCTCCCCGATGATTTCTCTGATAAGCTCCTCTTTATTAGAGAAATGATAGTAGAAACTCCCTCGCCCGATATCGGCTCGCTCCGTAATATCATCTACCGTCGCGGCGGCCAGGCCTTTTTCAGCGAAAATAGACCGTGCCGCATCGATTATTTTATTACCGGTACGATCATATCGGCGTTGCTGCCGGGATTGTTTTCGCCTGGGCATCTTGCCTCGCTTTATATGCTCTTATCAAATTCATTACTGACGTTATCGTCATTTTCGACAGTATCGTCAGTTTAGACGATTTGTCAAGTATTTTTTTTGTGATTTTTGTGATTTTTTCGCTAATTTTATTATATTCACGCTAATGCATTGAATAACAATCGACTAACGTCAAGAAAAAAGCCGGTAAATGGTATATCTTTTGAAATAGATTCGTTTATTGGTTGGCGATGAAGGCCTTCAAATGGCGAACTATCTTATCATCCAACAAGTTATGGATTTAACATCGTGTAGAATTCGATTTTTTTTATTAATTAACAATCGATACTTCCCGAAGAATCTGAACCGCATCCTCCGGCGGAACAGTATTTATATAGATTCCGGAACCAATTTCAAATCCTGCCGGTATCGTAATTTTGGGTACAATAACCATATACCAGTGCAGATATCGTGTATCTTCGTCGCCGACAGGTGATGAGCGTATTATATAATTGTAATCGGGGTCGCCCAAACCTTTATATAATCTCAGCAATACTTCGCGCAAAATCGAGGCAAGCTCCTGTATATCTTCGTCTTTCGACAAAACAAAACTCGGTATATGTTTTTTGGGATAGATCCTGCATTCGAACGGGGATCGGGATGCAAATGGACAGAAAGCGACGAAATTATCGGATTCGGATATAACCCGTTCTTTTTGCCGCATTTCTTCCATAACCATTTCGCAATAAACGCATTGGCCGTACATATCATAATATGAAATCGCCTGCTCCATGGGATAACGAACATGCGGAGGGACGATTGGTGTCGCTATTATTTGTGAATGGGGGTGCATTAGCGATGTGCCGGCTCTCTGTCCGTGGTTGCGAAATATCGTGATAAGATTAATGTTTTCATTTTTGCTAATCTCAATTTGCCTTTGCCGGTAGGCTTTCAAAATGTTCGCAACTTCGCCGGCACTCATAAGCGCGGGATTTAAATTGTGTTTTGGGTGTTCGATGACCACTTCTGCAATTCCGAATCCTTTTGCTGTCAGGAAAGAACCGGTTTTCGTCCGCGTAGCCGTAAAGCCGGGATTTAAGGCCGCGAATTTATTCGGGACTACTCTGACCTGCCATTTACCTTCCGGCGGTAAAACAAAAACCGGCCTTTCAGTTTGCGCTTCATTGCCGAAACAGAAGGGGCAAGTTTGCTCATATTCAGGTAACGGCTCTTTTTTGGGCAATTGCTTCACAATGTCTGAAGGTCTGGCACCTCGATTGGGCGCCAGTATCACCCATTCTTTGGTGGCCAAATTTTGGCGGAATTCGGACATATTCTCCATGAGTCTAGAATGTCTCTTCAATCAATATTTGCAAATTATACAAATAATTACAATGAATAATATAATAAAACGAATTATTTTATTGATAGGCTTTTTTTAGATACCTAATATGATTACCATAAAAATCCGGTCCAATATAATACTAATCCGTAAACATTTCTGTCATTAATCATTATGCGCCAACTTAAGCTATTGATTGATAACTACATACAGTGGACATTATTTTTAAAATTTGAACCGATTTATACATCATTAATCTGACACGATATTACCGACGATGATATACGGCTAATCCGACAAAATCTGAAAGCGATATTATCAGGATTTTATGATTCGGATTTGATAAAAGACTGGATATGAGCTTTTTATTTTTGTATGGTTACGGTATCGTTATGTGGAAAGTTGGCAAATCATACCGCTGCAATATGTTTTTCATTTTAACGTTGAAAATATGAATAGATCGGGAATTTCAGTTAAAAAAACGAATTATATTACTCCCTGGAATTTATAAAATCGGGGCTGAAGACTATGCGTAAAGTATCCACCAAGTCAGAATTAATATTGTCAATTGCTGTTTGCCTTGTACTACTTTTTTTTAGTTCGGCTGAATCGGCGCATCCACCGATTACCTTGCTGGACAAAGACGGCGATGAAATCAATCCCGTTCTGGGAGAAAACGATAAACGACCTTTTTCCACGGTCCAAACCTGCGGTCTGTGCCACGATTATGATTTTATTACTTCCGGCTATCATTTTCAAATGGGCTGGGATGTTGTCAGTGATAGTTTCGGTATCGATCAGGGCAAACCATGGCAGATATCAAACGGAATGATGGGCAAATGGTGTCCGATGTATTATCGTCAGCTGCCGAAGAAAATCAATAATTCACCCGATGAGATTGATTTAACCATTTATGATTTCGTCGGTTTCTCGGCCGGTAACGGCTCGCCTTATCCATGCGGCGCCTGCCATCCTGGTGGCGGAGGATTGGAGCACGATCGAGACGGAAATCGCTATGATGAAATGATGACCGATGATCCGTCACTGGCGGAGACACTGGACGGTGATTATTATCAAAGCCGATGGAATAAAAGCGGTGTTGTCGAGGCGGATTGTTTTGTATGTCATCTGAAAGGGTATTCATTCGATGAAAGGGCCTATCAGCTGGAACACGGAAATTACCGATGGGCGGTCGTGGCCGGAACCGGATTTGGAATTGTCGAGGGCACCGTCGTTGATGATGAAATACCGCAAGTCACCTATAATCTCCGCTTTTTTAATGCCGATGGCACGATTACTCTTGATGTTTCCTGGCCGCCTCCGGATGAAAATTGCGTTTTCTGCCATGGCCGAACCGATACTCGTAAAAGAGGCTTTACCTGGAATGATATTCACAACCCCGATATTCACAATAATCAGGGAATTTCCTGTGCCGCCTGTCATCCGTCCGGATTAGATCATCAGTTCGCCAAAGGAAATTCCAGCGTCTCCCAGGTGGCTGACGAACTCGATGGAACCATAAGAACCTGCGAGGAGTGTCATATGGAGGGATATCTGGGCGCTACCATTCCGGACCATCGCAAAATCCGACCCTCACACTTAGATCGAATTGCCTGCGAATCCTGTCATATACCATCACTTGGCCGGGCGGCCGCGCAGGGCTTTGAATCATCGACCGGTGAACTGCAATTTTATATCAAACCGGATTCGGCCAAAAAATTCGGCGATCTGGGTGAATGGAAACCGAACTACGAACGGTGGGTCAATAAAAAAATATACCCCTTCAACATTCTGGTATTAACCTGGTGGGCGAATCTCGGCGATGATGGAATCTTGTATCCCTTATTTTTGCGTGAACAGGCCGCGGCCTGGAAGCTGTACTCCGATAAAGTAACCGATGACAACAATGACGGTATTCCTGAAGTCAACCGCGCCGAAGAAATCATCGCCGGGATCATCGCGTTTGAAAAATCTTTGCAGGGGAATGCCCGATTTTCCAATATTCATCCGGTCTTGGTTAAAGGAAATAAAGCTTACCATTTGGATGAAAACCGAAATCTGGTCAATCTTGAATATGATTTTCCACCCTGTATAAAATATTCAATCAGTCACAATGTGGCCCCGGCCCGATTGGCGCTCGGTTATAACGGCTGTCAAGATTGTCATACGGCAAAGGCAAATTTTTTCGAAGGGGCCAGAATCGTAGATATGGCTGACGAATCGGGTCAACCGGTGACCGTAATGAACGGCCGACTCTTCGGATGTAATCCGATTACTTTCGCCATTAATTCATTTCACCAGCAGGTACTGAGCCCCATAGTCAGCCTGGGGATTATAATGGTAATATTTTTCATTACCCTGCATTATCACAGCTACGGACCGAAGCATATTCGTTTTATTCCGAATTCAGGTGAAATCAAGCGCTTTTCATTTTTTGAGCGGGGTATCCATCTATTTCGCCTGATTGCCTTCATTATCCTGTCGGTGACAGGACTTATAATGGCATTTAATTTGGTACTCTGGCAACAATTGCTCTTTGCGTCTCCGCAGCAGATGCTGACGATCCATATCGTTTCCGGGTTTGTTTTTATCTTAACTACGATTTTAGGCATAGTGATATGGTTCCGTGATGCCGTTTTTACCAGCTATGACAAGGAATGGGTACGAAAATTAGGTGGTTATTTGGGTTATAAGGGTGATGTGGCCGCCGGGCGGTTTAATGCCGGGCAGAAAATGTTTTACTGGTTCACGTCTATTTTCGGAATCCTCATATCTATTACCGGATTGCTGCTGACATTCAGAGGATATTTACCCGTATCCGCGAAGTGCTTCCTCTCCACAATTCACAATCTCACCGCTTTCGTCATGATAGCAGGAGTTCTCGCTCACGCCTATCTTGGCACAATCGCCAATCCCGGAACATGGCGGGTACTGGTTGACGGCCATGTTACAAAAACATGGGCAAAACATCATCATCTGAATTGGTATCAATCCCTGATCGAGAAGCAGGTTATTGACAAGGACACTGAGCAAAAAACTGATACACCGGAAAACGATTAAAAATGATCTACGAAGGAGCCGGCCTTCCAAAATTAGGAGATTAGAGACCCTCGTGCAAAAGAGCAATTATTCATTAAAACACGACGGTCGCGGTCCGCTTATATATAGAAATTTAATCAATCGGACAACATCGAAGATATTAATCACGTCCGAGCAATCGGTGTCACCGACATCGGCGACCGGTATCGGCTGCGGTCCGTCATTATAAAGCGTATTTATCAGATAAATGATATCCATGACGTCTTTGTTGCCGGTATCGTTGACATCACCAAGGCTGACATCGAATACAGGCTGCAATGCATCTACCCGACCGTAACCGTATTCTGTCGACGGCGGTATAAAACTTCCCCAATTCAGGTTGTTGTCAGCCGTCTGTTTCATCAGCGATTCAACCTCAAACGGCGTCAATTCATTATCCTGAGACATAATTAAGGCGCAGACGGCCGAAGCAAAGGGCGCGGAAAAAGAAGTTCCGCTCCACCATCCCCATTCAAAGTTGCCGGCCAATGAACTATATACATTTACGCCTGGCGCGCAGACATCAAGATGATCACCGTAATTGGAAAAATCGGCCCTGTACTCCATCGTATCGAGAGCCGATACCGCTATAACGCCGGGGTATGCCGCCGGATACGACGGGATATTGGTCCCGGCATTACCGACCGCCGCCACCAGGCAAATGCCGGACTGAACCGCTTCATTAACCGCTTCCTGAATAACCGGATTGGAAGAGTACGCTCCAAAGCTCATGTTTATCACATCAGCCGATTGATTGATAGCGTATTTGATGGCATTAGCCAGCATAAAGCTGTTGCTGAATCCCGATGTATCAAAGGCACGTATCGGCAGAATCGTACAATCCGGCGCGATTCGTCTGATAATCCCGCACACGAAAGTCCCATGACTCGATAAAGAACCCGGCTCTTCGGACGGGTCATTATCATTATCGACGAAATCGTATCCCATGGCCGAAATTGAATTGACCAGCAGCGGATGATCCAGCGCGATGCCGTTGTCAATAACAGCCACGACCGTATTTTCACCGTTGGAATACAGGTTGGCCGAATCACTCTGGACGCTGTTATACTCGGAACTGCTGAAATAGCTGGCCGGTGACGAGCCCCAGATAAGCTGCGGCTGGGCGTCATCGGGAAAATCCTGACTGACATGAAATGCTTCCGGCATACCGATGGCATAATTGGGCTGGACAAATATTACACCCGGCTGATTCTCAATCGCAACCGTTATATTTTCTATCATATATGAGGGAGCGAAGGAAACCAGATACAAATTATCGACTATAATTGAATCGAGCGGAAAACCCTGGTACTGATATAAAATCGGTTCAATCGAAAAGCCTTCCTCCATTTTTATTATAGCCTCGAAATTGTAATAATAATCGGTACGAAGCTGAATATTGTTAGTATATACGCAACCGGAAACACCGGTGCATCCGAAATCGCATCCCCATTCGACGACACCGGAAACACAAACCGAATCGCCGACAGTAAATTCACCGGTATAATCGAGGGCAAGATAAAGCGTGTCGTTGAAAGGCGCGAAAACAAGACAATCGACTCCTTGCACGATAACACCACATTCTTCGTACGGCCAGTCACCTTCGTCCTCCCAGGCATAAATGGTATTACCGATAATACATCCGTCCGATCCGACACAAGCGGTATCGCATTCGTAAACAAGTGTCCCTGAGATACAAACCGTGTCGTTTTCTGTGAATGTCCCGTAATTTTCGAGATAATAGTATGTCGTCGGTAAATCCAACGGCATAAATAAAAGGCAGCCTAAATCAAAAACCAGTATCCCGCACCCGCTGTACGGATAATTGGACGGCGACCACGCTTCAATGGTGTTACCTAAAAGCCGCGCGTTTGCTTCCGGGCAATCCGGCGGAGTTGTGGACATCAGCACGCCGCTTACGCAGACGGTATCGCCGGGAATAAAAGGTCCGTAATAATCCAGATAGATATATAAAGTACTGTCGTAAATCGGCCCGGAAATAGGAGTAAAGATAATGCAATCGGCTCCCTGCAATAAAATCCCGCAGGCTTCATAAAAAGTTGTATCGGGAGGCGCCTGGGGAAATATCGAATCAACCGCCACACACCCGATAACCGAGGCGCATGATGTATCGCAATAAACATCATGATAACCGTAAATACACGCCCACTCCCCGGAATTTATACCATCAATGGAATCGAGGAGATAATAAGTGTTATGCAACCCATCGATGTCAAAGACATAACAGCCGCTGTCGCCCGAAATAACCCCGCATCCATAAAACGGATCGTATTGAGCATGGCCCGAAAGCGCGGTAAATATCAACATCGAAATTGTTATCAGTAAGAGTCTTCTTGTAAATTTATGGTTGTGCATAATTCCTCTCCTTTCAGATACCCAGCAGAATAAATGAACCCCATAAAGCCGGGTTGGCAATCGTTGAGGAAATAATATCCACCGCTATTTTATACGCCAACGGGATATTATTTGTTTTCGATAGCTGTTTATAAAAATTTATCATAAAATAGGTGGCGATTTTGTCCGAAATCGGCCACAAAGAGCCAAGAACAAATCGGCTTCCGGCTTGATAATAAGCCTTGGCCATACTGAAAGAATTACCATAGTACAATCCAGGCGCCGCCGTATGACAGCCCGACAAAGTTATTAAGGTCGGTTTAAGATTCATTCCATAAATATCGAACGGATAAAGCGGGCCGTCGTCCAAAATTATTTTAGAAAACAGCGGATTTTCGGTAGAATGGGACGCATGTGCCGCAATGTGCAAAAAACCATCCGATCTTTTCAACTCCGCCAGAAAATTCTCCCGGCAGGCCTTATTGTTCATATATGATTTTGTTCTTTCAAACATCCGGGCTATTTTTTTCGCCTCGATTCCCGCCGCGGGCAAATTATCGATACCGGCCGCGAATATAGCATTATTCCTGTCGGAATATTTCAAGTCACTTTTCGGTCGTTCGGCCAGAACCGACGGATTGCAGATTAAATACAGACGGTGACTATCCTTCAGATAATTCCCGGAATCGTCTCTCAAAGCCGCAAACGGAACCTGGAAAAAATCCCCGTTAGCCAGCAATATCAAATCCTTACCGGAAATTTCATCGGCCATCGGTTTGATCAGGTAACCGTAAATGCGGCTTAAAATGTGATTGGTATCGGACGAAGTCCGGCCGTCACCGTTAAAACCGAAAACCGCCTTTTCGCAGACAAAAGATAACTTATGCAGGTCGCTCCGGAAAGATTCAGATGTCACGGGAAGACGTCGGTATTTTTGGTCTCGTGCCGAGGCAATATAAACGCCGATCTCATTCCCGAGCGTGACATAATTAAGCAGACGTTCATTCTTTCCAATCTGATTTTCGGTGGGCATCGACGATCGGGATTTATCTGACACATTTACCGTGGAAGAACTCCGTGCCTTTCGGATTTTTCTTTCCACCGACCATAATTTTTGCTCGATATTAAAAACCTCGGCCTCGGCCAGAGCAACTCGCTGTCCGGCTTGTGGTGTGCGGTGGATTTTCTTAAGGGCCGCCCTCAATCCGTTTCGCTGTTCAAGCAGCTCTTTCGGTACCTTTTTATTCCGGCGATCTCCACCGGCCGAGCGTGTATTGATCATTTTCAGTGCCCGAAGGCTATTTAGATAGGAATCTTTCGTTTTGCCCAGCTTTAAAAGACAAAATATCATTTTTTTATAGATATAGTATTTATCGGCGGCATAGAAATATCTGGTTTCATCGGACGACATAATCTCCAGCGTCTGCTCGATTATTCTTATTGATTTTTTGAACCATTTTAACGCGTCCGCATAATTCTTCCGTTCGAAGTAAGAAAGCCCTACTAGAAAATAAAGTCTCTGTTTCAGGCTATTCGGTAAATTCATTCGCATCAAATTTTTTGCACTTTGAAGAGCGGCACTTGGTCCGGTTGATTTTAATTTTATTTCGATTAATTGAATTTTCGCGGATAGCGATCGATACCTGTCACCGCTGCGACTGAACTGTCTGACTGCTCCCAACGCTGATTCCCGGGCGCGGCTATACCGGCCGCAACCCAGCCTAACAAGACTTTTTTCCAGATTGACCAGCCCCAGCCACAGGACATTGTTTTCCGATTTAAAATATTTTTCAGCCAGTTTCAGTGAAGCGGTCGCCTTTTCAAAATCCTTAAAATAATTTGACGCATGCGCAATGATATAATGAGCCTTGGCACGCTCATAATTCATCTTCATCTCACCGGCGCGTTCGATAATTTCTTCGGCAATATAAACGGCACTTGAGTACATATTCAGCTCAACATACAATTCTGCCAGATCCAGCATGGCGATTAAAGCCGTGCGCGGATCTCCCAGCTTTTGCAGCCGATCAACTACGTTCTCAAAGCTCGATAGCGCTTCGGGATACCTGTTTTGCCAGTAATCGATAATTGCCAGCGAATAATCGACCTGACAGGCAGCGATATAATTTCCCGTATCTCTATAAAGCTTTCCCGCCTTATGGTACAATCCGGACGCCTTGCTTAACTCATTTTTAACCGAGTAAATGTTGGCGCGATTGAAATCTATAATGGCCAGGGGAACGCCACCGGTTTTTTTATAGATTTCACGGGCCTGTTCATAATATTTGAGGGCCTTATCGACCTTGTCCATCCGATGATAAATATTGCCGATATTATTCAAAATCTGCCCGCAATCGTTGATCATATTATTTTTGCGGAAGTACGTCAGGGCCAGACGACCTGTTTTAATCGCTTTCGAATATTTCCCCAGATACATATAAACGCTCATCAAGCCCTTTCGCAATCGGGCATTAGCCTCATAATCGCGGCACCTATTATTTTGTATCAGTGCTTTTTCGTATTTCCCGGCGGCTGTTTTATTATCGCCGGTGAACCGGGCGTAGCGCGCCTCCATAACCATCAGACGTGACTGCAACTCAGGCGCGAGGAATCGAAAAAGAGATTTTATCAGTTTGAGAAATTTCCCCGCCCTTTTTATATCGGTTCGCAAAAGATTATTAAAGCTTTCATTAAGTTCTGCAAGAAACAGCTGCATTTTACCCTTGAAATGCTTCTCCAAAAGGCGATCCATAGCCTTTTTTGACCCGATATTTTTTAAGTTCTCCAAGCTTATCATACTTCTAAATCAACGACCGCCAGAATTTTCTTATTTTCGATGATATTAATTTGATATACATCTGACGGTATTCGCGCAAAAGTGAACATGTGCAACTCATCGGTTTCAGTCGTCTGCCTGAACTTTTTCCCGGTCAGCTCGATCTGATAAGTTTTTCCCTCTACGCCACTGAATTGACCGATCATTTCATACGAATATAAAGAAATGGGGTATAGCGACATCTCCAGATCCATTCCTTTGAATTTGTACTTGAGGCGTCGTGAATTGGTTACCGACGGCCGCACGCCTTCGGGCATCGGCATAACGTCGGAATCGAAAATCGGCAATCCGCGCTCAACAGCACGATCCCGCTCCGATTTATGATATTCCCGGAACATATTGATTGAAATTTGTTTAAGCGACGGCATTAACTCCGCAAGATGACCCTTCAACCGGTCAGCACCGTAATTTTTTAATACATCGTACATGTTTCGGAACTCCCTGTCAGAGTTCAGCATTTTTTTTATTTTATTGCTCTCTTTATCGTCCAGTTCGGACCTTAGAAATTTCAGCAATAATTCGTATTTTTGTTCACTATTCTTCATGGGCACATCCCCTTATTTGGCGGTATCTTTTGCATACGCTCAAATATTTTTTCCTTTTAAAATGTTATATAATTTTGCCAGCCCGCGCGCGCGAGTCGGGCCGATTGACGAAACCGGCATATCGAGGCGCTCGGCAATCTCTTTGTAAGATAGATCCCGCGGTTCCAGAAAAAGCGCGCGCAGCAGGCGATATTCCCGTTCGGGCAAACGCGCCAAGGCATCAAGCAGAACTTCCACCCTCCGGGAATATTCATATATCTCCTCGGGCGTCATCGGCTTGAGATTATAAAGCGTTTCATAAACATGGGTCGTTGCCTTGACATCACGCTTCGATTTTCGATAAATATTTATTACTTCATTGATCGTCATAGTACGAACATATTGCAGCAATTTACCGCCGGATTTAATTTTGTTCAGATTTTCCAGAAGCTTATAAGAAACCTGGCCGAAAACGTCGCAGCTTTCTTCCCGGGACAGTCTGTTTTTCTGACATATCGATAGGACCAGCGGGGTGATATAATCAATCAACTCGCCCCAAGCATTCTCGTTCCCTTCAAGACACCTTTTCAGCAGACTGCTATACGACAAAACCGGCTCTAATAATTAATAAGCGTCGTCAATAAATTTCCGCTCGGCTTTTCCTCTCCTTCCGCAAATATAAATATTCCGTCGGCCTCCCGCAGGCACATATTAGCCTACGGGCATACCGGCGCTGGTCCCTCCAGGTATAAAAAGCTTATCAAATGGGTTATATCAAAAATATTTACCACGCCGCTGTTATTGACATCGGCAATCTCCAATGGTTCGGGAGGCGGTCCATCGAGATATAAAAAGGAAATAATAAAAGTAACATCAAAAACATTGACGACACCATCGCCGTTGGCGTCGCCGCAATCCGGCGCCCCTGATGATAAGTATCGATAAATATATATTCTTCCCAGATAATTTTCATAAGAAGATGCGCCCAGGATAAGCCGTGTCTCATCGCTGTCGTCGGCGTCTTTCCAGAAACCGATGCTTTTGCCCATTTGCTCCAAACTGCTGCCGCCGTAAAAAAGCGTATCGGCCCAAAGATAATTCCCGCCGGATATTAACACCGCCCCGCCGGCATCTTCGGCACCGTCATCGTTTCCCGGCATGCCGATTAAAATATCGTCATCGCCGTCAATATCGGGGTCTATTCCGGAAACCACCGCAAATCCCAGATAATCATCGGCTGATCTATTGAGACTGTATTCATAGTCAACCGTATTATCCATTGCAGCGCCGCCAAAAAAGAGATACATTTTGCCGGTTTCATAATTGCCCACCGAATATCCATCACTGCCCATAATCAGATCATCATAATCATCACCATTTATATTGCCTGTTGACAGCGACCATCCGAATTTATCTCCGGCCTGCGCACCCGTAATTGTCAAATCATAAAGACTATCCGGCATACTTCCGCCGTTGAAGATATATATTCGACCCTGATTCAGATAATCATTATCAAAACTGTATGCTCCGACTGCGATGTCCGCCGAACCGCTGTTATCATAATCGCCCGCGGTAAGTGCAAAACCGAACCGTTCACCATCGCCGTCACCGACTAAAATTCTATCGGCGCTATTGTCCGCCGAAATTCCTCCATAATAGATATAGACCTTTCCGGCATCGGTAAAGCCTCCCCAGTCGGCCTTATAGGCGCCGACCGCAATATCATCGTAAGTGTCGTTGTTGAAATCTCCGACAGAAACAAGATCGATGCCGAAATAGTCTCCCGCCGCCTGACCATAGATAATCAAATCAGCGGTTGTATCCGGTACATCGGCGCCATAATATATAAAGACCGCCCCGGCATTCGGCGCCGGCGTATCATAGTAAGGTGCCCCGACCATTAAATCGGAAATGCCGTCGGCATTAAAATCACCGGCCGATGAAACCGCTTTACCGAAAAACGAGCCGGCCGGTCCGATAATCTGTAGATCGGGTATGTAATCAAACGTACTTCCCCCGTAATAGATATAGACTTTTCCCGATGATATTCCGCCCTCATCCGAAGACGGAGCCGAAATGACCAGATCGATGTAACCATCATTGTTAAAATCGATAGTACACATAGCACTGCCGAATTGCTCCCCCGCTACCATGCCGTCAACATACTGAACGAACTCATGCCCGAAAGCTGGCACAGACAACAACAATACAATTAAGTAAAATATATTTTTCACAGACTAATTCTCCTGCCACGCTGAGAATAGGCAAGCTGTTTACCTCCTCTCAAATCACCCTTTCCTCAGATCTGTTAAACTCGTAAAAATCATCATTTCGCCAATATCATCTTCCCCGTTCTTTTGACATTCTCCGTATTCAGACGATAGAAATAAACACCGGAACCAAAACGACTGCCATCCCATTCATACTTCTGGTCGCCCTCCAGCACCTGGTTGTTGACCAGTGTTTCCACTTCCTGCCCGAGGATGTTGTAAATCTTCAGGCTGACTCTGGTTGCCGACGGAAGGTTGAACGATATCGTTACTGCCGGATTAAAGGGATTGGGATAAATTTGCAATGCGTTAATATCACCGACTCGAGAGACCGTCGGCGATTTGCCGTTACAATATCCGATTGTATTTTCAGCAATGCGCATCTGCGCTTCGGGACAGAACGTCAGCGAATCATTGGGTCTCAATAATCCCGTCGCCCGGACAGTATCGCCAACACCGAAGGAGTCATAATTATCCAGAAGATATGCCATATAGGCAAAACCGCTATCCGGATAAAGTTCCTCAAGAACAATACACTCGGTCCCCTGCACCAGCACGCCGCAGACGGAAATCGTATCGCTGATGAAACCACCACAGGAATCGATAATCGTGTTATGGATACATGGATAAATAATAGTATAACATTCACAACCCTCGGTGATATTCAGCCAGCCGTCCACATAAACGGAATCACCGACGGTAAACGAACCATAATTGGTTAGAAGTGCGCGCGGTATCGAGTCGATTCCCGTATAGAACAGGATACATCCGGTGTCATCGACGAGCACGCCGCATCCGGCAAAATAAAATGAATCGGGAAGCTGGCTACCACATTCTCCGATAGTATTGTCAAAAATACATCCGGTCGCCCCGGGACATCCCGAAGTGCAATTGGGAAATAGTGTTCCATTTACATATACCGTATCACCGTTGCCATAGTCCCCGTAATTGCCGAGTTCATAAGGACCGATGGCCGCAAAGCGATAATACCACATCGTATCGGGCGTAATCGGATGGAAAAGGAGACAACTGTCAGCCATCCATAAAACGCCGCAGCCGCCGTATGGTTCGCCCTGGTTACCGCCGCAGGTAATAATGGTGTCATTATCAAGACAGATATACGGGCCGTAGGCGCATGGATGAGTACAATCGAAATTAAGCACGCCCGAAACGTATACTTCATCACCCTCACGGAAGGAGCCGTAATCGGTCAGGACTGCCGGCGGGAAAGCGCCGTCGTACGGATAAAACCGAACACAGCCGGTATCATCCCAGAGCATCCCGCATCCCGAATAGTACGTTGTATCGGGTGGCAAGCTGTCACACGGGCCGATGCTGTTATTCGCTACAACGTGCGAAACACCGACGCAGTCATTAAGTAAATAATTCTCAAGCCAGCCATCGACAAATACGGTGTCGCCGGTAACAAATGTCCCGTAATTTTCGAGTTTGTATCCGATGACGGTATCGGGGAAATACTCCGGCCGGAACAATAAACACAACGGCCCCTGGTATAAATAACCGCACGATTGAAATGGCGTCCCCGGTTCGGAGCCGCATGTGGAAATCGTATCGACTTTCATGCAGCCGATACCCGGAGTATCACACACCGGTCCACAATCGAAGTAAACCATACCGGCGGCAAAAACGGTATCACCGGCAACATAAGAGCCATAATTATCCAGTACCGTTGGAGGGATTGACTCCATGAAAGAGATAAACAGAAGGCACCCAAAATCTTCCCTGAGCAATCCGCATCCCTCGTAGGACACCGAGTCGGGAGGATTATTATTGCAAAGTCTGATACTATTATTGTAAAGACACCCGACCGAATCGCCACAGCTATTCTGGCATGAAGGTGCATACTGGCCGGTTACGTAGACAGTATCACCCGCCGAGTAGCCTCCGTAATTGTCGAGTAAAATTCGCGTGTAGTAGTCATCCAGCGGCGCAAACAGCAGACACTGCGGATAACCGAGTAAAATCCCGCAGGCTTCATACGGATACGTCGGTTCGGTCGTATCACAGAAAGTCATGTTATATACATTCAAACAGCCATAATAAATACAACTGCTGTAGCTGTAGCAGTTCCAATCCATCCAGCCGTTGACAAAAACCGTATCACCATCGACATGGCCATAATTATCATACAATTTGAAACTCAGACTGTCGGAATAGAGAGGCGAAAAGAGAATACAATTACTATCAATAGTAATCACACCACATGCCGAGAAACTGTCAACCGGATTATCTGAACCACAGGTATCGATTATGTTATCCATAATACATCCGTAAAACGGCGTATCGCAAGAAATTTGACAATCAACTAAAACGGGCCCCGAAACAAAAACAGTATCCAAGTTACCGAATCCATCATAGTTTTCGATATGATATAACATTGATTGACTATCAGGCGAATTATCGAACGGCTGAAACATCATGCAATCGGAAGTTTCAATCAGAATCCCACAGCCCGAAATATAATCCGTAGGCGGGCCACCGCAGGAATCGATCTGATTGTTCACCACGCACCCATTTCCCTGCATGCAAATATTCATACAATCGATAACCAGAAAACCGGAAACCATGACCGTATCGCCGACACCAAACGGTCCATAATTATCGAGTACCAAAAGTGAGCCTGTATCGGCCAGAGGTGCGAACAACACGCATTCGACCCCCTGCATCAAAACGCCGCAGGCGCTGTATGGAGTCGGCGGCCAGTCGGTACATGGTTCGATGCTGTTTTCAACGACGGTTCCGACCGCCTGCGGGCAGGTCGGATTGCTCTGCATTATCAAGGTCCCGGAGACATAAACGGAATCTCCCGGCTGAAATACGCCGTAATTTTCAAGCGTCAGTATCATCTGCCATAAACTGTCGGCCGGATTGTACGGCCAGCTGTTGCCGATCGTCGGAATGAATAATATACAATCTTGCGCCGCCGCCAGAACCCCGCAGCTTTCAAATGTCATTGCCGGTGCACCGGCCCTTTCGATCGTATTATCATTGATACAGCCAACCGCTTCGGGACATTCGGTCGCGCACCCCCATTGCAAATAGCCGGTCACATAAACCGTATCGCCGACTCCGAATTCTCCGTAATTTTCAAGAACATAGCCGTGCGAGGCATCGCCGGCCGGGGCGAATAAGATACATCCGGTTCCCTGAAACAAAACGCCGTAGGCTTCCATCAGGATACCATTGGTTCCCAGGCCGACAATCGCCATCGAGCTGCAATCGGCGTCTTGGGCGGCGCCCGAGAAAGCCGTCGCACAGACGGTAATCTCACCTTCTACCTCAGGAATTGGAAAGACGTACTTACGGACAACCGTCTCTCCGGCTCCCAGTGGAATCGGAATAGCCGGAACGTAAAAAGTGGTATCGACCAAATATGAGATTTGAATCGATAACGAAATAATCACCTGAATCTCGGCCGCTTTGGCGCCGCAATTAGTCAATTCGATAAATCCTTCGGCCATACCGGAGTCAGGTTCGCCCGTCCAGATGACGGTATCGGGCAGTTCAACGTCGATTTCGACACAACCGCTGTCGGTCGATCCGGCTGTGCTGGCAGGAACACCGGTGCCGGATGAGCCGCTTGGGCTCAACTCATTGCCCCAATTGTTAACAGCGTTGATAATTTCCTGTTTAACCTGATAAATATTTTTTAAATTGCCTTCC
The DNA here is from genome assembly GCA_964452645.1 of uncultured Ignavibacteriaceae bacterium. Lineage (GTDB taxonomy): Bacteria > Zixibacteria > MSB-5A5 > GN15 > PGXB01 > CAYXTW01. Next base: position 56,358 of record CAYVMO010000014.1, read on the forward strand.
TCTCTGGCGGATAACGGAATGATGATAAGAAAACTTATCATCAACATCAGTGTGATAATAATCCTTTTGTTCATGATAACTCCCTTTCTTGTGTTTTTCCTCATCGCCGGATCTCTTAAAAAGATCCAACTAAATAAGATAATATCACTTCTCTAATTAATAAAGACGTTTAGCAGTATGTTTTTAATACGGAACCAGGCTTTTAATTCGACTAATTTTGTCGCATTTCACAATAGACGAATTAAAAAAGGAGCAGATCTCAGAGACCTGCCCCTTAGATGAAGCGAGGGAGGAGCTATTTAATCAATAGCATTTTTCTTGTTTCGGTAAGATTACCCGCCGTTACGGTGTAAAAATATACTCCTGAAGAAACCGGATTATTATTGTTATCGGTACCATCCCAATCCACACTATAGTATCCGGCTGTCTGAGGCTCACTTACGAGGACCTTAATCGGCTGACCCAGCATATTATGAACAACAATTTGCACCTGACCGGAGATATTCAGACTATAGGCAATCCTCGTCCGGGGGTTAAACGGATTAGGATAATTTTGTTCGACCTTAAAGCCGGTCGGCAACGTAATGTCACTATTTTCCTCCGCATCGAGCGAACTCAGGAAATTAATATTTGGCGTTGAGGGATCTATCAATCCCGACGGCACCGGTTCGCCTTCATTTATCAGACTGTCTATTAAATAAGCCGTTTCATCGTTGGCATTGTCACTATCTGTTATAAGCTGTTCGCTGAATACAACCGCCTGCGAGACAGTTATATCAGCATCGCCGGATCCGGTCAGGATTTTACCCGAGCCGCCGTTAAAGACGCTTGCCCAGGGTGGTATTCGTCCCGAGACCAGATTTAAAAGAAGCACGGCAAAATTGGCGCGAGCCCGAGCAAGGAAATTCCATCTCGGCCTTGGTCGGAGGACTTCCAGAAGGTCTTGCAATCGCTGATCGCAATCTTTATCAGCATTAACGGCAAATCCATAAATGGGATATTCGGAATTAGAATTGAAATAGATTCTAATTCTTTCCAGATAATCGCACATCGCTTCATATGATTCATGAGCGTGACCATGTCCGTAAAGATGGCATCTGACCTGATGTTTCCAGTATCCCGGACCGCGCCATTTCCCCTTGGCATTCGTTTCCGTAAGATAAAAATTAATCTCAACCGCCTCGCCGTCAACCAACGCCTTTTCGTGCGTCTCATTGGCAGTATAACCAAATGGAGGCCAGATACATAGGTAATACGTACCGTCGGACAGGTCTTCAAACCAATATTTACCTTTCTCATTAGTCTGTCCACTGCCTATTTGATGTTCCTGCGAATTGAACAGATCGATAACAACATCTTCAACTCCGCCTTTACGATCCTGAACAGAACCGAATATAGTACCACTCGATTCGGAGCAGGCATCACCCACACCATCGCCGTCGCTATCAACCTGATCGGCATTAGCTATCTCTGGACAATTATCGCATTTATCACCGACCCCGTCCCGATCAATGTCAGCCTGCCCAGGATTATCCACATCCTTGCAATTATCGCAGGCATCACCGACTCCATCATTATCGCCATCGGCCTGATCCTTGTTAGCTATCTCGGAACAATTATCACATACATCACCTATTTCATCATTATCAGTGTCGCTTTGATTCGAATTGGCCATTTCGACACAGTTATCACAGAAATCGCCGACACCATCACCATCAGTATCGCCCTGGTTCTGATTGGCAATCACTGGACAATTATCGCAAACGTCCCCGATTCCATCACCATCGGCGTCAGCCTGATCTGAATTGGCCGTTTCGATGCAGTTATCACAGACATCGCCGACGCCATCGGCATCAGTATCGCCCTGATCCTGATTGGCAGTTACGGGGCAATTATCGCAAACGTCGCCAATGCCGTCCCCGTCGGCGTCCGCCTGATCTGAATTGGCCGCCTCGATACAGTTATCACAGACATCGCCGACACCATCACCATCAGTATCGCCCTGGTTCTGATTGGCAATCACTGGACAATTATCGCAAACGTCCCCGATTCCATCACCATCGGCGTCAGCCTGATCTGAATTGGCCGTTTCGATGCAGTTATCACAGACATCGCCGACGCCATCGGCATCAGTATCGCCCTGATCCTGATTGGCAGTTACGGGGCAATTATCGCAAACGTCGCCAATGCCGTCCCCGTCGGCGTCCGCCTGATCTGAATTGGCCGCCTCGATACAGTTATCACAGACATCGCCGACACCGTCACCATCGGCATCGCCCTGATCCTGATTGGCAATCACAGGACAATTATCGCAAACGTCGCCAATACCATCTCCATCGGAGTCAGCCTGATCTGAATTGGCCGCCTCGATACAGTTATCACAGACATTGCCGACACCATCACCATCGGTATCGCCCTGATCCTGATTGGCAATATCCGGACAGTTATCATCGTCATCGCATATACCATCGTTATCAAAATCATCGCAATCGGGCTCCATACAGCCGGGACCATATGCCCCGATCGGACTTCCGTTGTTAAAAGGATACGTTGCCAGATATGAACCTTCCCGGAGATGGAAATCTCCATTTTCGGTATTGCAGAATTCGGGATCGACATTGCAATTCCCTGACCCCGGACCGGTCCATCCGCCATAGACATCGCTGTACGAAATTATTGCGCTGGCCGGAGGAGCCCCGGAGACCTCATAGCCCGAGACAGCTGCCGAATCCTGCCACAGGATTGATTTCTCCACTATCAATGGCAGAAAGCCGGTAAAGATCGCCCCGCCGCGGCCTGCCGATTTATTTTGATAAAAGGTGCAGTACTTTACCATGAGGGGCGCGCCGAATAATGATATATTGGCAATACCCCCGCCATCCTGATATGATTCGTTATAGGCAAAAAGATTATACGCAATATCGGGCGATGAATTGTTATCGATCGCAATCGCCCCGCCTTTTTGGGCAATATTGCTTGAAAAAACATTCCCGCTGATAGCCGGATTACTACCGGCACAATAAATCGCACCACCCGATGCTGAATTATTATTATAAAAGCGATTGCTTTGAATTATCGCCGCCGACCCGTTGATACACTGAATGGCCCCGCCGCTGCCGGACTGTGTACACGAATATATCTCGCAATTTTCTATGGTCGGTGAAGCACCGTTGACGAAAATTCCCGGCGCATCGGTCGTATTTCTGATGGTAAAACCATTCAGAACCGATGACGAATTTTCACCCGAAGAAAACTGTACCACCGGATCACCCGGAAAATTCGGCTCAATAAAAGTCTGCTCGGCGCCATCGATGGATTTTACCGTAATCCCCTTGCCGAGGAAATTGATATTTCCGGAAAACTGTCCCTGATGCACCATTACCGTATCGCCGTATGAGGCGACATCGATAGCATATTGAATGGTCGCAAAGGGGCTGCCTGCAGAGCCGCCACCGCCCTGATTGCTGCCCGAGACAGCCACATGCCAGGTTGCGGCCAACGTCGACATTGTCGTCAGAAAAAAACTGATAAGCAAAAGAAAGGATAAACGTCTCATGATTCCTCCTTTCACTAAATTCGAAATAATGATAATTGATACTTCCATATAATCTTATCCTTATTCATGCGGCAAAAAGCCGCCGGAAAACTGCTAATCCGGGCAATTACAATTCAATGTTTATGCCGAAAAAGGCTTAATCGAACGATTCTTTATGCTTTTTGTATGTCGTTGAAATTAAATGAAATAGACGAAAAAATATTGCTCGCCCCTCAAATAATATAGGTATTCGGAAGATTTTGCCGATTTTTTAATTTGAAAATTGTTCAATAGCTGCAATTAGTACGATTTTTATACAGCTTTTTATTTTCCACTATTTGGCTATCCATATTATTACAGGAGCAAATTATGCCTGACGGGATTTAATTATTCTCGTGCACGAACTTCGCTATGGCGCTGTCGATGGGAATAGAATAGACCTGGTCGGCCGTATCAATTAGTTTATAATGAGACAATTCATCGGTTTCATGCTTTTTTATTTCTTTCAGATAGTCGGAATCGTACAGATAAGGGTGGGTGTAAACCGCCGCCGTCTCGCCTCCGGAAAACACGGCAATAATAATTATCAGAACAACGGCTAATATTACCACCAATACGAATAATTTCTTCATCGACTTCTAACTCACAAACTCTATCGATCTTTTCAGGTTGGGATCCTTCACCGGTACCAGGGGGTGACTGCTGAAAAATCTCCAGAAAATAAATAGAAATATCCCGCCAATACCTATGACCGTAGCCCCGTCCATCCACGTCAAATGAATGCCGTGATAATGAAATGTCGGCATTACTATCCAGTGAATATCCATCCAGTGCATGACCAGAATCCAGATTGTCATCACCGTCATTACAGATTTATTACGTTTGGTTGACTGCGGAAAAAGAATAAAAAACGGAATCACAAAATGCCCGAAAACGATTATAAGTGATACCGTTCTCCAGGAGCCTTCCCAGCGATGCAAAAACCAAACCGTTTCTTCCGGAATATTGCCGTACCAGATAAGTAAGTACTGCGAGAAGGCCATATATCCCCAGAATATAACAAAGGCAAACATCAGTTTGCCCAGATCATGATAGTGCTCCATCGTGATCGACTCTCTTAAAACGCCGTTGTTTTGAAGGCGAATAATAATGAATGTCGTCAACGCCAGCATGGCCAGAAACGACCCGGAAAAAATATAGGCGCCGAAAATTGTCGAATACCAGCGGGCATCCAGAGACATCAGCCAGTCGAACGATGCCAGCGTCAGTGTTAACGCAAACAGTATCATCCCCGGCGCGCTGATTATCCTTGCCCTCCGGATCTGCTCCCGGGTCGCCGCTTCGTTTTGCTGCAGTGATAATTTGTTCAACAAAAAAGCCAAAACAATCCAGATACAAAAATAAAATAACGCTCTAATAATAAAAAACGGGATATTCAAAAATGCTGCTTTGCCCATTAACAAATGATCCGATGCAACCACCTGCGGGTCACTCCAATCAAAAATATCTTTAATTCCGAATAATACGGGAATGAACAGAATAAGCATAAACGGTATGACCATCATCAGGCTCTCGCCGAAACGCCTTATAACGATGGACCATTTGGCATTGACCAGATGATGCAGCATCACAAAGAATAAACCGCCCAGGGCAATCGTCATCCAGAAGACAAAGGCGACCAGATATGAATGAAAAAACTGCCGAGCATCGGTAGTCCACCCGACGGCGGAAAGCACCAATCCGATAATACCGACTATCAGCGCTGTACTTCCGAATCTGCCCTTATCGGTCAGGCGATATGTCCGGTTGTCGAATTTCATCTTACTGTTTCGAATCCTCCCGAAATTCAACAGGGACATCGCCGGGCGATGCCTCATGGCTTCTCTGCAAAGCCCGCAAATATAAAATAATCGACCATCTATCGTCGGTTGGAATTTGATGCTTGTACGACGGCATATTGCGAATACCGTTGGTAATAATATCAAATACATACCCGTCCGCGAATTGCCTGACACTATCGCTGTGAAAATCGGGACGTTCTGTAAAATCATAATCCGGTTTACTCATGACACTCAGGCCGTCGCCGGCCCGGCCGTGGCAAGGAGCGCAATAAATATTGAATCGTTTTTGACCTCTCGTCACTCTCTTCATCGTCACTTCGACCGGCGCCTTTTTGACGAAATTGCCTTTCTTATCTTTCCCGAAGTAATATGCCGAATCCGCTCGAAGCCAGCCCCGTGCAACCGTCCCTTCAACCAGCGGCCGCATGGCGGCGCCGTTTTCAAAAAAATTGCTTTCCGCCTGAGCTTTATATTTCGGTTGATGATCCATATCGGGATTGGGATGAATCGGCGGCTTGCTTGAGATTTTTCCTCGCCCGCAACCCGAAATCAACATTACTGATAAGGAAAGTACAATCGAAAGTATAAAAAGTCTATAATATTTATGCAATAACATTACCGATAACTCTCCTTCAAAAGCTCGCAATTGGTTCCTCCGATTGCTTCGAGCAATTGCTTTGTTTCAGTCTCATCGAATTTTGGGTCTTCGGATAGAACACTTACGAAAAAGGCATCATCACTGACGCTTTCAAAACGCTCTGAATTAAATACCGGATGATGCCAGCGCGGTAAGCCATTGAAAACCAGCATGCCAATCAGCGCCGTAAACGCCGACAGCAGCACGCCCAATGCGAATGTAATCGGGACGTACGCCTGAAATGAAAACAGCGGTTTACCCGAAATAACCAGCGGATAATTGATCGTCGATGTCCACCATTGCAGCGCTAAAGCGCCCGATGTCCCGATTATTGCAGCCGCTCCGATAACCCAGCCCAATTTCGAGCGACCGAGCCCCATCGCCTTATCCATGCCGTGAACGGGAAACGGTGAATGGCAATCGTACTTACTATATCCGGAATCTCTCATTTTTTTCGCGGCTTTAATCAGCTCTCCCGAACTTCCGAATTTAGCGATGATGCCGATCGTTTTTTCGGTACCGCTATTCATAACCACCTCCGGCGCCATGGTGCGGATCGGCTTCAGGCAGAACGCCCTTGATTTCCGTCATCGAGACCATCGGAAGGAATCTGATGAACAAAAGAAACAAGGTGAAGAACAAACCGAATGAACCGGCGAAAATTAAAATATCCCACAGGGTCGGTGCGTAATAACCCCAGTTGGCCGGAAGATAATCGCGCGATAGCGATGTTACCACGATAACAAAGCGCTCGAACCACATGCCGACATTTATCAGAATCGAGGCGACAAACATAACCGGCACCGTCCGCCTCAGTTTCTTAAACCAGAAAAGCTGCGGAACCAGAACATTGCACGATATCATAATCCAGTATGCCCAGGCATAGTTTCCAAAAGCTCTGTTGATGAATGTAAACTGCTCATAAATGTTGCCGCTGTACCAGGCGATGAAATATTCGGTGGCGTACGAATAACCGACCATCATACCTGTCAGAAGCATTATCTTGTTCATTTTTTCCAGATGATTAATTGTAATAATGTTTTCGAGATTGAATACCTTTCGTGCGATAACCGATAAAGTCATCACCATCGCAAAACCGGAGTATATCGCCCCGGCCACGAAATAAGGCGGGAATATGGTCGTGTGCCATCCCGGAATAATCGAAACGGCAAAGTCGGTACTTACGACACTGTGAACGGAAAGCACCAGCGGGGTTGATATCCCCGCCAGAATCAAATAGGCAATCTCATAATGCCGCCACTGCCGATTGCCGCCCCGCCAGCCCATTGCAAAAATACCGAAAAATATTTTTTTGATTTTGCTTATCGCCCTGTCGCGCAGTGTCGCCAGATCGGGGATGAGTCCGGTGTACCAGAACAGCAGCGAGGCGGTAAAATATGTCCCGACGGCGAATACATCCCATAATAGAGGCGACCGGAAATTGGGCCAAACCATCATTTGACTGGGGAGCGGAGCCAAAAAGTAAGCAACCCAGATACGCCCGACGTGAATTCCCGGAAAGATCAGGGCACAAAGCACCGCGAAAAGCGTCATGGCCTCGGCAAATCGGTTGATCGAGGTTCGCCATCGCTGACGAAGCAAAAACAGGATGGCTGAAATCAATGTGCCGGCATGACCGATACCGACCCACCAGACAAAATTGATGATCGCCCAGCCCCAGCCGACCGGATTATTCAATCCCCATATCCCGATACCCTCCCAAACCAGATAGCCGATAGAACCAAGAAGCACCAGTAAAAGCGAAAAGGCCGCGCCGAATGCCAGAAGCCATAATTTCGGCATCTTCTTCTCGACCACGCCGGCGATTTTTTCCGTTATGGAGTGAAATGTTTGTCCGCCGGTGATAAGCGGAGCCTCCTCGGCCGGAAGCGCAATATTTTCTGCCGGTTTGTTCATATATTATTGTCTGTTCTAATAAGCACCTTTCCTGTCCACATCAGGTTTCAATTTCTCATTAATATTCCTGACTCGCGCCAGATATGAATTACGCGGACGAATATTTAACTCGGCCAGCAGTTCATAATTTCTATCCGTCGATTTTTGCCTGGCCACAGTACTTTCAGGCTCGATTATATTGCCGAATTTAATGGCGCCGGTCGGGCAGGCCTGCTGGCAGGCGGTCAATAATTCGCCGTCGTGCACTTTTCGCCCTTCGCTTTTTGCCGTTCGTTTGACACGTTTAATCCGCTGCAGGCAAAAAGTGCATTTCTCCATGACACCACGCGAACGTACCGTGACATACGGATTCTGCAACATCTTCATGACTTCGGGAAGTTCTTTGGTGTAATTAAAGAAATTAAACCGCCTCACCTTGTACGGGCAGTTATTGGAGCAGTAGCGGGTCCCGATACAACGGTTGTATGTCATAGTATTGAGACCCTCTTTATCATGCGATGTCGCCGCCACGGGACAGACTTCTTCGCACGGTGCATTCTCGCATTGCTGACAGGGCACCGGCATAATGACAATTTCAGGATTATTCTCGTCGCCCCTGAAATACCGATCATTCCGCATCCAGTGCATTTCCCTGCCTTTGCCGACTTGTTTCTTACCGACAATAGGGACGTTATTTTCGCTCTGGCACGCTATCGTACAAACGCCGCACCCGATACAGGCGTTCAGATCAATTACCATTCCCCACTGATAACCTTTACTATAATCATAATCGTGGTAAATCGACTTCAGCGGCGGATGCTCCACCATCTCTTTGGCGAATTTCGGATCCTTTTTATATTCATCCAGCGTTGCTTCTCGGAATATCGCCCGCCCTTCCATCCGATTATGGTCTTGGGTATTGGCCATCTTGTATTTTTTATCGGTCTTTGTGAGAGTAACAGCCCCGGGGATGAGCATCTCGCCCGGACCGCCGAATAATTTATATGTATTAAATCCGACATTATCAGCGATACGTCCGACCTTTTTTCTGCCGTACCCGAGTGGTAAATGAATCGAATTGTCGGCGATACCGGGTATCACCCAGACCGGGATTTCCATCTCGTTTTCAGAAACGACAAGCTTGATAATATCCCCGTTTTCAAGATTGTACTTGCCTGCCGTTTTCACGCTGATTAATGCGGCATTATCCCAGACGAGTTTTGTAATCGGCTCGGGCAACTCCTGAAGCCAGCCGTTGTTGGCAAACCGTCCGTCATATAAAAGCGACGGCTGAAAAACAATTTCAAGTCTTGCCGAATCATCTTTATTATTAAGTCTATCTATCGGTTCTGAATATCTGCCAATATCCAATTTCGTCATTACCGGTTTTAAGGTGCTCCCGCTCAGGACACCATCATGCAACGCCTGCCTCCAGCTTTTTTCAAAATCGCCCTTAATAATCTTATGCCAGCTGTCCCGGACCAAATCATATTCCGCTTTTCTTTCACCCGAATTTACAATCTCCATAAATTCAGAATCACTGACACCGTTAAATAAGGGTGCAATCAACGGCTGTATGACTGAAAGAGTCCCGTCAGCTGCCCGTGCATCGCCCCAGCTTTCCAAAAAATGAGCGCGCGGGATATGCCAGCCGCATAACTGCGAGGTCTCATCATAATACTCGCTTAAATGAATTGTATTCTTTGTGCTTGCCAATATTTTCTGAAAATCATAGCTAACAGGAGTATTATAAACCGGATTGCCGCCCAATATAACAAGTGATTCCGTCTTGGATAATTTAGGCATCGATAATTTCTGCGGAAAAATCGATTCCTTATCTTCTACAAAACCGATAGTCTTATTCAAATTATTTAATGCATAATTCACACTCAGAGCCAATTCGTGAACAATGGTCGGCTGATTGCGTCCGACAACTATAAGTGATTTACCCCGCGCTTTAATTAAATCATCGGCCAAGGCCACCAGCCAATTTGAATCAAAATTTATTTCTAACTTAGGTTCCGGGACATCTATTCTAATTCCACGCGATTTTAATTCTTCTGCAAGTGCCCAAAGCAATCTACCGATTTCACTGCTTTTTAGTTTCATCCGATGATCGGCCATCGCGCCGGTAATGGAATAGCCGCTTTCGACAACATACAATCGATTCATCTTATCTTCGGGTGAAGTTATCTTGCGTCCCGAAGTAAAACCTTGTGCCGCCGTCAGACTCTCAGTCTCCGTCTGCATAAAGTCGGCATCAAGCGAGACGATTATATCGGCCTTATCGCAATGGTACAGCGGGCGTAAAGATTTTCCGGTCAGGTTCTTAATCGCCGTCAATGAATTGATATCATTAATCGGCTCATATACAAGCCATGAGGCTTTGGGGAATTTCTTATGAAATTCCGCCTTTAATCTCTCAAGGGTTGGTGATGAAAACGACTCGGAGAAAACCGCCAATCCCGCACCCTTATTTTGAGTGTACTTCTCCAATTGCTCTTTCCAGAATTTCTGGAAATCATCTATTTTTTTCTTGTCGCCTTTGTTGCGCACCGAACTCGACCGATCAGGATCGTACAAATTCAAAATCGAGGCCTGCATAAACAGGTTGGTGGTACCCATCGACGACGGATGTTTCGGATTACCTTCGATCTTGGTCGGTCGCCCTTCATGACTCTCGACTATAAGACCATATGCCGAATTTCCCAGCGGCATGGTTGTGGCATAGTACTCCGGTACTCCGGGAATAACTTCCTCCGGTTGCATGACATAGGGGACGATTTTTTCCACCGGCCGACGGCAGCCGGCCAATCCCGCCAAAGCAATTGAGGCGCCCATTATAGATAAGAAATTGCGGCGGCTGAATCGATTCGGGTCGTCCGAATTTTCGGTGCGATACTCTTTCAGCAGTTGCTTTCGATATTCGGGGCTGTCATTCAACTGCCCCAGCGAACGCCAGTATTTGTTTTCCTTCTTCTCCATACTAATTACCGATGGCAACCCGAGCAGGTCGTCGGTGGATTTATTCCTTTTTCGTTTATGACCTTAAGTGCAAATTCGGCCTGATTGCCCGGTTTCTTCCAGCCCATATTGGTAATTTCATCAATCGGCCGTAAATAATCGACCGGATTTCGATGACAATCCAAACACCACGACATCGACAATGGCTTGACCTGTGTGACTCTTTCCATCCCGGCCACATTTCCATGACAGGTGAAACATCCCACACCGGCTTCAAGATGTGCACTGTGATCGAAATACGCATAATCGGGCAGTTTGTGAACTCTGACCCATTCAATAGGTTTATCGCCTATCCAGCTCTCACGAACCATCTTCAGCTTCTCACTATCCGCCAAAACGATTTTATGACAATTCATGCAGGTTTGTGTCGGTGGAATATTGGCGTGTGGAGAAACTTCAATATAATTATGACAGTAGCGGCAGTCAATTCCCAATTGACCGGCATGAACCTTATGACTGTATTCAACCGGCTGCACCGGCTGATAACCGACGTCAGTATACCAGGGTGAAAAAAAATACCAGACAAATCCGGTCACTCCGCAAAAAAACACGACTACCGCCAGTACAATCAGAATGGGAAATTTATTTATCCACTTTGGAAAAATTTGTGCCAACTACAGAGCCCTTAATTATTTTGCCATGCCAGTTGCATGAAATCGTTTTTCCAATATCGAAACGTATAGCTGAAATATATTAAAAAGTCAACAAATATTCTTTTTTAAAATTCAAAATCAGGTTCTTATGCGTAATTATAAACTATTCTGATTATGACATGGAGAACCCAAAAATGACTTCCGTGGAGTAACTTCAAAGAAACAAAATCTCCTCTATATTTGATTTTTGATACGCGACAATAAAAATCGGGTCTGCGCAAAATAATAAATAACCTGTCAAATTTCATACATGACTCTTTTATATCGCGTATATTGTTAATAAATAATGGTCTCGACGGTTATTTGGTTGTATTATTAATTGATTAATTTTATCTTAAGTGAAAATAGATAGACTCCGGATTGGGGACATGTCAGGTATTGAAAAAAAAGCCGAAGTGGGTAATCAACCTGCAAAAACCGGAATATTATGCATCCATTGCGGCGATCCCTGTGGCGATGGCAGTTTGCAGGATGGAAATAAATATTTTTGCTGCGCCGGATGCCGGGCCGTTTATAATCTATTAAACGAAAGCAACTTGGGCGGTTATTATTCCATCGACGAAAAGCCCGGTCTGAAACCGGAACGCCCGGGCGGCATGAACCGCTTTGATTATCTCGACCGGCAAAGCATCATAGATAAACTACTCGATTATAATGACGGTAAAAAAGCGAAAATTTCATTTTCGCTGCCTCAAATTCACTGCTCATCGTGTATATGGCTTCTGGAAAATCTATATAAACTGAATGAATCTATTCTCATCTCCCGGGTTGATTTTCAAAAGCGCCGGGCCTCGATTACATTTGATATTCAAAAATTGTCATTAAAAAACCTCGTCATCTTGTTGGCTTCAATCGGTTACGAGCCGGAAATTAATTTTTCGCAGACCGAGAAAAAAACAAAAGACATTTCCATTCGCAAGTTATATGCCCGGCTGGCTGTTGCCGGTTTTGCTTTCGGCAACGTCATGCTCTTGAGTTTTCCGGAATATCTTGGCTTTAAAGCCGCCCCCATCTCCCATGGCTCGATTTTTAATATTATTAAAATCCTTTTATCTGTTCCGGTTTTTCTCTACAGCGCGGCCGAATTTTTTAGGCCGGCCTGGAGCGGCCTGAGACAAAAGCAAATCAATATGGATGTGCCGGTTTCTATAGGAATCATTATTTTATTTTTCAGATCACTCTATGATGTAATTGCCTTGAATCATGCCGGATATTTCGATTCGCTCTGCGCCCTTGTCTTCCTGCTTTTGATCGGGCGACTATATCAGAAGAAAACTTATTTTTCATTATCGTTTAATCGTGATTACCGCTCCTATCTGCCGATATCGGTCTTTGTTAAAAACGAAAATAATCTGGAAAACATTCCCTTAAACGAGCTGCAAATCGGAAACCGGATGATAATTCGCAATCAGGAAATTATCCCGGCTGATTCGATTCTGATCAGCGACCGAGGTAAAATCGATTACAGCTTCGTTACCGGCGAATCGATCCCTATTACTGTCAAATCGGGCGATAGAATTTACGCCGGTGGGCAACACGTCGGGCCGTCATTGGAGCTTGAAGTCGTCAAGGAACCGTCGCAGAGTTATCTGATGCAGCTATGGGAGCAAATCCCTGACAGGATGAATGAAAAAACCGGCGTGACTACCATCGCCAATCGACTCAGCACGTATTTTACTCCGGTAATATTGACAATAGCAATGCTGACCGGACTATACTGGTTGATTGCCGATTCAGCCCATGCCATGAATGCGGTAACAGCCGTTCTGATTGTCGCCTGCCCCTGCGCACTGGCACTCGCCTCGCCGTTTACGCTGGGGACCGCGCAAAGAATCATGGGGCGAAGCAAATTCTTCCTGAAAGATAACCACGTTGTTGAAAAAATATCGCAATTGACGTCAATCGTATTTGATAAAACCGGAACTATTACGCAATCGGGCGCATCACAGCCGATTTTTGTCGGCGCCGAATTGACTCCGGATCAGAAGAGCATGATTTATTCGGTTGTTCTCCAGTCGACGCATCCATTGTCTATACTAATCGCAGAATTGCTGCAGGATTCGGAAATCGGAAATATCATGAATTTCGAAGAACGGGAAGGCCTGGGTTTGGAAGCGGACATCGACGGATATCATATCAAAATCGGCTCGCACTTCTGGGTTAATGCCGAAAATGAAGATAAAATTACTCAAACGGCTGTTTTTGTCTCGATCGATAACGAAATTATAGGCTATTTTCGTATCGCCAACCTGTTCAGAAGAGGATTGACCGAAATAATACCGCTTCTAAAATCGAATTACTCGATCGCCCTATTATCGGGTGATAATGACTCCGAGCGGGATAGGCTCTCCGGAATTTTCGGTCCCGAATCAAAATTACATTTTAATCAATCCCCGCATAACAAACTCGATTTTATGAAAAAGGAAATCGATTCCGGTGAAAAAGTCGCCATGATCGGCGATGGTCTTAACGATGCCGGAGCTTTAAGCGCGGCCACGGTCGGAATAACGGTTGCCGAAAACGATTCGAATTTTTCTCCGGCCTGCGATGGCATCCTGATGGCCTCGGCCTTTAAAAGTCTGCCGAAATTTTTCAGATTGGCTACGGATAGCATGAATATCATAAAAATCAGCTTTGCCATATCATTCTTATATAATCTTACAGGATTATTTTTTGCCGTGCAGGGGCTTTTGTCGCCGGTAATTGCGGCGATATTGATGCCGGCCAGTTCCGTAACGGTCGTTCTGTTTACTACCCTGGCGACCTCTGTTGCCGCAAAAACCAGAGGTGTTTTTTAAAATGGAAGTCATGGTCATATTGATATTTTTTTCATTGCTTGTTGCAATTGGATTTTTGATTGCATTTATTATATCACTAAGACGAGGGCAATATGATGACCTCTATACCCCCTCGGTTCGGATGTTATTCGAGGACAAGGGGAAAGAAAAAGATATCGACAAAACGGAAGAGACCTGATGCCGGTTGAAACCTTCGAATACGATAATAGGATTGTCCGGGATTTCGCTATAGCCACGATTGTCTGGGGGGCGGTCGGCATGCTTATCGGAGTTATTGCCGCAACTCAGATGTTTTTGCCGAAATTAAATCTGGGTATTCCCCAGATAACCTTCAGCCATATACGTCCGGTTCACACCAACGCCCTTATTTTTGCTTTCGTCGGCAACGGAATTTTCATGGGAGTCTATCATTCCCTTCAAAGATTGTGCAAGGCACGAATGTACAGCGATCTGCTGAGTAAGATAAACTTCTGGGGCTGGCAGTTGATTATTCTTTCGGCGGTTCTGACATTCACCAATGGTATCACGACCGGCAAAGAATATGCCGAACTGGAATGGCCAATCGATATCGTTATCACTATCGTCTGGGTCGTCTTCGCCTGGAACATGTTCGGAACGATTCTCAAACGGCGAGAAAACCACATGTATGTGTCCATCTGGTTTTATATTGCAACTGTCGTGACTATCGCACCTATGCACATAATCAATTCGCTTGAATTACCGATCTCGTTTTTGAAAAGTTATTCGCTTTATGCCGGGGTGCAGGATGCGCTCGTCCAATGGTGGTACGGGCATAATGCCGTTGCCTTCTTCCTGACGACACCCTATCTGGGGCTGATGTACTATTACCTTCCCAAAGCCGCCAATCGTCCGATATTCTCATATCGCCTGTCGATTATACATTTCTGGGCTTTGATATTTATCTATATCTGGGCCGGACCGCATCATCTTCTTAATACCTCCCTGCCGGAATGGACACAGTCATTGGGCATGATATTTTCCGTTATGCTTCTGGCTCCCTCATGGGGCGGCATGCTTAACGGGTTGCTTACGCTTCGCGGCGCCTGGGATAAAGTCCGCCAGGACCCGGTCCTCAAATTCCTCGCCGTGGCCGTGACGGCCTATGGTGTCGCGACATTCGATGGCCCGACTTTGGCCATTAAAAGCGTCAATGCCATCTCACACTATACCGACTGGACCATCGCTCATGTACATGTCGGCACGCTGGGATGGAATGGCTTTCTCACCTTCGGAGTGTTATATTGGCTGATACCGCGTTTATACAATACTAAGCTATATTCGAAAAAATTGGCCGAATTTCATTTTTGGATTGGTCTGCTGGCCATTTTTGGCTACGTCCTTCCTATGTATTTCGGTGCTTTTATTCAGAGTCTTATGTGGAAAAAATTCGGCGCCGAAGGATTTCTGCTATACCCGAATTTTCTCGAAACAGTTTTTCCTATCATACCGATGTATGTATTCCGTGCCATCGCCGGCGGGTTGTATTTATTAGGCATGATTTTATGCGCGTACAACTTATTCAGGACCATGAGACAGGGAAAGATTACTCCCAACGAAAAAGCGGAAGCCCCGGCGCTCGAGAAAATAACGACCGAACCCGGAATACATGAATTTCGTCATCGCATTCTCGAAAGAAAACCGGTCCTTTTCACATTTTTGGCGCTGATTGCCGTATCGATTGGCGGGGCGGTGGAAATTATCCCGAACTTTGTGATTAAATCCAACGTGCCGACCATTGCCAGCGTGAAGCCATACACGCCCCTGGAGCTTGAAGGGCGCGATGTCTATATTGCTGAAGGATGTTATTATTGTCATTCCCAGATGATCCGGCCGTTCCGCTCCGAAACGGCACGATACGGCGAATATTCCAAATCGGGCGAATTCGTCTATGACCATCCTTTCCAGTGGGGTTCCAAACGCACCGGACCCGATCTTCATCGAATCGGGTCGAAATACCCCGATGCCTGGCATTATAATCATATGAAGGATCCGCGTTCGATGTCGCCCGGATCTATAATGCCGCCTTTCCCGTGGCTGTCCGAGGATAAAATCGACTTCAATGGCACTCCGCCCAAAATACGCGCCATGCAAAAACTCGGTGTGCCTTATCCGGATGGTTATGACATGAAGGCGCTCGAGGACATGCAAAAACAGGCAGAGCAAATCGTAAAAAGCCTGGCTGATGCCGGCATAACCGTCGAGCCCGATAAAAAAATAGTCGCTTTAATCGCATATCTCCAACGATTGGGAACGGATATCAAAGTAATGACGGAATCGGAACAGTAAAGAGAAGGAGCTTCTGATGATTAAAGATTTTTTGCAATCGATAGCCGGCTTGGGATTTTTCGCCATTATTTTCTTGCTGCTAATATTCTCTTCATTTCTCGTCGTGCTTGTTTATGTTATAAAAATGAATAAAAATGATTTAAACAGGTATAGCCAGATGCCCCTTGATAATTCGGATATCCCTGAAACCGTGCGGATACCTGTGGGCGATAAAAATGACACGAGCGGGGAGTGACCATGGTAAAATTCGATGATGAAGTCTCGGATCATGATTATGACGGCATCAAAGAGATGAACAATAGAATGCCCCGCTGGTGGATGTTCGGATTTATAATTTCTATAATATGGGCTATTCTGTACTTTGCTTATTATCATATCTTTGGATTCGGATATCTTGAGGTCGACCGGTATAAAAAGGAGATGAATCCCGACTACATGCGCGTGTCGGCATCCGATCTGAAAGTGCTTGGTATTCTTCCCGATTATCATTCGCCCTTTTTTAATCCTTACGGAGATGTTACTCCCCGAATGAAATTGGCTTCTTCTGGCGCAAGTAAGGCGGTCATTTTGACGGCAGCTACCGATACGACAACTTACATCGCTTTAACCGATCCCGACGCGATCGCCGACGGTAGACGTATATTTTTAAAAAACTGTGTACAATGTCACGGAAAATTGGGGCAGGGTATCGTGGGACCGAATCTGACTGACGATTACTGGCTGCATGGCGGCGATTTTTCTTCGATTGTTAAAACCATAAGATACGGTTATCCGGCCAAGGGTATGCTTTCCTGGCTGGGTGTACTCAAACCGGATGAAATAATTAAGGCGGCCAGCTATGTTAAAACCCTGCGAGGAACCAATCCGCCTGATGCGAAAGCTCCGCAGGGGGAATTAATGACCGAATAGATTGCTTTCCGGCATCAGGAGCGATAATGAATACCGGAACATTGCGTGGTAGGATTACGACCGCCCGCAGAAGCCACGTAGTTTATAGACAAAATTGTCTTGCTTGCCAAAAAGCGATAAACGACCTGCCGCTGTATTTCCGGAATTGATAAGGACAAAAGCATGGGGCGCGAAGCTGGAAAATCAAAATGGGGGTGGGGTATTTCGGTTTTATTTATTGGCTTTGTCTTATTTATCCTGGCTCTTGTCATTTCTGCTTCACTTCAGGACGTTCAGTTGGTTGAAGATAATTATTACCAGAAGGGTTTGGACTATCAGGGGCAAATTGACAGAATGGAACGCGCCGACAAGCTTGAAAAAAATGTCTCGGCTTCGTATAATTCGACGTCGGGAAATATCGAAGTTGTATTCCCGGTTATGGAAAATATGGAACTCAGCGGTGTTATTAAAATGTTCCGCCCGTCAAATGCCGGACTTGATTTCGATGTTCCGATACAGGTTGACTCGTCGGGTGTCCAGGAGATTAAGGCCGATAGAATGCTGCACGGCTACTGGCAGATTAAAATATTATGGAAAGCCGATTCACTTGAGTACTTCAGCCAACTGCCGTTGATAATTAATTAGGAGATAAGGACAAAATGGAACTGTGGACCGCACTGATAGTCGGATTGGCCGGAAGCATCCATTGCATCGGTATGTGCGGCCCGATTGCCATCGCCCTGCCGGTTCGAGATATCCCCAAATTCAGACTGATGATCGGAAGAATCTTCTACAATTTCGGCAGGATAATAACATATTCAATCCTCGGTCTGATTTTCGGTTTTATCGGGCAGTCATTCTTCATCGGTGGTTATCAGCAGGCGGTCTCGATTTTCCTCGGTGTTCTGATTTTGCTGGCGCTTTTGCTGCCAAGCAAATACGCCGCCTTTTTAACCGGGGCCAAATTGCATGAAAAAATAACAATTAGAATGAAAAAATGGTGGCGATATTTTTTGAGCAAAAAATCAATCGGTTCATTGTTCGTAATCGGTATCTTAAACGGATTTCTGCCGTGCGGTCTCGTTTATATCGCTATCGCCGGCTCCATTTCGACCGGCTCGCCGCTGGGCGGTGCCTTGTATATGGCCCTGTTCGGCCTGGGGACTTTCCCGGTTATGCTGATTATGTCCCTTGCGGGGAAAATGATTTTCTTCAAAATGAAAGTCAAAATGCGAAAACTCCTGCCGGTTGGCGCCATCCTCCTCGCCGCACTTTTTATCTTACGGGGAATGTCGCTGGGAATACCGTACATCAGCCCCAAAATAGAACATAAAATAACCGGCAAAACCGAAGTCAGCGGATGCTGTCATCCTGAAGACAGCACGCATATTGCGGAACCGAAATTCACGAAGTAAAATCAATATTTTTTTAAATCTCGCCATTGAGCTTCTCCCCAAAAATTGAATACTTGACTCGACGGAAACAGACCGATATATTCGACGCAATTACTATAGAGTAACGGCACTGGGGATGACAAATTGAATAATTCTGCCGAACACGGCAGGAATAAAATAAGCTCGCTTTTCAGACGTCACCGGGAATCGAAATACTTTGCGATTCTGAAACCGGTCGGTATTCTGTTTTTTCTTTATCTATTTATTCTTTCCATCACGTTGCTTGGCAGCGGCTTCAAACTTTTCGGCAAAGACTTCGCCGAAACGCTTTTAAATACCACCTCGAATCCGATTGTCGGACTTTTTATAGGTATCCTGGCGACATCGATTATACAATCTTCTTCCACGACAACATCTATTCTGGTCGGCATGGTCGCCGGGGGTGTTATTTCATTCGAAAGCGCCATTCCCATCGTGATGGGCGCCAATATCGGCACGACTATCACCAATACGCTCGTTTCACTCACGCATATAGCCCGAACCCATGAGTTCAGACGCGCCTTTGCCGGAGCGGTTGTTCATGACATTTTTAATGTTCTGTCGGTAATGCTGCTTTTTCCTCTTCAATACTTCACCAATTTTCTCGGGATTGCCGCCGATTCTCTGGCGAAACTTTTCGAAAGCGCCGGGGGACTGCATTTCGCATCGCCAATCAAACTTATTACAATGCCGGTGGCACATGAAATCGTCAGCGTCTTTGGACAGAATCCCTGGCTTACGGTATTGTTTTCTATTGTTCTGCTTTTTGCGGCTCTCAAATTTATCGTCGACATTATGAAATCTCTGGTTCTCTCCCGCGTTGAAGGATTTTTCGATAAATATATCTTCAAAACCACCTCTCGCGCTCTTATACTCGGTATTCTGCTGACGGCCGTCGTCCAGTCCTCTTCGATTACAACGTCAATTATAATTCCTCTAATTGGTGCCGGGGTGCTTTCATTGCGGCAGGTTTTTCCATATACGCTGGGCGCCAATATCGGAACGACCATAACCGCCATCATGGCCGCCCTGGTAACCTCCAATGAGGCCGCGCTTTCAGTCGCTTTTGCTCATTTGCTTTTTAATGTCTGCGGGATTGTTATTTTTCTGCCGCTATCCCGACTGCCGATTTTTCTGGCCAGAAAACTTTCGAGTCTTGCGTTAACAAGTCGAATGTATCCGATTCTTTTTATAGTGTTGACTTTTTTCGTAATTCCGATAGTATTAATATTTCTATTGAGGTAATAAATTATGTATAAAAAATTCCTCGAACTTTTCGGCAAAGAGAATCTCCTCGATCAGGCCATAGAAACAACCATCAAGATGCTTCAAACCGATCGCGAGATGTATCTGGCCTCGGTAAAATCCCTGCGACAGCGCGATAATTCCGACCTGCCGTTCGATATTTATGAGAAAGACAAGGAAATCAACAGATATGAACGCAAGGTGCGGCGCAATGTTCTGACGCACCTGACTGTTTCCGGAACTCACAATATCGTCCCCGGTTTGGTGCTGGTATCGATTGTCATCGATGTCGAACGTATCGGCGATTACACCAAAAATATCATCGAATTGGCGGTAGCGCATCCGAAAAAGCTTGAAGGCGGCATCTTTGAAAAAGACTTGATAGAGATAGAACAGGTGGTCAAAGACAGATTCGATAAAATAGCCGGTGTTATCGCCGACATGGATATTACCAAAGCCCGAAGCATGATGTCGGAACATCGCAATATTTCCTCGAAATGCGACTTGATTGTAAAGGATATCATCAGCGAAAAGGACAAATCGCTCGGGCCGGGCGATGCCACCGTTCTGGCGCTGTATTTCAGGTATCTGAAACGTATCGCCGCACATCTGACCAATATCGCCAGCTCGATTGTCAATCCTTTTCCACGGATTGGTTTCCGTCCTAAGGACAATTTGACCTGATTCAATTGTCGCCGGTGAAGATAACGGCCGGCTTTTATTGACATTATCTTTGGCTCTTTCTATATTGCCGCCTGCTGTACGATAGTCGGATTGATTAGTAAAGGCGGTAATGGACAATATTTTCGATATCCTTTCCCATAAGTACGTTCTCTGGGGCGGTTTTAATCTTCTCATTCTCGGTTTACTCGCGCTTGATCTGGGTGTGTTTCATCGCAAAGATCATAAAATTACCGTTAAGGAGGGCCTACTCTGGAGTATCATCTGGATTCTCGTCGCGCTGGCCTTCAACGTGGTCGTTTATTTCTGGCGCGGGCAGCAAATCGCCCTGCAGTTTTTCACCGGTTATCTCATTGAACGCTCGCTCAGTATCGATAATATTTTTGTATTTCTCCTGATTTTTACTTACTTCCGCGTCCCCGATGAATACCAGTACAAAGTTCTTTTCTGGGGGATACTGGGAGCGCTCATTATGCGCGGTCTTTTTATCGGTATCGGCGTCGCCCTTATCTCACTGTTTCATTGGGTGATATATATTTTCGGAGCTTTCCTGATTATCACCGGTATCAGGATGGGACTGGCCAAAGACAAGCATATCGAGCCGGAGAAAAATCCAATCCTGAAATTGGTCAGGAAATTTCTGCCGATTTCCAAAAACTATGTCGCCGGTCATTTTTTCACCTATATTCGCGGCGGGCTTTACGCCACGCCGTTGTTTGTAGTCTTAATAGTCATCGAAACCACCGACGTTGTCTTTGCCGTCGATTCTATCCCGGCCATTTTCGGCATTACGCTTGATCCGTTCGTGGTTTATTCATCTAATGTCTTCGCCATTCTGGGTCTTCGGGCGATGTACTTCGCCATCGCCGGTCTGATGAATATGTTTCATTATCTTAAATATGGTCTTTCGGCGATACTGACTTTTGTCGGGATTAAAATGCTTATCTCCGGATTTTACGAAATGCCGGATCTGCTGGCCCTGGGCATCATTGCGGCGTTGATGTTAATATCTATCCTCCTTTCGGTTTTCTTCCCGCAAAAAAGCGAATCAGAATCCACGCCATCCTGATCCGCCGCGTCGAGCGTATAGCGGTATAAATTGACATTCAAAAATGGCTTCGTTTCCGATTTTTGAATAAAACATTGATATTTAACAAGGGCAAAACCCGAATTCCACGATTTATCGGGGAATGAAGTAGTATCAGCACGTCGGGGTTCTGCCACGATTGAAATGGCAGAACCACTGCGCCCCGTAAGAACGGGGCTTGGGTTCTTCCCTACTCTTTAAACGGCATTCTATTTTACTCAAAATGGCTTCATCTCGCATATAAAACATCATTTTTTTGCCTTTTTTTGGGTGGAAAATTCGTGTAACGGGTTGTGGGAGTTGCTAGTACAATGAATTGGGTTCGTTTCGCATATTTTAACGTCCCTTTTTTT
>CAYVMO010000015.1:0-78439 GCA_964452645.1 uncultured Ignavibacteriaceae bacterium
ATGTGTAAATTTATTCGTATATACCGGATTAGACGAGATAAGGAAGTGATATTTTATTAGCTGACCGGGTGAGTTCAGATTATAGTTATTGATGACACCATCATTTATATCCCGTATGCTGACAATCCGCATCATTCCTGACGGACAGCTATCCGGGCAATTACCAAAAGGCCCAAAACGGTAAGTAAAATATTCGAATTTCCCATCATTGATTAATGAACCGGGATATGCTCCCAGAGGAGTCAAAATCGATGCATCAAAAGCTACAAGGAAATCAAAACCACCGATAAGGTTTTGTGTCAGCGTACTTGGCATGTAGACCGAGTCCAACGAAATAGACACTTCCGCGATTTCACCCGGCAGTTGATCATGAAGAATTTCGATCTTAATAGACTGGCCGATGACATGAATATTGTAATGGGCATAATCGGAATTATAGTTATTGCAGCCACTGCATATTTCGGCGCCGTCGCTTATTTCAACCACTAACTCGAAATTGCCCGAATATTCATTATCTTCGGCGATACCCCAGGTCCAGACGCCGCTAACCGAGTCAATCTGCACCCCGCTACCCCACCATGTCGGGCCATTAAAACTAGCAATACGATAAACCAATGGGTTTGGACCGTCATCCGGATCGACCGCCTCGACCTGCCCGGTTAACACGTGCTCCCGGGCAATGTAAATAGTGTCATCCGGATTAACGGTCGTTTGGGGAACATCATTTTGGACGCAGACATTCATATAATATTCTGAAGTGGCGCCGCAACCGTCGGCGATCTCGACAATGACCAAAGTATAACAAATATCATCGCCGGTCGTCGGCCAGAAAAAATGGCCGGTCAGCGAATCAAGCTCGGCCGCAGCCGGCCCCTGAACTAGCGTAAAAGTCAAATCATCGCAGGCATTGGTCGTATCGGGATCGACAGCCGGGACGTCGAATTCGACCGTATCGCCCCAATGAGCAGATATATCATCGGATTCGTGAATCAGAACGCCGCCATTATAAAAATCGACGAATCGAGCGGGCGGGTTTGCACTCGAAAAGCAATCAGAATTCGCTCCGTAATAGGATGGATAGCCGAAAACCGTGTCGGTAATATCAGTCCCATCATAATCATAAACAGTTTGCGACAAAGCCAATTCGATCGAATCGGATCCTTCATAAGAAATGGCGTTATCGCCGCAATCATACCAGTAAAATTGTACGGGAATAAACAGACCTTCATAGTCGGGATTACCGGTTACATCAAAATTTAGACTAAAAAGCATGGTCTCATCGGGCACCATCGTTTGCAATGGATGATTATCGCCGTCGTTTTGGTCGGCCAGTCCGACGACTCGAATTAATCCGGTCGGGCAACCGGAAACACAATCGTTATTCGCATTGTAACGATAAACGAAATACTCCCATTCATATCCACCCGGTTCGTCGAAAAGTTCGCCGGCAAAGCAACTCTTAAAGGTTAGGGCCGACCTATTGAAGCCGATCAATAAATCAAAACCGAGGATCGGCTGCGAGCCGGCGGCTTTAGTAACCGGAACTATTATATTGTCACTGAGCAGGATGGCGTCGGCGTTCCCGATATTAACAGCGAAGGGAATTATGTCATCGCTCTGGGACTTGGCCGTACAGGGCATTGCCGAAATTAAAAGCATCGCAAAGGCTGCTGTCAGCATAATCCTGACAACCGGTGTGAAGTTGCTACTCATCGTTGCCTCCATTACTTGAGGTGAGGATTTTTTATTTATCCCTGAGCGATTTATCATATTAGTGACCTCATTATTACATTTCTTCTATTAGACTTCCTATCGATTTTTTAACCTGTTTTTCCGCGCAAATTGCGAATAAATGGTGTTCATAAAAAAATCCATATTTTGTGACGGCCAATCGCGCGCCGGAAAAAAATTGCGATTCAACTCGTGATAATGAATTTCCCCCCGTATCCGTAAAGATTGCGCCATTTCTACCCTGGACAATACTTTATGCGAGTAAAGCGGACTTATCCTAAGGGACTTCGAAGGCATACACATATCAGCCTCGTCTGTTTAGTTTGACTTTCTTAATCCCTTAACGATAAAGCGATATTTAATTACTTCCCAGCTAAGCGCCCGATTTTTGGCCGCTTAAATCCTCTGAAGAAATTATTATTTAATTTAAAATAAACTTTTCTGCCGCCATTGTCAAGCGAAAAATAGGCATTCTACGGGCAGTCGGGTTCGTCGCCGCCGAGATAGAGATAGTCGATCAAATCGGTTACGTCGAAAATATTTATTTCGTCGGCGCTGTTAATATCGCCCGCCTGCAGCGGATAAGGCGGCTCGCCATCCATATACAGATATGAAATCAACGAAGTCACGTCAAAAATATTAATTGCCCCGTCACCGTTGGCGTCACCGCACAGATAAACCAGCACGAAAACTTCGGCTTCGTCATAATTGAATTCATCGTCAACTCTGACCATAAAGCTGTCCAGCACTCCATCGACCGGGGCGGTTCCGACCAGCGAGTCATTCTCCTCGCTCATCCAGAGCGGGTAATCGGAATAAGTAATAACATAAGTGGTGTCATCGTCATTGATTTCCGGACAATAATCGAAAGCATCCTGAGTTTCGCAGAAAAGAGTATCATCGGTTATAATCGAGGGCGGGCTGTTGAAGTCAACCGTGAATGTATGCGCCCAGCGGCCGCCGATATAAGGATGTGTCTCGACGCGGCCGGAAGAATCGGCCGCCTGAAGATAGTAAAAGACCGTCTGGCCATCCGATTGCCCAGGAATATATCCGTAAAATGAATCGGGATTGGCGGTGGCATAAAGATTAGTCCAGAGAAAGTTCTGCGTCTTAGTTTTATAAAAAATCTTCAACGAATCGGGAATAAGACCGCTGTTTGAATAATCCTTTATTGTCGCCGTGATCAAATAATCGGACGTATCGGTGACGTGATAAAGCGGCACGTGATGGATATATAGCATTTCGCGGTCGGGAACACCCATGGTGCGGCAATGGATGGCATCGTCATCATAAAACGATCCTGTAAAACCAAGCACTTCATAACCGGGCATCGCATCCCGATAAACCGCAATGGCTGAATCATCCCAACTGGAATAACCCAGAATCGGCACAAAAACTTTCCGGCCGATAATCAGGGAGTTGGTATAAGCGGCACCGGACGGGCAGTATACGCGGACGATATCGTACGGCCGCCCCCACGAGCTCATCTGCTGGGAGAGATATTCGGCGCGCGCATTCAACAAAGGATAGCTGTAATCGCTGGGCGAGACATCTTTAATCAAAATCGTGGCCGGATCGAGAAACTTCGCCCAGCAATCGATATGATGAATACCACCGCTTGCTATATAACCCAGAGCCACAAAATCATTATTGAGAAATGCATAAATAATCGAATCGACCTCATTATGCGATAAGCTCGGATTTTCGTTATAGGTCAGAACGGTTGACATGGAAATACCGATGCCGTCCGACATATGATTGCCACCGGTGGCAATCAAATCCATCCCATAAACATCCATTCCCCAGTCGGCGCCGAGTATCCACGGGATTTGATCGTCAAGAGGCCGGGGGCGATTGTAAATGTGATCGACAATCGCCAACTCATCGTTGCCGTCAAAAATAAACCAGGGGCCGTAATCTCGGGTCCAGATACTATTTGTCGAGGCAATCAGGAAATTGACATTATCCATATTCACGCCGCCGGACGAGTAGGCGCTTATGGCCTGACTCTGGTACGACGTGTTGGCGACAATCGTCGTGACCATCAAATCTTCCGATAATTCCGCGACCAATTCAATCGATATGCCCAGCGGCCATCTGATAATTACGCCTTCGGACGGTTCCCACTCGGCGGGGTTACGGATCGGCCACGGAGGCGGTGCCGTACGAATATGATTAATGCCGATTTCACCCAACCGGCCCATTTCTTCCGGAGTCAAACCAATGGGTAGAAACTCATCGGTTCTGGGTTCATCGGCCAGTGCCAAAAGACTACCGAGCAATACGGACAGCAGAATAAAAATATTAACGATCAACCTCATTGCTTCTCTCCAGATTTAATTTTGTCGATCAATGATGCCTTCTCTATAAAATAATCTAAATTTCGGGACAAGTAAGTCCCGGGCCATCGCGATATAAATAATCGACGATGGCAATCAAATCGAATAAATCAACAAAACCGGAATTGTTGACATCGCCCGATTCTTCATACAATGGCGGCGGACCACCGGCATACAGCCATTTAATCAAATATATCACATCAAGGATATTAACGAGCTGGTTGTTATCAGCATCGCCGCAAATAATTTCCGGATTGGCTATCACGACCGTTTGATCGATATTGGAAAAAGCACCCCATTGGTCTTCGGCATCTTTGGCCCGGACCTTATAATAATATGTGTCGGGCAGTTTATCGGTGAAACTGTAGGATGTATCACCGTAAGCCGGGGAAAGTACTGTCGTTGTACCGAAAACATCGAGCGGATATATGTTATCGACGTAAAATCCTTCCTCGGAAACATACGAATCGGTCTGATAAGTAAACCTTATATATACATGTTTATTATAAAAATCGGCCAGGCTGAATTCAGCCTCCACCCATCCGCCCGACGACCCGGTAATACCGTTGCCGCGATTATTGCCGTGCGGATTGTAATTGGTGGTTATATTGCCGGGGAGCGGCGTGAAATTGACGCCGCCGACGGATGCCTCGGCGTAGGCATAATCCCAATCGGTCTCAGTATCATAATAAACCCAGCAACGCAACGAATCACCGGGATTTATATGGGCCGAGGATGATGTTTGCACGTACCGATAGAAATTATCGCCGGAACCGGAATAGAAAGAACTCGGCGATGAATAATATCGAGCTGTACTTACCGAAAACTCATTATTCGTCCAGTTGTCGAAATTATCGGCCGGATCGGTGTACCCCTGAATCAGATTCATAAGTTCGACCAGCTCGTACTGAACGGCCGGATTGAGAGAGTCATCGAGACTCCAGTAAATTTCATACCCGGAACTAAAGGCGGTATCGGGCGCGGATATTATCGGCGGCTCGGGTGGGCGCAGTTGATAAATATTCCCGGCTATACGGGTCTTGAATAAATTCGGCCCCAGATTCTCCTGGCAAAGAGCGGGAATACGACTCAAGGGCGGCCAGAAACCATCGTAGTCGGTCCCGACCTCGATGGAAATCGCGAAATTTTTATTTTTCGTCGTCTGCTCACCATATCCCCAGTCATCGGTGCTGCCGTTAACCGGATAAAGAACCTCCCAGGGAGTACCCGGCTCGTAACCATTCATATTATTTATGGTATCGCCCATGGCGGAGAAGATATCATTTTCCGGCGTGTAGATTGTCTCGTATCCCCACGGATAGAGAAAATCGTCTCCTGCGGAATGATAATAAACGGTTATAACGAATTCGTGATCTTCGATGAAATCGCGCATGTTCTGCGATTCGGGCTCTGAAAACGGCCCGGTCCCGCGATAGTCCTCGGCGGAAGTGTACGGCGAGGAGCCATAGTCATCATAGCCCCACTCATAACCGAAATTCCTGTTGATATCAACACCGTAAGTGCCATCACCATTGTTACGACGGTTTTTCCGCCACATCCCCCCGCCGTTCGGATCGGTCACTTCATTGCGATAATAACCATCGGGATTGACCGGTATAATAAACCAGATTTCCCGATTATTAACCAGATCGGTTACTTCCGGATCGGAACCGTAGTTATCGGTCAGATAATCCATGAAATATAGTAGAACTTCGGGCGTTATAACTTCACGGGCATGAATCGCGGCAGTAAATAAAATTTCCGGCTCGTCTTCGTCAAGCAGCGGGTTATCCGAGATTTTGACCGCCCACATATCGCGCCCCTCAATAGTCTGTCCGATACTTTGTTTGGCGGAAACGATCAAAGGATAGTCGGCAATTATGGTATCAATATAGGCTTCGATTTCGCTCAGCGTCTTATAGCCGCCCATATCGCGATCCTTGGCCAGACGTGATCTATAAAAGGCACTTAAATCCGCATGAATTATTTCTATTCGTATTCCGAGTGCCTGGAGTTCTTCAAGCTGGCGCTGGTTCGTAATTATTTCGAAATAATTATCGCCGCGGCTGACGATATCGAGATGTTTATGGAGTAATAGTAAATAAGTATCTTTGGTGTCAAAGAAAACTTTCGCCTGAATATATTTCTCGGCGGCGAAGATCCGCTGATTAATAACGACCATTAAGACAATAAATATCAATAAGATAATCGTTCGTCTGCCCATGTGTTCCTCCACTTGAAGCAAGAAGCAGTCTCATTGTATGTAACATATTAATATAACTGATTTTCCCTTTTCCGCAACTAAAATCTGTTTGCAATCACATTTTAAGGCAAAATGCAATAAATAAAAAAGGGACGGCCGAGACCGTCCCTTAAGCGAGGTAAATGTCTTCTTACGGACAATTCGGTGGCGGACCTTCCCGATAGAGGTAGTCAATTAGATAAACAATATCGAAGATATTAATGGTCAGGTCACTATTGACATCCACATTATTCAGGTCAACCGGCGGCTCGCCTTCGTTATACAAGTAGTTAATTAAATCGACAATATCAAAAATATTAATCTCTTCGTCACCGTCGAAATCACCGCAGACACCGTCACAGACGTCACCGATTCCGTCGCCGTCACTGTCAGCCTGATCCTCATTATCATCATTGGGGCAATTGTCGCAAACATCACCATGACTGTCGTTATCCGAATTCAACTGATCCTGATTGGTTGAATCAGGGCAGTTGTCGCAGACATTACCGAAGGTATCATTATCATTGTTGAGCTGATCTTCATTGTCGGTGTTGGGGCAGTTATCGCAGGCATCACCGTACGAATCGGCGTCGGAGTTCGTCTGATTTTCATTATCCACCGTCGGGCAATTATCGCAGACATCACCATGGGTATCATTATCCGAATTCGCCTGATCTTCATTGCTTACTGTCGGGCAATTGTCGCAGACATCACCATGTGAATCGCCGTCACCATCTTCCTGATATCTGTTTTTAACGAATGGACAGTTATCGCAGACATCACCCACACCGTCGAAATCGGAATCCAACTGGTCGGGATTAGCGACTCGAGGGCAATTATCTTTGGGATCGGGAATCGTGTCGCCGTCGGTATCGGGCGGCGTGAATACTTCGTACTCGACGATGCGAAGGGCGACATCACCCGGGGCCTTATCGGTATCATAATAAGAATAAATAACCTTAATATAGAAGCCGTCAGACTCCGTCATTGAAAAGGCCCTGTAATCAGTGACAACGCTGTCACCGGGTTGGCTTATTTGAACGGCCGGACTCCAAACGGTTCCGGCATCCTGAGTCAGAGTGGCATATATCGCATTATTTTTAATAAATGCGCACAGGAATGCACGGTTGGATATATGCTCCACCTGCGGGAATCTTTCGGGCTGATTATCATTGGCAACAGCATGATACGTAAGACTTCCTACGTTGCCGGTAATATTGGAAAAACAGACAATGTCTTTCTGGTCGGGATCAGCGTTTGTCCATCTTTCTGCAACGACAACGACATTATTGCTGCGGGCGGCTACCGTAGGATACTGCAAATGGGAATTATCGACCATCGAGTAAACGCCGTTGGTCGGATCCAAATCCCAATTGGAAAAATCATCCTTGCGGATAAACAGCTTCCATATATTGCCGGTATCCTTAAAATCGTAGGCACAATAAGTCTTGGCAGTAGTTCGATCGATATCGGTCGTGGTCGTATTACAATGATCCACATAATACCATGACATGGTAGCGTAACCATCGGATGATGTCTGATAAGAAATAAACGGAATAGAATCATGTATGGTCGGCGTCTGCCAATCTGTGCCCATAACCATTGACATAATACCCCATTCCCAATCTTCCTGGCTGTTATCGCAGGCGATGTCATTCATCGCCATACCCCAGAAATGTCTAAATACGCCGGGACTTATCTCAATTTCTTCCCAATTCCAATAAGAAAGATCCGGGTTACCAATATTATGCTGGTCAATGACAAAAACCGCAGCGCCGCTTGCAAAAGAGTCGCTGGGTACCATCGTTCCATAAAAGACCGAGTCATCACCCCAATAGTCAACTGACGGGTAGAAAGCGCCGCCGGTTATGTTCCAGCCAGCAAAATCAGTCCAGCTATCGCCCTCGTCAATAGAGCCGCCAAACCACGAGTTCAAACCTGATGAGCCGGTATCTTCATAAGCCAGGGACAATATGCCCCATTCCCCCTCATCGAGCGCCGGGTGCTGACCAAAGGGGATCCACGGGGGGAGGGCTTCGACGGTTAATTCGTAATTACCGGATTGGCCGCCGATGCCACCATCAATAATGATATAATAAGTTTCTCCGGCGTACATTTGGAGAGCATAGATGTCTCCGCGATAGATTCCGGTGCCGGCGCTGTCGCAAGTTTCCGAGTATTGATTGCAGGCAATTAAATTGGAGGTGTCGTTCTCGTAGACAAAAACTTTTGACCAGTAGTCAGTCCCGGGATTGCATGTAATTATATTTACGCGCTGATTGGCTGTCGAAAGATAGGAGTAAACTACATCCGGAGCGTTTGTCGGGGAGCAGTCGCCGGTAAGACCGGGTTCATAATCATTTGCATAGCCGACTGTCGTGCCGGTACTGCTGAACGGCAGCGATGGAATTACGGTGGCATTATCGATATCCTCACCGCCCTGTCTGACAACCGTCACGTCCTTTACTCCCGAAACCGCCTCACCGTAATTCTGCGGGAAAATCTTGTCCGTGCTGATTCTTGTCAAAGGCACGGTAAAAGTCTGGGGAGGGGTACTTATTTGATCGATAATAATCGGCCCCTCGACTCGTTTTTCGGCATTGGCGAGGGTGAAGGCAAAGGTTACCATCAACAGGGTCAGCCAGATAATGGATTTGTTAAGTTTCATTTTGTTTCCCTTCCTTTTCGATGAAAGAAAAATCATTGTTTCATTTGCTAATTTCTTAATTGGGATCAACCGGTCAGGCGATTCACTATCGGAGTCGCCATGACCATCGTGATCATTCTTACATCATTGTAACTCCTCCATATTAATATTATAGGTCAAGAATCCATTATTTTCATATAAAATTTTAAAATTGCGCTGTTCAGATTTTGAGCAGAGTGGAAATCGCTCGATAGTTTCAGTCCCGGCAGGAATTTGCATCTTATAGTCCATCGCGCGTAATATTGATAAGCCAAGGCCCAATTCCAACTTAAATCCTCCATAAACGCCTTTCGGTGAGGATTTTATCAGAAGTAAACAAACGTCACTCAATAATATGGCGTGTATACAATTACAACGAGACTATGGCAAATAATTCCTGTCGCCCCATAATCCCATCTATAGCATAATATACAATATTTTTTACTTCGGTCAAGCCGAAATATTATCTCCAGTCTACTAATCTGTTGTCAAATAACATCAAAGCGCAAATATCAGGGACACACCGGATCGGGGCCTTCAAGATACAGGTAACTTATCAGACCGGTTATATCAAAGATATTTGTGCTGCCGTCATTATTTATATCGCCCGATTCCGGCGGTATCGGCGGCGGTCCATCGCGATAAAGATAATCTATCAACCCCGTAACATCGAAAATATTCACGGTGCCGTCGACGTTGATGTCGCCGCAGATGAACGATTCACTGAAAAGCTGGCGCACTTCGGAATACTCGGATGAATCGCCGGTCGAAATCTTGAAGGCCTTCATCCGCCAGTAATGAGTGCCATAAGCAAGCGTCCCCAAATCGATTTCAAGTCCCGTCGTATCAACGACCTGAGAAATTTCGATCTCGGTGAAATCGGAATCGCGGGCAACCTCGATACGATAGGAATCATCATCCATTTTCCATCCGGTGGCCCAGTCGAAAAAGGTACTTCTGGCAAGCGTGTCACCATCAGCCGGTTCGAAAAGACGCGGCGCAAGGAGCGGCAGCGGCCAGTTAGCGCCGAAAGCATCCTGGTTCATGTTGCGTGTGTCGGTCCAGATGGCATTGATATGATCATGATAGGCGGTAACACCGATATATTCGGCGATCCGGCCGGCCCGGACCTGAGGATTTCTGGTCCCGGCTGTAAATGTCGGGGTCGAACCTTTGGGATTATCTGATTCCGCCATCCCCAGATAGCCGGGGAATATCGAAGTATCCGAAATACGATGATTGGTCGTAAAAGTCTCGCCGCCGTCGAACGAATAAGCGCAGAAGGCATCAAACGAGTAATGGAAGAGCGGATCGGTACGCTGGTCATAAAAGATAATAATCAGGATGCCTTCCTCATTACAGAACAGCCAGGGATGGAACTGATCAAATATGGCGCCCGGCCCGGTGTAATCGTCATTGACATAGATCGGATCGGTCCAAGTTTGACCCTTATCGCTGGATTTAATAAATTCGATATTGTAATCATAATAATCTGTATTGGTTATGTCCACGTTGGCGTATGATATGTAGATATTACCGTCGAATGGTCCACCGGTTATATCGGCCGCACACATCGGGGAGTTGTAAACATCAATCTGCCCGTCAACATACCCATAATTTCCATACGTGATTTTTACCAGCTCCGGGTCGGTAAAAGTCTGCCCGCCGTCCTCGGAAACGACCTTCTGAATCGAATAATAGCCATTACAAAGTGAATCGATATAAGTTCTGTTCCAAAAGACATAGACGGTTCCGTCACTGCCTACTAGCGGAAAGGCAAACTGACCACCATCGATATCGTAGCCGCAGGCAGAATCGTGGTACGGCGGGGCCGCGGCGAAGGGCGTCTCGAATCCTGAATCGAAATCGGTGGAACGGGCAAACATAATAATATTGGGGTTATCATCATTGGGGAAGCGGGCCCAGGTCACATACATATTGCCGTCGTACGGTCCGCCGGTGCGGTCAATGGTCGTAAATTGTTTATCCTCGAAATACAGCTGCGAAGGATCTTCGATATTGGTAATTGCACCCCAGCTGACGCCCTTGTCGGTCGATCTCAAAAACGTAATACCCGAACGGTTACCGGCCAGGACCTGATAATCGAGCATACTCAGGTAGAAGTTTCCCAAGCGATCGACATCCATCGTGGGATCCGACTGCTGATCGTAATAATAAACCTTCACGAGCGAATCAACCCAGGTATTGCCGGCATCGGTCGAACGACCGACCCCCAATTGCCGGTAGCCGAGGCGAAAATCGCGCCAATCAGCAATAACAATATTGCTGTCGATCGGGCAGACCCAGATCATCTCTTCATTTTGAAGCTGTGACGATGGGCTTGAAATCTGATAGTTGGGCGGAGTCGGAAAATCCGCCAAGGCTACGCCGGTTAACAGCATAATCCCCAGCAGATACAACAACACATTAGCTTTTTTCACCATGTCCTCCTTAAAAGTTTCAGTTTCGCGGCGGTAAGTTGCAGTAGTTTCTCTAAGCATCAAGTCTTTAAGGACTTACTCTAAATACGAGAGAAGTATTCTGCGTGTTTCAATCATTAATAAGATATAAGAAAATCGACTTTCGTCAAGCTATTTTAGGCCATTAGCTTGTCCGGCCGACAGCAAGATTTCGATCAAAATCATTGAACTTCGGCTAAAAGTCGTCTTCTTTATCAACATCCGTTTCGTCAATTGCGGGCAACAGATCTTCATCGGATTCCGGAATTACCGCTATGCCGCGTTGGATGCGCAATGATTCGATTTTACGTAACGGTTTTTCCAATTGCCGTTTGCGCGTTGTCGTCAGCGATTCGTACTCTTTCTGGGCATCGTCTATCCGTTTGCCCATAAGTTCCATTTTGGTGATAAATTCGCCCCACTGCTTCTTAAAACTGCCCATCAATGACAGGATTTCATGGGAAGTCCTCTCCAGAGTAAAATTGTCAATTGACTGTCGTATTATGGCCAGAATGGCAAACAGAGTGATCGGTGAACATGAAACGACTTTTTCTTTCAGGGCATTATCAAATATAGAGTCATCCTGTTCCTGAATGAATGCAAAAATCTGCTCATTGGGAATAAACATCAAAACGCAATCAACCGTATTTTGCTGAGGATTTATATAATCGCGTGTGGTGACCTGTTTGATTTTGGCCTTTATATCATTCAGAAAACTTTTCCGGAATTTTTCTTTTTCCAAATCGGAATCGGCTTCTACATATCTTTTATAGTTATCAAACGGGAATTTAACGTCCATATTCAATTTCAGGTCTTTAGGCAACAGGAATGTATAATCCGGCTTGGAGCCAAAATCCTCAATCGCACGCTGTTTTAAATAATTCACATTCTCCTTGAATCCGGCCAGTCGCAGGACATCTTCGGCCATTCTTTCTCCCCATTGTCCGCGCGCCTGCGAACTGGATAATATTTCGCGAAGTGAGTCGGTTGTATCTCTCAAGGCCGTAGTCTGTTCACCAGCCGACTTGAGCTGGCTCTCGAGTTTTATATTAGTCCCGGAGACCTTTTCCAGCTCTCCCGTAATACGCTTCAGTTCCTGGTCGATGAGACTTTTTTTCTCCCCAAGTTCCCTGACATTTATTTCCCTTTCCGCTTCAAACTTCTCTTTCGCAAGTTTCAGGAATTCGTCGGTCGATTTTGAAAGAGCATCACGAGAAAGATCGCTGAAACCGGCCTTTATATTCGCAACGACAGTCTCAATATTAGCCTGACGCAGGGCTTCGCTTTCGCGGTACACTTCCTCGGCCAATTCCCTGCCGGTTTTAGACAGGAATTTTCTAAAGACTAAAGAAATCAGAAAGCCGAGTATCAGTCCGGTCAAAAAGACGATGATTATTATGAGCCAATCCATAGAATTCTCTCAAAATTAAAAACCGATTTCATAAAACAGCCCATATTGGCGATTGTCAAGGACAAATGGTTTATTCTATGCCCAACTGCCAGAAGAGGAAGCTCTGTTCGTCGGTAATATCTTCAATCCTCTTGCTCATCGGCGTGCCGCCCGAATGCCCGGCCTTGGTATCATAGCGCAAAATTATCGGACGGTCGGAGGCGGTCGCCGCCTGCATGAGGGCGGTCATTTTACGGGCATGCAAGGGAGCAACGCGCGTATCGGCATCACCGGTGATAAACATCACGGCCGGATATTTAACGCCTTTTTTGACATGCTGATAAGGCGAATAGGCATAAATATAGTCGAACTGATCGGGGTTGTCGGCCGATCCGTACTCGGTGACCCAGTACGGCCCCATCAAAAACTTATGATAGCGCAGCATATCAAGCAACGGGTAAGTACATATCACCGCCTGAAATAATTCCGGATGCTGAGTCATAGCGGCGCCGACCAATAGACCCCCGTTACTGCCGCCCTCGATGGCAAGCTTTGACGGATTGGTATATTTATTTTCAATCAGCCAATCGGCGGCGGCATAAAAATCATCGAAAGTATTTTGTTTCCTCTCAAAAGTACCGGCACGATGCCATTCCTCGCCGAATTCGCCGCCGCCGCGGAGGGCCGGGACCGCATAAACACCGCCGTTTTCGACCAGATTAACCGCCTGGGAACTATAATATGGCGTCATACTGGCGCGGAAACCGCCGTACGAGGTCAGCAAAGTCGGATTGTTCCCATCCAGTTTGATATCTTTATTATATACCAGAAACATCGGGACTCTGGTTCCGTCCTTGGAGTTATACCAGACCTGCTCGACTTCGAAATTATCGGATTCAATCGGCACTTCTGTCTGCGACCAGATTTCTCGTTCTCCGGTCGAGACATGATATAGATAATTGGTCGTCGGGACGTAATACGAATAGTACGTAAAGAAGGCAATATCACTGTCCCAGCGACCGCCGACACCACTCACCGTACCTATGGCCGGAAAAGATATCTCACCGACATTGTTGCCGTCCGAATCATATATTTTAACATGAGATATAACGTCTTCCAGAAAATTGACAAACAGCTCCCCGCCGGCGGTCGAAAAGCCGCGAATGACGGCCTGACTTTCCGGAATCAGGTCGTACCAATTTTCAGGTGACGGATTATTTAAATCACCGGTCATGATTTTCCAGTTCGGCGCATCCCAGTTGGTATTGATAAACATCTTATCGTCGATAACATCGATTTCGAACATAGCCTCGATATCTTCGACCAACGTTTGAATCGGTTCGTCGGTTTGCAGATTTTTATAATATATTTGAGTTTTTTCTCCGGAAGAACCTTGGTAAACATAGATAAATAGATACTTGCCGTCCTCGGTAATATTGGACTCGATTATCATTTCGGGGCCATATCCCTGACCGAAAATCATATCATCAGTCTTTATATCGGTGCCCATTTCATGGTAATATATCCGACTGCCGTCCTCGTCGCGAAGTGAATAATAATATCCGCTCAGATCGGACGTCAGCGATAAAGAGAAATAATCGCCGCGCGGTAATGAATCGGGATACTCCAATCCGGTATCGACATTCATTAATTTCACTTTAACTTCATCCTCTCCCCCATCACGAACATAATAAGCCAGGAGAGTGCCATCGTCGGAGATATCGTACATCCCGACGCTTTTGGTCTTGTCTTCGCTTAAGTCATTAGGATCGACCAGGACTTCGTCCTCTCCCTTAAGCCCATCACGCATATAAATTATGTACTGCTCCTGCTCCCCGGTTTTCTTATAAAGGAAAAAGCGATTACCGCGCTGCGACGGTCTTGAGACATAATCGGTTTTTATCAATTCGCTGAACCTCTGCTTAAGTCGTTCGCGCTGGGGAAGTGAGCCGAGAATCGAATCGGTATATCGATTCTGGGCGTCGATCCATTCCCGGGTGGCCGGACTATTCTGATCCTCAAGCCAGCGATACGGATCTTCAATGATATGGCCATGCAAAGTGTCGGCAACAATTGCGACCTTGCTTTCCGGCGGAACGAATTTGTCGGATGCGCCGCCTAATGCCATACCGATTAGAAATATAAACAAAATCGATACAGCAGTTTTCTTATTTGCCTGATACTTATTCATTATCTCAAGCACCTCAGGTTTGTGATAGTTAATATTTATGGTAATGTAAACTATTTTAGCCGAATAATCAAATCCGGAATGGATAACTTATTTGGATTTTCTGCATAAAAAAGGGGACAGGAAAAATCCTGTCCCCATATAATAAATGAATGAAATTACGGACAATTCGGCGCCGGGCCACCCAGATAGAGGAATGTAATCATATAAGTGGCGTCAAAGATATCGATTGTACCATCTGAATTGACATCGGCGGCATCCGGATTAGGCGGCGGCGGGCCATCCACATATAGATATAAGATTACGTACGTGATATCAAAGATATTAAGATCACCATCATCATTGATATCACCGCAAATCCATGTTACTTCGGTGGTGAAGCTCCAGGCCGCGCTCCAATCGCCCCATCCCATGGAATTATGGGCGCGGACGCGCCAATAATAGGTGGCTCCTTCATCGAGATTATCCACATCGCAATGCGTTCCGGCCATGCTTGTATCCATGAGTTTGGCACCGCTGAATGTGGCGGAACTGTCAAGCTGCATCTGGTACATATCGGCGCCACTGACATTATCCCAATCGAGCGTGATCGGTTGGGGAAGATCGGTGGCCCCATCTTCCGGGCTAACCATAGCCGGCGCCGGCGGCGGCGCCGTTTGATTCAGAACGGTCATGGTTACCGGAATATCAAGTTCCGGAGTATCCGGGTCATTTGAATTAAACGTTATCTGACCGTAATAATCGCCTTCCGGCAATTCGGCGGCATCGAAATTAACATTGACGACGTCTTCACCAAACGGTACAATCGAGCCGGAACCGGGTTCAACTGAAAGCCAACTGGCGGCATTGAAGAGAATCGCCATATCGTTATGGATATATGGGGCGTTGTAAACGACCTCGAGACCGTCGTCCCCGCCGATATTTTCGATACCGATTGTCGAGCCGGTCAAACCATCGCCATCAGCGCCCGGATCCATTGAGCCGAACTGCAGAATAATTTTGCCATTGGGAAGAAGAATTGCCTGAAAATGCAGGGAACCGGTGCCGGTCGTTGAATAATAATTGGGAATACCGTCAAAACTGACGATAAATCGTTCATTGGCGGCATCGTAATAATAATAAATCATGCCTCCCTTGCGCGGATCGAGGTCATCCCACCACATGGCAATCATATTGTTGGGAAGAGCAGCATCGGGAATCGGATCATTGGTTCGTATTTTGGAACCGCCGCCGAACGTCAGGATACCATTGGAGCCAATCTGGAGAGTATTGTAGGTATTCTCGTAGAACGGGAAATCAAAACCGATAGAAATCGGGCCGGTGCTGTCATCATCGCCGATACCTTCAACCGCTGTTCCGACTGACGAGATATCCACCCAGCCATAAGTTGGACCGGCGGGGTCATCGGAATCGACCCATGAGTAACCCCATAAATCGGGACCGCCATTGTCCCTGGTTACCGGGCCGTAAACCGGTTCCGATTCATTGGTGATTGATTTGTCCGGATCGGCGGTACGGTAGCCGATCGGCTGAGGATTATCGCTCTCTTTCGCCGGATTGGTTCCGCGTTTGCCGTTAAACATCAGTCGAACAACGTTAAACTCCAGCGGTCCGGGACCGACATTCTGAACTGTCAGCGGCACCGTGGATTGCCCTTCCGGTTCGACGCTTTCTTCAATCGAACTTTGGGCAACATAAATATCCGGCGAATAAATATGCAAATAAACCGGTACTGCTCCGCCTGGATCCAGCGGATCATTGGTTACATAGTTTACATATCCGGTGAAATCACCATAATCCAAACTTGAGGAATTAATAGTCACCGGGATCGAAACACTGTCATAGGCCGGGATCATCTGCTGGCCGGTCGGGACCGATAACCAGCCATCGGAGACGCTGAAGCTCGCTTGCAGTGTTGCCTTGCCGTTATTGTAAACCATCATTGTATCAACCGATGATTCACCCAAAAACATGCTATCAATAATTTCGGTCGGTAAAGTTATTTCCGGATAGCAATGACCGGTAATACTGAAGCTGCTCGACCAGGAAGTATCCAGATCCGAAATGTCGAGATTAAAAACTATGTTGCGGTCGTTCGGCAGATCGTCGGCGACGTCGAATGTGAAAGCATCGGCCAGATTAAGAACTCCGAAATCACCCGGGATTGTTCCAAAATTTTCCGTATCATCGGTGATGTCCACCAACGGGTCTCCCGTGCTCAGAACTGCGGTAACATTATAGGCGGTATCGGGACCGACATTCATAAGCTGCACTCCGAGTGAAATCGTCTCACCGCAGTTGACGATGCCGTCATTGTTGCCGGCAGCATCATTAATACTGTTGTCATCATAAACGACAAATGGGCCTTCAGGTGCAATCGCCTGAATGGTCGCAATGTAAGGTGTTTTGTGATAGGCGGTTACCGTCAATGTTACCGCCTCTCCGACCGGCAGTTGCTGATCGAAAGTTATTGTTGCCGAACCGGCTGCATCAGTATATGCCGAGCCGTAAAGCGTGCCGTCGAAATATATGGCGCACAAAGCGCCTTCAACACCAACCACCTGAACGTCCATTTCCGGCATCGTAAAGATAATGGCATTGTCGTGGTTGACCGTCATACTCTGCGGATTCTTGACCCGCACCTGGATCGAGGGATCGCCAAAAACCGTCCAGGTGTCAAAATCGTCAATACCGTCGACGCCGTACGTCTCCAGCATCTGGCATCCGCCATTGACGAGCAGACCGCCGACCGTAGTCTTGGCTTCGGTGACGAGCAAATCATTGATCGCGTCCTGACCCTCCATCGGTTCATTCCAGTCCTGGTTTATAGTCGACATATAGGTCGCAATCGCCCCGGTCGGATTACCGCTATGAGTAGCCCTTAACCAGGCCTCGGCAAAACAGGTCTGCCCAACAAAATCACCGTTAACGCAGG
This sequence comes from uncultured Ignavibacteriaceae bacterium, assembly GCA_964452645.1. Lineage (GTDB taxonomy): Bacteria > Zixibacteria > MSB-5A5 > GN15 > PGXB01 > CAYXTW01. The sequence continues at coordinate 17,974 of CAYVMO010000015.1, forward strand.
CGACACTTATTACCACCGGCAACATCCAGTCATTCACAAGGGCATTTACGTTGGAACTGGAAAAACCTGTTGTCGACCAGGCGTTCGTACTACCATGTCCCGTATAGTTTACCCAGCTGCGACCATCATTAATGGCTGTCGTTACCATAGAAGCGGTTGCCCCGGGATCATAAATCTGGTCGACGTACGTAAAACCGTAAGCTAAAAGCAATAAACGAATATTATCCTCATGCTCCCAATCGTATTCACCGTCATCACCCGGCCCACCGGAAGAACCGATGCCGGTCGCTTTTTGATACCAATCAGTACCGTATGGAGTCTTTTCGTAATTTATCGACCTGAGTACCTGCGTTTCGGCTTGAGCCGCAGTTTCCGCCGAGAAGCGGCCGACAAGAATCTCGGGATAATTATCGCCGCCGACTAATTTACCGTATGACGGGTCGGAATCTCCATTGGAATAAAGAGTCGGAATCTGACCTCCATCGCCGACCAGCAGGACAAAAGCCAGATTGGTCGTGTCATAAAAATCGCTGATGTAATTCTTAATCAAAGTCGCACTGCTCCCTATCGAGGAAACATCGACAATGGTGGTTTTAATGCCCTTCTGGAGTTTCCACTCCACCAGCGGCATGACCGTCTCATGGAAACTGTCATAAGTAATAATCAACATGTCTCCGATTTCAGGAACCGACGGATATTTACTTCGCGCCTGATTATAATTTATAAAGTGGCGACTATAAATCTGTTCAAATTCTGGCACGAGATGGATTTCAGATTTATGGCGCTGTAAAACATTGATCTTACCCGGCCCGGTATTTACGACTTCAACCGTGACCGAAGTATATACGCGCAATGTTTTACTGACCGGATTATACTGAAAGGCGTTCATCTCGATTACCGTGCCGCGAAAGTCACGGAAAATAAACGGCTCTCTGATATCGGCGATAACGCCGGGATAGAAAGCATCCTCACTGTAGACCGGACCGAATTTATACGGAACGTCCGCAGGAAGAATCGTTCGCGGAAGACTTCCTTTCGACGGCGCCACCGGCATCTGCGGAAAATCGATATATTCCGATGAGACAATCCTGACCTCCATGTGAGCATCATCGGGAATAATTATACTTCGGCAAATCCGCGGAACAGCCGGCTCCTCGGCGTTCAGCAATCGATTTTCTTCGCCGCAGCTCAACAAATAATAGGTTTCATTGTTGATGTCGATCGCTTCCTTGCTGAAAGCACTGACGTCAAAGCGGACGACCGTTTTCATGTCATTTGATTCCAAAACAGCGACGTCGACGTCGTTTTCACCGGTTCCGAACTCGATCCGTTCGGCCAGGACGGCGGATGTCGACAAAAGGAGCATAAGAGCGGTAAGCAATAGCCTTTTACCCATTTGTATCCTCTCTCTCTATAAAATAAAATTGTTTATTTTTCTTTCTTGATAAGTTCATAAAATAACCCGGGGGCGGTAACCTGTTAGTATTTCCTATAATATATAATATAATGTATATCAATATTTTGACAAGACAAAAATCTATAAAATTTATCGTATTTTGGGCAAAAAAAACCGGAAGAAATCATCGACTCCTTCCGGTTATATTAAATCAAGGCAGGATATTTTAGTTTTCCAGATGAAGTTCCTGTCGGTCAACCAACTGAATTACATCCCAATCATATTGCTGTTCATATACTTCGGCGATATAGTCGCCCGGCATTATACCGACCGCGTAGGCGAAAATATTGAAATAGCACAGACAATAAACGTAGACCCGGGAAATATTCAATTCATAAAACCGTAATGTATCCCCGGCCAGTTCAAAAGGAATGAAAAACTCGGCGGCGCAGTTGAAAAAGGCATTATAATGCAGCATATTCAATGTGTCGCCGGAATAAACATAGACGATTGAGGGGGTCGAATCTCCCGGGCTTTTCTCGAGACAACCGCTATCTTCATAACCAATCAACCCGAAGTCTTCATCGACGACAACCGTGCCGGTCTTGAGCGTGTCGCCGTCGATTCCAACGAACGTTACATTATATTCGCCGTCCTCAAGGTCATAAAGAACCGATTCCAGATTAAAATAGCAGATACAATCGGCCGGTTCGCCGGTATCCGATTCCATGGCATAAATACAAAAATCTCCAACGGAATAATTGACGACATAGGCCAGACCGCAGTTGTAAAAGGCATTGATATGATGTATATGAAGGTCGTTGCCCAAAACCTCGAAATAAACGTAATCGGTATCATCCTTGGCAGGACCGTACGCGATGCAACCGCTCTGGAATTCTTCATGGAGATTCCCCTGGCATACCGGGGCCGGTCCATCCAGATAAATATAAGCGATTATATATGTGATATCGAAGATATTAAGGTCGCCCGAACCATTGACATCGACCATCGCCGGATCAGCCGGCGGTGGGCCGCTTAAATACAGGAAACTTATCAGACCGGTGATATCAAAAATCGAGAGCGTTTCGTCGCCGTCAAAATCGCCGCACAAGGATGCCGCGGCATAAGGCGCACAAACTAACAGAAAAAATATTAAAATCGCCCCGACGGTCAATAGATTGGCTTTACGCATAAATACCTCCATGGTATCGGTTTTTTGTCGAAAGTATCCTATTTATTCTTTACCTTATTCAATATAATAGACGAAACAGGATCGGAAAAAAATACTCCGGAATTCAAAAAATCTATAATAAACTCCACAAATTATATTTTTGCTACGGTGTTATATCATAGTCGATCAATACCCAATTTTCATCGTAATAAATACTGCCCAGCAAATCGGCCGCATAAAGATATAGTTTTATCATCCCCACACCCGGTTTGAACCACTCAGTGCGCGACGCGACGCATTCATCACCGCAGTTCCAAGAACCGCGGATCATATAAACATCGTCAAAATGACCCGCCGGGGTGTCGAATGAATACATCGCGACCACAGAATCCAAAGACATATCGCCGGGGCCATTCCAGGTCCGCCCGACGATAAGCGGAAAGAGATTCATCTTATCCGGATATACACCGGTAGCCGAAACGGTATCCGCTTTGATATCGATATACTGCGTGTCTACGCCGCTACTGAATGTATATAGCCATGTACTTGAATTCAATACGCTTACGGTTATTGTATCATAGACATCTTCAATGTCATCAAATCGCTCATACTGCCACCACATCCCGGTTGTCATCGGGAAATCATCCCGTAATTTTCGGCAGGTTAAATCATCACCGCCCAGATAAAGGTTACTGATCATGGCTGTGACGTCAAAAATATCAAGAGTGCCGGAGCCGTTGACATCGGCATGGTAATAATAATATGGTGCCTCGCCGCCCAGATAAAGGAAACCTATTAAATGCACAATATCGAAAATATTATAATCATGATCACCATTTACATCCCCGCAGGCGGACGCGACGACAATATCCACATAACATTCAAGTCCGGTTGGTGGCTGAATATAAGGCGTCGTCGCCGCCACAACCAGCGTAAATGAATCCCCAGCCTGACTTATATCAGGCGTAAAGGTCCATATACCGGAGTACGGATCTATCGTCCCCGGGCCTGATAAAATAGAGTATGTGATCGGATCCTGATCTATATCACCGGCATCAAAATCATAGCTCATCTGTATCCAATATTGCAGAATTAGATTTGTGGTGGGGCAATTAGTAAAATAGGGCGGAAAATGCGAGCACCAATCGACCGGCCAGCATATTGGACCGAAAGACGGGATCGGTTCCTCAAAAGTCCATTCATAAGGAAAGCCAAAATCTGTAGAGTCTATGCAAAAATCACCGGGCAGGTATTCGTTTATCCTCATATGGAAATTCATTACATTGATAAAGTTATCACTTGAAGGCCAGCCTTCTTCAGAACCAGCCGTGGCCATATAACAGAAACCTAAAGGCAAGCTATCATCCCATCCAAATTCGATAAGTTCAACGTTTTCCCAGAATCCACCCGGCTCGAATCCATTTAATAGCTCGATAGAACCGGTTGAACCATAACCCCCGACATCGATATGTTCAATTGGAAACGGATCATACTGATAATAAAATGTCAAGGGTAGTGTTACATACTGCCTCGAAAATCCATCATTATTGCGCATAAAAACTCTAACGGTGAAATCTTCGCCAACACCTATGGTAGTTTCATAATTGCACAGGTTATCAATATCCATATAAATTTCGAGCGCACCGGGGCTAGTAAAAACCACAAGAAATATAAGTATTGCCCGAACAAAGACTTTGCCTTTCATCTTCTACCATCCCTTCAATAAAAATTTCATCCCAACACTCATATTCTTTTAAAATTGGAATTTTTCCGGTTCCCTCCGGTTCCGAACCATACCGAATTACCGGATTTTCAGATGTAACTGCCTTAGTATTTATAAGTAAAGCCTGAACGCGTTAATTGTCAAGCATTTTATCTATTTTGGGGATTATCGGATATGTTGTGAATAAAGACAATTTTAGATATATTCTTAAATATTTTTATACATTTTCACCGAACGGCCATGAGGGGAGCTTAAACCGGCGCTCTTTATCCTGCCTGAGACCGAGCGCATAATCGGCCTGCATCAGTGTCTGGATTTCGCGCGAACCCTCATAAATGGAAGCTCCCTTGGCATTACGATAAAACCGTTCGACCGGATATTCGTCGGAAAAACCGTACGCCCCATGCACCTGGACGGCATCGGCAGCCGCCTTTTCAGCTTCCCGGCAGGCAATCCACTTAGCCATCGATGTCTCGCGAGTCGGACGCAGACCTTCATTGCGCATCCAACCGGCTTTCAACCATAAAAGCCGCGAATATTCGTAACCGGCCGACATATTGGCGATCATCTGTTTGACCAATTGGTGTTCAGCGATCGGCTTTTCGAATGTTTTTCTGGTCAGCGAATAATCGACACAAGCGTCGAGACAGGCTCTAATCAGACCGGATGATCCTGCCGCGACTGTATAGCGACCCTGCTCAAGAGAAAACATCGCGATCGAAAAGCCATCACCCTCGTTACCGACAAGATTTTCCGCCGGGACTTCGACATCCTGAAGTGAAATCCAGCCGGTATTGCCCGCCCGGACACCGAGTTTACCTTCTATCGTCCCGGTAGTGACACCGGGAAGCGCTTTTTCCACAATGAAACCCGTCATCCCGCTGTGATCCCGTTTACTTTTTTTCTCAAGATCGGTCCAGGCGAATATCAAAAAATTATCGGCCGCGTCGGCCATTGAAATCCACATTTTTTCGCCGTTGAGGATGTACTTATCACCCTTTTTGACGGCAGTCGTTTGAATACCGGCGACATCAGAGCCGGCATTCGGTTCGGTCAGACCGAATGTCCCCAGTTTCTCCCCTTTCGCCTGAGGTATCAAGTATTTCTCTTTCTGAAATTGATTCCCGCATGAAAGAAGAGTCAAAGAGTTCAGGCCGATATGCACCGATAATACCACGCGGGCCGAAGTATCAACGTATTCTAATTCTTCGCAGGCCAGTCCGAGTGAAATGTAGTCCATCCCGACACCGCCGTATTTTTCCGGCAAACACAATCCCAAAATATCCGCATCGGCCATTTTTGAAATAAGGGAATCATCAAAACGATGAGCCCGGTCGTTGTCTCTGATATTGGGCGCGATATGCCGTCTGGCGAAATCTTTGCATAATCCCCGAATTGAAATATGGTCATCATTTAATTCAAAATTCATAATTTACTCCTCGATTTGCGTATGCATCGTATGACACAGTATTTACGGTTATTTTCCGGATAATAATCGAACTAAAGGGCTTTATCAATCAATAATTGCCGCTCATACCGGCTAGGCATCGCGTATTTATACGATATATGGCATATTGGATAATTATTAACCCCACATATAGAAAAAAATCCATTAATTCGCATTTCAATAGATTGATAGCCGAGATTTTCCTTGACTACCCTTTATGTTTCAGCTTACATTATAAATAGGAAAAGAGGGGCGAAATCGGCCAATCACTTGGCCATAAATTTTGCCCAACTTTTCCGTCCGTTCCCGAATGAATCGGGAGCAGGGCGTCAATAACTCAAAAGGAGGTGGGTGGATGAAGCTCAAAGTGGAGAAGCTGGAAGAGAAAATTGCACCAGCCGGAATCAGTCAGGGTGGACAACTGTTTATGCTACCGCCAGGCTAAGATTGGCGCTCCAGGCGGGCCCTTGCCGGGCCCGCTTTTTTTATTAATAATTTCAACATAATTCGGTAAATCAAAAATTGATATGCAGGAGGTTATCATATTCAAATTATATAATTAAAGCTGCAACCAATTCTCGTCCTTTTGCGTTTAATATTTATAGAAATTCAGACATGGAGGTTTAAAAATGATATTGGATATCGATATTATATTGATGTCGATTTACTTATCCGGCATCAGCCAGGGTGGGCAGATGACGGATACATGGCTGCACTAATTACACAATAGCAGTTTATAAATCCGCTTATTTATTTGTCAGAAGACTGCTGAGGCGTTTGATTTCTTCCGCCATGGACACGATTTTCCCGTCCGAGAGGAAGGATTTTTTGAGCAAATCATCTTTGATATCGGCGGCGATAATCTTCAGTTTCTCAATAGCCAATCGGTAATAATCGTAGACGGCTTCATGGGCATTATGGCCGGCATTGATCTTCCCCAAGTTGAAGGCGCTGTCGATTTCTTCCGGCATAAGCGCCAGATCTTTGGCCAGGTTTAATCCCTTCGTGAAAAATCGTTCCGCTTTATCAATCTGACCTTCAGCAAGATAGCAACTACCGAAGAGATTAAAGTAACCGGCCGTTTCTATATCGGAGCTTCCTTCTTTGAATGTCTTCTGCAGACTGACCAGGACTTCTCGACTGCCATGAAAATCGCCATTGGTCAGTAGGACTTTCGCAAATTTCAATCGCCCGATATTTTCTATTCTGGAAGCTTTAATCTCGTGTGCCCGGGTGATTGCCTTTTCGATAATATCGGCCTCTTTTTCCAGTTGACCTTTCAACAAATACGCTGTAATCATAGCTTTCTTGTCGTCGGTCGATTCGGCCAAAGAAATAATCCGTGTAACAAATCCTGCAGCCGATTCGAAATTGTTCAATCTCAGATGAATATCAGCCGTTTCGATAAGGCATAGTAAAAGATGCTGATTACTGTTAATGGCACCATGGAGTTTTATCGCCTCATTGACATTGTCCAGCGCCTGACCGTAGAATCCCATTCTTTTTTGCGCAACTGCCATATTGCAGGTGAAGGTGGCGATGTGCGGTACATCGGAAAGCTCGCGGGACAACTGCAACCCTTCCTTGAGAAATTTCAATGAATCACGCAACCGTCCGGCGGAAAGCATTACGCTCGAAAGATTTTCCAGATTGAACATCATTTCCTTTTTACTTCCGATTCGGCGGTTAAGAATTATAGATTCGCCGAGATAATCGAGCGCCCGGTCGAAATCCCCGAATTCATGATACACGCATCCGAGATTATTAAGCGACCGCGCGAGTTCACCGGCGTTGCCGGTCTGCCGCTGTATGTCCGTCGCCATTTTAAAAAGGCGCAAAGTCCGGGCATAAAATCCTCGATAAAAATAAATTGCGGCTATGTTATTCAGAGTCGAGGCGACATCGGCGGCAATTTCCAGTTTCCTCTGGATTTTCAGGGCGCGTCGGTAATTGGATACGGCCTCATCATATTGGCTGATTATCGTCTGAATATTACCGATGTTATTAAGCGTATGCGATAATTCAAGATCATCGCCCATAGCGGCATAAATCTTTTCCGCTTTCCTCAAAGCTGCGATGCCGTCCTCATATTGCTGCTTCATCTTGTAGAGGTCGCCGAGGTCTTTGTATGTTTCTCCGAGAAGTCGATCGGGCGGTTGATTATCATACAAACCAGCGATGTTTTTATAAGTTTCTTCTGCCCGGGCGGCGTCGCCTGTCAGCTTTTGTATATCTCCAATTCTCATCAGGACAATTTTGAGATTTTCGATATCATGTACCTTGCGGCATAAATTTTCCAATTGTGATAATAAATCGAATACTGAATCATAGTCGTTATTGTTAATCAGCTCGTTTACGGCATCCAGTGTAATCGTAAAGGCTTTCCCAAGATCGCCCGCTTTCAGATATAATTTTGAGGCTAATACATTATGGTTCAATTCGTTTTTGGCGATTTCAGCCAATTTGTTCGCAAAACGATTGACGGTCGGCTGCGACAGATTTTTCGACAGGAATCGAATCATGGGCCTGGTTATAATTTTTCTATCAACCGACAAATTCATGCCGTTGAAAATAATTTCGGTGTCCGTGATTTTGCCGACGATTGCGGCCAATATCGCTTCTTTCTTGTGCGAATAACTTAATCCGAAAAAGCGCTTTTTGACATCACGAAACAATTTTTTCGGATAGACTATTTCAGCAACCGGACAATTAAATTTCAGGCGGCCATCGGACCAATGCAGAACGCCCCGGGTGAAATTTATTTCGAGAATATTCCGCAGTGCAACCTGATTTTCTCCGCCATAATCAAGTAATATTTCTTCAGTCTCTTCGGGAAAGGCAAAGACATCATTTTGGAAGACTGATGCAGCGTCACCGTCAATTATCTCCAGCAGATGTTTCGGTCTGACGGCTTTACGAAACGGATATCGGGCTCCGAGATTTTCGAGTTTTTTACAAATAGTGTAGCAATCCGACGGTCGTGCCTCCGGACCTTTTTCCAGCATCGCCATTATAAAATCCGATAAATCTCCGCTGACGGCATTATTGATTTCACATGGGGCCGGAGGGATGTACTCTTTTACGAGCGAACTGACTCGGACCGGATCCGTTTCATCCTGCATAAACGGATGCCGGCCGGCCGCAAGCTGATAGGCAATGATCCCCAGTGAAAATATATCCGAGCGGTGATTTAAAATGCCGTGCTCAATCGTCTCCGGCGCCGAATAGCCGATTGTCCCGAAACCAAGGCGCTTCTTTTTGTCTTCATCGGACTTCAAAGCAAGCGAAAAATCGGACAACTTTGTATATAACAAATTATCGCCATCATAATTATTCGGATTACCGGCAAGAAATATATTCTGCGGTTTTATATCACCATGATAAATGCCGGCCAACTGCAAATAAAAAAGATCGGCTGATAATGATGACAAAATATTGAGGAGGAATTCCGTTGCTTCAAGTCGGCCGGTTTGATCCATGGAGACCGATGGGCAATGCTCCATAATCAGAAATGGCAGTTTATTTTTATCTTCGCCAATGCCATAAATGCGAGCGAGGCCGGGATAATTAAGATGACCGATGAGATCATACTCACGTCGAATAAGTCCGGAAAACTCCTTTAAAGATAGAGCGTCGCCGGACAGAGGAGATTTTAGTGCATATCTGCGATTGGTATTAACTTCGGTTGCCAGATAAACATTGGCCGTGCCGCCGACTCCTATCCGGCGGATTACCTTAAATCCATCAGGAGCAAATTCGACCTGTGTCATTATACATTGACTAATTGTTCCGATTGTTTTTCCGGTAAAATTATTGTGAAGGTGGTTCCCTCACCCGCTTTGGAATCTATCGTAATATCGCCGTTATGGCTTTCGATTATTTTCTTACAATTCGACAGACCGATTCCGTGACCTGTTTGTTTGGTGGAAAAGTGCAATTGAAATATTTTTTTCATATTTTCTTCGGTAATACCGCAACCGTTGTCCGTGACCGAAATGCCGACTATTGACTCCTGAGGATCGCGATAAGCTTTAATGATGATTTTTTTATCGAAATCACCACTTTTGGTCGTACCCTTCTTTTCCTTCTCCGCAATGGCATCGGCGGCGTTATACAGCAGATTCATCAATACCTGCTGTATTTGACCGACGTCAATTTCTATACGCGGCAGGCCTTCCGCCAGATCCAATGAGAATAAAATATCTTTAAACCGCGATTGCGCTTTTAATGAGAACAGCAGATCCTCGATCAGATGATTTACATCATACGCTACATATTCCGTCTCGAGTTTGGAAAAATCCATCAGGCCGTTGGTGAAGCGCTTCATCTTGGAAATGTTTTCTATAATCTGTTGCGAATTCGTTTTCAGGCTGTCGGTTTTATTTCTCTCCAGATTGTACGAAAGCAACTCCGCGTTATTGGCGATGATGGCCAGATAGTTGTTCAGCTCATGCCCGATGGAAGCCGCCATCTCGCCCCGCGCCACCAGTTTTTCGGAAAGGATGACATACTTTTCCATAATAATTTTTTCGGTGATATCTTCAAGCACAAGAATCAAACCGTCGCCGTCGTCGGGAATACTGCCGATTGGCGTAATTTTTACCGAGAGGACTTTTTCATTATATCCGGTATTGTGAAAATAGCGGGAATCTTCATAAGACTGATTGGAAGCCAAAACCGTTTCGACCATATTCCGCCATTTCGGAATTTCGCGCCGCGGAACGATGTCAAGCAGACTGACAGCGGAACCGGCCTCTCGCGCCGGATTTACCTCGTCTTTGTTTTTTTCGAGAATAGCAAGAGCGGCGTCATTTATAGATATTATACTGCATTCATAATCCAAGACAACAACACCGACCGGCGAATTATCGATGACTTTGTCATTAAATTTTTTCAGGACCATTAGATGGTCGTAGAGGATCGCATTGTGTATGGCATGCGCCGCCTGCTGGGCATACAGTTCAAATAAATACAAATCGGATTTCAAAAATAATTTCACCTCGGAGGAATTATCGAGATAAATTAACCCGATAACCTTGTTCTTAATCGACAGCGGGACGCACATAATCGAACGCAGGTGAAGCTCGACAATCGATTTTTGATGCGAATAACGCTCGTCCGACAGGGCGTCCGAAGTATAAACCGATTTACCGGTCTCAGCGACTTTGTTGGCAATCGAACGCGAGATACGAAAATCTTCCTGATCCAGAGATTCCTTTCCGATATTGTGGGCCGTTTTAAACTGCAACTCGCCATTATCATCGAGAAGCATAATAAAGCCTCGTTCGGCCGAAAGCAGCTCGATTGCCTTGTTCATCACGATTTCCAGAATATCGTCGATGACCAGCGATGAATTGACCGCCAGAGAAACCTGGAAAATCGCTTTCAGGTCTTCAAGCGCTTTGGAATCGCTTTTGCCGGATTGTATTCGGGGACGATTATCGGCGATCTGATCCAGCGCCGCTTCCATTTCAGCCAGGGCATCCCCGGCCTCGGATATTCTTACTTTTTCAGTTTCACTGTCCATAATATCATCCGATTCACGTAAAATATGGCTGGTGGAGTATTTTACGGTCTTATCTTCGTCTAATCCATCCATACTATAGCCACCCTGTGTTTATCCTCTTAATATATCGGCAGATACGGGAATGACTTAACTATGGATGTGGCCGCAATGATAGCTCCGGCAGATAACAATCCTGATAAATCGAGATAATGACCTGCCGGTACTACGGCTTTTCGAATGAATATCTAATATCTAAGCCGGATATTCGACACGTGCGAACCACTCCAGCTCGATTTCTTCAAATAGTGAATCGCGCTTGCGGCAATCATTGACGAATTCGATTTCTCCCGAAGACAAGCTCTCGCCGCCTATCAATTTATCGGCCATGGCGGCCAGTTTTTTAAAATCGGAATAATGCTCCGAAAGGCGAAGTTCGGCATAATCGCGAGCCGACCAGGTAGAGATTAAGAATTGCCAATCGGACGCCGAGAGAAGCATCAATTCCCGCGCCGCCTGCTTGAGAATATCTATCAACTGATTGTCTATCGAATCCCTGTTGGCTTCATAATGTGCGGCCAACTGGCACATTTTTCTCTCACACTCATAGATATGCTTCCAAGTCCAATCGGTCTCCTCGTTCAGCCAGATATAATGATTGCCGCCCTCTCCCCAGCTTCCCTCCGGAATCGATATGACCTCGGTCGGCTGCTCCCGGTCATAGTGTTCACCCATGAAAGTCAATTCTATTTGCGGATTGGAGGCGACTTTCCTGATAACTTCTTTTAAGAATTCCGGCCCTTCAAACCACCAGTGGCCGAATAATTCGGCATCATACGGCGCCAGGAGGATACCGGCATGATGACTCTTTTCGTAATAATCAGCGAGGATTTCATAGATTTTTCCTGAGAAATGATCGGTATTTTCAGGGATACGCGAAAAAGCCGACTCAAGATTGTATTCTACTTTATCGGCCAGATCCGATTTGGCCGAGGTCACCGCCCAATAACGAAGACCGCCGGGGAAACGCTTTTTATGAAAATCAAGATAATGCCCGTCGCCGGGGTAGCCCCACTCACCCGACCAGACCAGCAGCCCGGTTTCGGGATCACGGCTGAAAACGGAGGTCGGTTTTTTGCCTTCGGCGGCCGAGCTGACCAGGTAAATCTCGCGCGGCGTTTTTTCCTTATCTTCCGCTCGCGGTTTATACTGGGCTTCAAACTGCCCCCACAATCTTTTTAAGGCCTCAAAGCGATCCAGATAAACGCCGATCGATTTGCCGCCCTTCAAAAGCGCCGAATCGATAATAAAAAAATCAATCCCGTTTTCGGACAGAAATTCATCGACACCCTTGCGTGAATACGCTTCCTGACTACCCGCAATAGGCACTGGTGGCGCCCAGTTGTATCGCGGACGATAGGCACACTCGGGCAACCAGATTCCGCGCGGTTGACGGCCGAAATGTTTGCGGTAATTTTTAACCGCCATTTTGGTCTGCGCCTGAAGGGACTCATCACGTGACAAAAGCGGGAGATAGCCGTGGGTGGCGCCGCAGGTCAAAATCTCCAGATAGCCGTCATCCTGAAATTTCTTCATGCGGCCGATAATATTGCGGTCAATATTATTGAATCTATCCAGCGTCTGTCCATAGCATTTCTCCCAGTACTGGGCATTTTTTAGCATGTTATTCTGACTGTACTTATAAAACTCCTCGGCATCATGTTGAGCTGCTTCGATTTTCTGATTTAAATAATGCGCAAATTCATCTTTGAAAGTGTCGTCAGCCATCTGCTCGCATAAAACCGGCGAAATGTCAACTGTCAGTTTTGGTTTAATTCCTTCAGCTATCAATTCATCCAATATTCTCAGGAGCGGCATATATGTTTCGGCGGCCGCTTCGGAAAGCCAGTCCATACCATGCGGCCAGCGGCCGTGAGCAAGGACATACGGTAGATGCATATGCAGCGAAAAGGCGAAATATCCTTTGGTCATTCTTTCTTATCCCCTTTTTCTTCCTCGGGGCCGGCCGATTCAAAACCGATATTTTTAGCAAGCATCGAATCCGGGCCGCCGTGGATTTTGATTTCACCGAATTGCTTTTCGAACTTTTTCAGGTTCTCCTCGAGTGTTTTATTCAGCATTTTGGCATGGGCGGGAGTCATGATTATCCGTGACTGCACTTTGGCTTTCTGCGCGCCCGGCATAACACGGGCGAAATCAAGAATAATCTCGTTCGGCGAATGGGCGACCATTACCATATTGGAATATATCCCTTCGGCTTCCTTTTCGCCGAGTTCAATGTTCATCCGTTGCTGTCGCATATCCACTTTCCATCTCCTCAATAAATCTTGTTACTTGCGATTTCATTTTTTATATTAACTCAAATTTTAACCAACATAACCCGAGTTTCGTTTTATGCCAATAAAAATTGACAGGATTAACAAGATAACTTCTAACATTGGAAAAGCAAGTATATTAATTCTCGGCGATGTTATGCTCGACGAATATCTTCACGGTGTCGTCAGCCGGATATCGCCCGAAGCGCCGGTTCCGGTGGTGGAAATCAATCACGAACAACTGAGACTGGGCGGCTCGGCCAATGTTGCCAACAACATTGCGGCATTGGGCAACAAACCTTGCCTGCTGGGCGTAATCGGCGAGGACGACGCCGCCATCAAATTGACCCAGCTTCTCAAACAGAAAGGAATCTCGTCCGATTTTCTGGTCAATGATAAAAATCGCCGGACGACGATAAAAACCCGCGTGATTGCCAATTCGCAGCAGGTGGTGCGGGCTGACCGTGAAGATACTTTTGAAATCGACGGTGATACCGAAAAGAGAATTTTCAACCGCTTTCAATCGTTGATCGATAGTGTCGGCGGGGTGATTATTTCCGACTACGGGAAAGGATTGATTACCGCCTCGCTTCTCGATAAGATAATTCCGCTGTGCCGGGAGAAAAATGTTTTTGTCGGGGTTGATCCGAAAGAGACACACTTTTTCAATTACAAAAAAGTCTCGGTGGTGACGCCGAATCACCACGAGGCCGGTTTCGTGGCCGGACATCGAATAAAAAACGATAACGACCTGCAGCACGTGGGTAAGATGCTACTGGAAAAATTACAGGCCGATTCGATTTTGATTACGCGCGGTGATAAAGGTATGGCATTGTTCATCAAGGGGGGCGATATCGATTATTTCCCAACCGTCGCGAAAAAAGTTTTTGATGTTACCGGAGCCGGTGATACGGTGATTGCCGCCTTTGTTTCGGCGATGGCGGCCGGGGCCGATTTGAAGGAGGCGACCGAAGTAGCCAATTGTGCCGCCGGGGTGGTGGTCGGTGAAATCGGCACCGCGGCGGTGACATTACCGGAGTTAACGCAACAGTTAAAAGAGCATTTCGCAAATGGGGGGGGATGATGAAGGTGGATAATTTAATAGGTAGGGCAGAACCCGAGTTCGAGTGCTTTAGCAATCGAACGATGTGGTTCTGCCATTTTCGAACATGAAAAAAAAGTAACCATAAAATGTAGGGCAGAACCCGAGTTCGGGCGCTTCAGCAACCGAACGATGTGGTTCTGCCATCTTCGATTATGTCTAGACTCATACGATATTACAAACCGGGTCAGATTTATTTTGTCACTTGTGTTACCTTTAATCGCGAACCAATACTGGCAAACCATGCAAATTCATTATTGGACATCATAGAAGAATACAAAAATAAAATCCGCTTTGAAATCATTGCCTGGGTGATTATGCCGGATCATTTTCATATTATCATCGACCCGAAGAGAAATAATCTATCAGACATAATGAAGAGAATCAAAATTTCATTTGCCTGCAATATGCGAAAAACGCAAGGAGTCTATTCACAAAATATCTGGCAGAAAAGATTTTGGGACCACATTATCATAAATGAGAATGACTTTAATCGGCATATTGATTATATACATTATAATCCGGTGAAGCATGGATTGGTGAGGAATCCATTGGAATGGGAACATTCGTCGTTTGGCGAATTTATAAATAATGGTTTATATGAAAAAGATTGGGGCATATCAATACCGGAAATATTGAAAGACAGGAATATCGATTATGGTGAATAGATTGAAAGCAAAGATGGCAGAACCACATCGTTCCCCCGATAAATCGGCGGAACTCGGGTTCTGCCCTACTCGATGTTTGGCAACTGCAGGAATTTGCCTATATTCCCGAAAGAGTTGTACTATAGGCAGGCAATTAAATGTACGGTTCAGTATGGGAAAATGGCCAGTATTAATAGTGAACATTAAACTCGACGTTAGTTGAAGCGTTATGAAAAGACCCGACAATATATACATGACTTTCACAGATGACACTATCGAGAGACTCGCCAAAGGATTACGGCGCCGGGGCAAGAAGATTGTCTTCACCAACGGCGTTTTCGATATTCTGCATTTCGGGCATATCGACTATCTGACGAAAGCCCGGGCGCTGGGAGATGTCCTTATTGTCGGGGTCAACAAGGACAGCTCGGTCAGGAAATTCAAATCGGACCTACGGCCGATTCAGAGCGGACAGGATAGGGCGCGGATACTCGCCTCGCTGCGGTCGGTCGACTACGTGGTTATGTTCGAGGAGGAAACTCCGGAGCGGTTGATCAAACTGGTCAGACCGGATGTACTCGTCAAGGGGGCCGACTATCAGGTTTCCGAAATTGTCGGGGCTGATTTTGTCAAATCGTACGGGGGGCAGGTTAAACGTATCACGCTCGCCAAAGGTCGCTCCACGACCGAGATTATCGAGAAGATTAAAAAGTTGTAAGTGTTCTTGTCAGGATCGCCCTTCGGGCCCTTCGACACTTCGAAGACTCAGTGTCTCAGGCAGGGATCCTGACCTACGAATTGCCAATTGTACTACGTACTATACCTTTTCGAATTTGCGGCTGCCGGGTTGGGTAAGCGGAACGCCTTTCTTGCACAGTGGGCACTCGTCGGCTTGCCAGGCATCGGCCGAGACGGTCGCCAGCGGTTTGAACGGGTAATCGAATTTGACTTTACCGCCGGAGCGATCCAGAAACTCACCGATACCGATTATTTTTGCATCGTACTTATTAACCAGATCGATAACCTCGAATATCGAACCGCCGGTGGTTAAAACATCATCGACAATAAGTACGCGTGTCCCGGGTTCGATATGGAAGCCGCGTTTGAATATACGCCCTTTGCCGCCTTCGGCCGGTTCGGCGTAAATCGAGTCCAGCCCGAGATATTTGGCAACTTCATAAGCAATAATAATCCCGCCGGTGGTCGGCCCGACGACAAGTTCGACATTGTCATTTTCGAAAAGTCGCGCCAACTCGATACAGACTTTTTCGCACAGGCGCGGTTTTCTTAAAATGTTGAATTTCTCATAATAAATATCGCTGTGTTTGCCGGACGAAAGCTTGAAGTGCCCCTCCAGAAGGGCATTAGATTTTTTGAAAATTTCGAGAACATTTGTGCTCATATTTAGTCTCCAGTCATTACAGCCACCGCCGCGGCCATAGTATGTTCATGGGTTATGGAGACCTTTATTTCCATATCAAATATTTTCTCTCTAACGTTATCGTCGAGATGAACATACGGCTTTCCATAAAGGTCGTTCAATATTTGAATATTCCGGGGATAGACTCCCGAAGTGACCATGGCGCCCAGTGCTTTCATAACCGCTTCCTTAGCGGCGAACCGGCCGGCGACGAATTTGACTTTATCCCTTCTTCCGCGATAAAGATTACGCTCCTCTTCACCCAGGAGTCTCCCGATAAACTTCTCCCCCCAGCGATCGAGGTCTCTCCGGATACGCTCGATATCGGTCAAGTCTATGCCGACTGAATACATCATTTTAAATCGACTCCGCTTATCTGATTTTTCATAAGCAGAAGATAAGTGATTTATTTTTTTTTCGCAATGAGCCATCAGATTTTGATTGCATAAAATCAAAAATATATTAAATTAACAGCACAAAGAGTTGGAGAAGGGAATTTGAAAAATCTCTAACAACTCAATTATGAAGGTTGTCTCTTCTTAGAAGGCTGCACGGACGCCGTGACCCACTTCGCGTGGCAGCGAAAGTAAGACGCCGGAAGCGACTGTAAAAACCCTTTACCGTATCTATTGAGGAGTTTTTTCAAAGCACCCCCTTCTCCTTTTCTTTTGTCCTTCGTTATTAATCTTTTGCGCGGCAATCAGCCGGATACCATGGCAGGCCGGCACCGCTGTATTATAGGGGAATTTCTTAATGCGCGGAAACGAGGATGCTGTATCAGGTGTACAGGATCCGCTACGGCCGCGAAAACGAAAATGCTATTCTTTCAATTCGGCGTGGATGAGTTTTTCGATATTGATTTCGGGATTGATGAGGTTTGTCAGAATAAAAAAACATTCATAACCGCTGGAAACCAGATATAAACGATTCGGTTCAAGCGCGCAGACGCCCTCTTCCCTTTTGCCGCCGGGAAGCTGCGAGAAAATCTCAAGAATGTCGTTTATGCTTTTAAAAACGGCCGAAAACATCTTTTTGAATTCTGCCGACACATCAGAAGAATCGAATTCGCCGGAATTATTGATGCGATAGACTTTTTCGACACCTTCGATGGCAGCCAGCCGATCAATCAGTGAGAGCGAGGTTGTTTCCAGCGTCGGTTTATCGCGAATAGTTAGATCGGTCTTTCGTTTCTTACTGCCGATAATGTTAAGAACTTCCAGATGTTGTTTGCGAAGCAGGTCTTCGACTTTGTTTTTTTCCTCTAAAGTAGCTATCGGAGCGGACAATTCCTGCTGTATTTTCTGGATAATCTGGCCTTTCGAGATAACCGACGTAGTCAATCGCGGTTTAGGCCGATAGGCATATTCGGTCTGAATTTGCAATTCGGTGGAACCCCTGACGATACGCGAGGTTCTCCCGGCCGGTATTAAATCTGCTTGTGCCATAGCTATAACTTGGGGGTGAATAAAATAATTCACCCCCAAGTTATATCGGCAAAATCAGCATTTGGAATAACCACAGCCGCGACAGACCACGCAACCTGATTCATATTCGATGCGTCCGCCGCAGTCGGGGCAGAATTCTTCGGAGAGATCGGCCTCTTTATGGATTTTCTGACCATTGCCAAACTGATTAAAGAGAACGTGCGCAATGGCGTCGGGAATCGAGGAAATCAGACCGCCATTTCCGAAGATCGGCGAGGAGCCGCCGATACCTTTGAGTTGTTTGATGACTTTCTCGACGGGGACACCCGAACGAAATGCCAATGAAACCAAACGGCATATTGCCTCGGTGTCGGCCATCGTCGAATAACCGGACTTGCCGATTTGAGCGAAGACCTCGAACGGTTTGCCATCAAGAGTATTTATGGTTACATAAAGGTTTCCATACCCGGTTTTAATTTTTTCGGTAACGCCTTTCAGAACCTGGGGACGGTCTTTAACCTCGCGGGTTTTTTTCTCGACTTCATTACTTTCCGCCTCCGGTCCTCTGGTAGTACCGGTCGAAAGAACCTGCTCGGCGCGGCTGCCGTCACGGTAAATCGTTATACCCTTGCATCCCGATTTATACGCCAGAAGATAAGCCTCCTCGACATCTTTCAAAGTGGCGTCATGCGGCAGATTTATTGTCTTCGAGACGGCGTTGTCGGTATATTTCTGAAAAGCGGCCTGCATCCTGACATGCCACTCGGGACTGACATCGTGGGTCGTGACAAAAACACGACGGACATCCTCGGGAATTTCATTATATTCGGCGATAGAATTGGTTTTGGCTATTTTTTCCATTAATTCTCTGGAGTAAAACCCGCGCGCTTTGGCGACTCTTTCAAAAATCGGATTGACCTCGATCATTCGCGTCTTATCCATAACTGTTCTGACATAAGAGACGGCAAAAAGCGGCTCGATGCCGGAAGAACACCCGGCGATTATCGAAATGGTTCCGGTCGGCGCGATCGTGGTTACCGTCGAATTACGAATGTGCGGCCCGTTGCCGTCTTTATAATAAACGGATCTATTCCAATTGGGAAAGACACCGCGTTTTTCGGCCAGCCGCCGGGATTCGGCGTGCCCTGCTTCTTTTATGCGGGACATCACCTTATCGGCCAATTCCAGAGCTTCATTCGAATCATAGGGGATTCCCAGAAGAATAAGCATATCAGCCCAGCCCATGACGCCAAGACCGATCTTACGGTTTTCTTTGGTATGAAAATCGATTTCAGGAAGCGGATACCGGTTGGCATCGATGACGTTATCGAGAAAATGAACGCAGGTTCTGACCGTTTTATCGATTTTTTCCCAGTCGATTTCATAACGGGATAATTCATGCGGCGAATCCAGATCAACGACCGCCTTGAGCATCCGGCTGAGGTTCATCGAGCCCAGATTACAGCTTTCAAACGGCAGCAGCGGCTGTTCGCCGCACGGATTGGTCGACTCGTAAAGGCCGACGCGTGTAACCGGGTTGCCGTCGTTCATGCGATCGACAAACATCAAACCGGGTTCACCGGTGCGATGAGCATGCTCGACGATTTTGTCAAAAACTTCACGGGCGTTAAGGCTTGATGGCCGCCCCTCTTTGGTGTAGACCGAGCCGGTTCGCGGATCAATCAATTCATAGCGACCATTTTCTTCAACTGCGTGCATGAAAGCGTCGGTAAGCGCCACCGAAATATTAAAATTGGTTAATTCCCTGAGATTATCTTTGCAGGATATAAAGTCGAGAATGTCGGGGTGATCGACGCGAAGAATGCCCATATTGGCGCCGCGTCGAGTCCCCCCCTGCTTAACAGCCTCGGTGGCGGAATTAATCACGCGCATGAATGATATGGGTCCGGAAGCAACACCGGAAGTGGAGGCGACGACCGAGTTGCGCGGGCGCAAGCGGGAGAAGGCAAAACCGGTTCCGCCACCCGATTTGTGTATCAGGGCGGTATGTTTGACGGCGTCGAAAATCGACTCCATCGAATCTTCGATGGGCAGGACAAAACATGCCGAAAGCTGTCCCAACGGTCGACCGGCATTCATCAGCGTCGGTGAGTTGGGCATAAACTCAAGCGCCATCATCATATCGTAGAAGGTTTCTTCAAGGTTTTTGATTTCATCCGGCGAGGCGCCATATTTTCTTTCCGATTCGGCAATGGCGCGCGCCACCCGGCGAAACAGCTCATCGGGGCTTTCGATAACCCTCCCCTGGTTATCTTTTTTGAGATACCGTCTCTCCAAGACCTTTATCGAATTTTCCGACAGTTCTTTATTTCTGTCGTCATCCATGATTATCTCCTATAAATCCTGGCGTTTGGCACAGTTGTTTTCTCTATCAATTACGAAATCATAAAACACAATGGGAGCTTTCTCTTTTAATATCTCCAGCATCTGCAAGCAAATTCCGCGAATTTCCCAATGCGCCCGGGGATTGCATCGGACTTCGAAGATATGTCGATACTCTCTCAAATTGGCGGTAATGACAATCTGCGAAGTCGTTCCGCCCGGAAGAATATAGCGGGCATCCTCTTTGGGAATATCCTCCAATACCATTTCCGAATAAAGTTTCTCACATTGAACCGCTAATTCAAGATATCGGTCATTGAACTTCGATTTTTCAATGGTCGACGGCAAAACTACATCGTAATCGCGTGTTTTTCCATATTCAACATAGCGCTGCGATTCCTGCGACGGCGACATCAGGCGGTGACGAACCAATTCGTGAGTAAACGTTCGCGAGCCGCCTTTTATCCGAAAAGTAGCGCCGGCATGTTCCAGGACCGAATGATGTTTCTTCCTGATCACTTTCTTGATTAAATCTTCCGTCGAGGCGGGAGGATTGTATCTATGAAAAGAGAGATAGCAGGTTCGGCAGGCCAGTTCAATAACCTGTTCGGCATTGGGAGTTATGGCCATCAATTCCACCGATGGTTTGGCGATGATTTCAGACATATTCCTTTCCTGGTCGGCAGTAGTAATACTTTCCATTTAATTTAACCTCTTTTTCTCTGAATAGTGTCACTTTTTATAGTTATTTTCAAATAAAGGCGAAAATAAACCTTTCAAGTTTTCAAAAAAACTCTCAACATCATACCACACAACAACTTACAAGGCCACGCTATTGTCCCGTCCCCAGGTTGCCCCTTTTCTTAACAGCGGATTTCAGACTACAAAAATGTAAAAAAGCTGTCAACAATAAAACTTAAAAAATATAAAAAAAATCTCAATATGTTGTGTTTCAATAGATTGACATATCTCTATCTTGTGTGATTTCGATCGATTTGCGATAATGGCGAATTAGCTCCATTACTCTAATTTGTTAGTCGATTATTTTTATACTTTTATGGATTTTATGAGCCGAGGTTTTCTCGATGCAATCGAACAGGAGAATCTCATGATTTATGATAGATCATTATTAATGTATTTATCTTATCCGGAATGTTTGATTATATCAAGGTAGAGTCATAAAATTTCTGTACGATTTATATTAAAGGCCGAAGGGCGGCAGGTAAAAACAGCTTGACATAAATAGAATATTTGCGGATTTTGATTTAAATTGTATGTAAACCCGCGGATATATTTTGTGGTAGCCGGAACATACAAAAAAGGAAGAACGTAAATTAGAAAATAGAAAGGCTGGAGGCTTAAATCAGATGAAACTTACCGATTCCGAAAAGGATGGGATTGCCATACTGGAGCCCAAAGGTAAAATAATGGGCGGGCCTGATGCGACTCTTCTGCACGATAAGCTTCATGAATTAATTGAAGGCGGCAAAAAGAGAGTTATAATTGATCTCGCGAAAGTCGAGTGGATGAATTCGACCGGGCTTGGTATCCTGATTTCGAGTTTAACGACCTTGCGCAATAATCAAGGGGAGCTGAAATTGGCCAATGTTACCGATAAGATTCAATCGCTTTTGACGATTACCAAGCTGGTTACTGTTTTCGAGGCCTTCGACTCGGTCGATGACGCGGTCAAATCGTTTTGAATTATGACTGGCAATAGCTGAGTTACGCAATTCGCTTTCAGGGTAGGTTGGCATGACAACCTGCCCTTTTTATTAAGATGGTACGATGAATTATGAAAAAACCAATCATTACCGGCAACATCATTGAAATTCCATCATCAGAAGACTTTCTGCCTGATGTTGACGATTTTATCGAAGGTAAACTGGAATCGTTCGGACTGAATAGGTCCGATATCGCTGATATTGCCATTTCCGTCACAGAGCTGGTCACCAACGGAATTGTCCATGCCAATAAGTTAATCCTCGAAAAAACGGTGAAGGTGGAAATATCGAAAAAAAACTCGGAGATTGAAATCACCATAACCGATCAGGGTGATGGATTCGACCCGGATTCGATAGAGAATCCCATTGAAGACGAGAATCTGCTAAAAGAGGTCGGACGGGGGGTATTCATAGTTAAATCTCTCATGGATAAAGTCATGTTTAATTCGCAACCCGGGAAGGGAACGACGGTAACCATGACTAAACATTTTTAGAATTTTATTGGTCTAATCTAAGGATGGAAAATATTAATCCCGTATTTACGGCGGCCTACTTTGTTTTCGGCGGCATTTTCTTATTTCTGGCGTTCAGCGTCGTCCGGAATAATCTATCCAATAGGCTGAATCGAATCACCGGATTGATGCTTTTTTTCGCCGCTCTCGGCCCGATTCTTCTGGCGTTTGCAGCGATTGTTCGACCCAATGTTTCGGCCGAGGCCCCATTCGAAGAGTCGATTTTATATAACATGCTTTACACCTGGGAGTTGTTTTTCCCGGCTTTTCTTCTTTTCTCGATGGCTTTTCCGATCGATCGTTTATCGGAAACGAAATGGCCGAAACTGCGCTATCTAATTTTTCTACCTCAGATTTTTCACCTGTTGCTGGTAGTGGTTTTCAGCGATCCGGATAAAATCTTAAATCTGCTTGACGTGGAATCCGGTGAAGGATTCGCCTCCCTGATTATAGAACCGCTGTCTTATGTACTTAAATGGGTCGTGCTGGGCTTTACGCTTATTCTCAGTTCGGAAGTAACGCTTTTTTCGACGATTAACATTATTTATGTAATCGTCGGGCTGTATTTCATAAACAGAGGCCGGGGTCAAATAAGGAACGACGAATTAAAAAGGCAATCGACTATTTTCATCTGGGGCGTTTCATTCGCTATCAGCCTGTATACGCTCGGTTTTTTGATTCCCCGGGTGTTCTCAATCGAGATATCCGAAACATTGCGGACGACTATTCTGTTTCTTTCGTTGTCTGTCGGCGGCGGATCGGTAATATGGTCGATTATACGTTATCAGTTTCTGGATGTGACGGTACTTGTCAGACAATCTCTGGTGTATACGATTACGTCCGGTATTCTTGTCGGATTATATATATTAATCGTCAGCCGGGCCAATCGCTGGCTGACCTCGATGTTCGGCGAACAGACCGCGATCGCCAATATCGCGTTTATCGTCGTCGCCCTGATTCTGTTTCAGCCGATTAATATTCGACTGGATAATCTCATCAAGAGATTTTTTATAAAGAGAAGTACCGACTATCGCAATATCCTCGAACAATTGTCGCGTCGACTGATATCGGTGCTGGATCCAATTCAATTAAGAAATATGATCGAGAAGACGCTAAAATCGACCATTTTAGTGGATAAAGTATATTTTGTACTATTCGACGATAAACTCGATGATTATGTCCTGTTGCCCTCCGAAGATTATCCCGATCGTATTGTCATCAATCGTAATGATATCTTCCTCGGCGGCGTCGGGCAGCTTGATGCATCTACCATGATAAATCGTCTGGGATTATATAGGCACGGCAGTCTCCTCTCCGATGAAATGGAGAAACGTCGCGTTCAGTTGATACTGCCGCTTAAAGATGCCGAGCATTTGCTTGGTTTTCTGGCTCTGACCGAAAAAGTGTCGGGCTACCGATATAACGCCGAGGACCGAACGATGCTGGGAGTCATATCCAATCAACTTGTAACGGTCCTTACCAATGCCCGGTTGTATATCGACTCTCTCGAAAAGCAGAGGCTGGACGAGGAGATGGCGATGGCGCGGCAAATCCAGCTTGATCTTCTGCCCAAACGGCCGCCGTCCTCAAGCTCCTGCACCATCAGCGCCTTTTCGATTCCTTCGCGGACTATCGGGGGTGATTTTTATGATTTCATCGCCAAAAAAGGCGACACTTTCGGGATGGTCATTGCCGATGCTTCAGGAAAGGGCCTGCCGGCGGCGTTAATGGTGGCGCAGGTTCAGGCGATGCTGCGCGCGGAAATCGATAATGAAAACAGTATCTCCAATATTCTCGGCAACGTAAACCGACATATCACGGAACTGACTGGCGTGGAAAAATACGCGACATTATTTTACGGAGAATACTGTTCGAAAAGCGGCCAATTACGTTATTCCAATGCAGGACATAACCACCCGATATTGATTCGCGCCGACGGTTCGTGCGAGTTATTATTCAAGGGCGGGACAATAATCGGCGCCTTCAGCGATGCGCAATTCGAAGATGAAGTCACGGTATTGAATCGTGATGATCTGTTGTTTCTTTATACTGACGGCCTTTCGGAGGCGATGAACAAAAATGAAGAGGAATACGGCCAGGGGCGTATAATAGATTACCTGATGGATAAGAGAGCGTGGGATACGAATCGGATTATCGAAGGAATACTGAGCGATGTCAGACAATTCGACCCGACTTATCCACCCCAGGACGATACGACGATTATCGTTTTAAAAGTGACGAGAGGAATATAGATGACCGAGAAAAATGAAGTCGATGAAAAAGCGCTCTTCAAAAGAAAAAACAACTTCCTCGGGTACAGATTCTGTCCGCGCTGCGGGCGGGAGTTGGTTAAGCGATCGATCAACGGTTATCAACGGCTTGGTTGTCCGGACAAAGACTGCGATTTTGTTTATTATCATAATCCGATTCCGGCCGCCGGTGCGGTCGTGGTTAAGAATGAAAAGATCCTGATGGTTAAACGATCGGTCATGCCGAAAAAAGGTTGGTGGTGTCTTCCGGCCGGATTTATGGAATGGTCGGAGCATCCGACAGAGACCGCCGTAAGGGAATTAAAGGAAGAAACCGGCCTCGATGTCGAACTGAGGTCGATTTTTGAAATATATTCGGGCCAGGATGATCCCCGGATGAATGCCGTTCTTATTTTGTATCTGGCATCGATTAATGGAGGGAGGTTAAAAGCCGGTGATGATGCCGTGGAAGTGAAGTTCTTTGGTTTTGACGAGCTCCCTGAAAAAATCGCTTTTTTATCGCACCGCCAGGCGTTGGCCGATTATAAACAGCGGTATATGAAATAAATATTGCATAAAATTTTTGTATTGCCGACGTTTAATAAAAATGACAGGGATGTTGGTCGAATTATGACAACGACATATAGCTCGAAAATTACGGGTCTGATCATACTTTTATCGTTTATATTTTTCGGGAATAATCTCCAGGCGGAGGAAAAGTACAAAAAATATGTCCGTTCGGAATCGAGAGATTACTTTATTAAATTATCGCTTGCGGAGAAAAAATTCATTTTGACTCTTTTCGGAGACGACAGCAGCCGGACTTTTGTTTTCAATGAAAATGATGTCAAGCGGACCGCGGATTATGTCAAAATCAAAGACGTGTCGATTCTCGGTAAAAACGGATTTATCCTGGGCGAAAATGTTTATCCGGTCGATTTGATAGATAAACTGGATATCGGAACCGATGAAAGCGGCCCGACCATATATTATCTCAAAAAAAACAAGCAAGAATCAGCCGTTTACCGCATCCGGAGAAAAAACAGAATATCGGCGCTGAGCGACATCGATATAAAAACGGGTGAATTTGTACGTGGAGCGGTCGCCAGTTTCTGGGGAGATGTCAATATTAACGGCGAGGTGAATGAAGATGTCGTGGCTGTATTCGGCGATATAAAAATCGGTGACAGCGCCGTCGTGCGCGGAGATATCGTGGCCATAAACGGCAATGTAGACGTATCTCAAAAAGCAACCATATACGGTAACATATTTATACCCAGTTCGAAGAAAAAATTCAGTTTTAACCGCTGGCGATGGCGGCGCGGCGAGCGGGATATTTCTGCGGTCGGTATGTTTTATTATAATCGTGTTGACGGGGCGGCGCCATATCTGGGCGCGAAGTTCACCGATACCGATTCGCTTCTGCCGGAAGTAAAGGCTTATGGCGGATACGGTTTCGCTTCGAAAAGATGGCGGTATTTTATCGGAATCGAAAAATCATTCTTTCTGAAACGACCGTTGACGGTGGGCGGCTCATATTATAGGAAGCTGGCCTCGCCCGATGATTGGTTGATTTCCGAAAGTAAAAACAGCGCCTTTGCAATTTTGGCGACTGAAGATTATAAGGATTATTATGAAGCGGAGGGCGGCTATCTTTTCGCGCGATTTACCCCGCATCAATTCGTAAATTTCGAGCTCGGTTTTCAGGCGGAGGAGTACAAATGGCTTGATGCTCATCGGAATTTGTGGTCGCTTTTCGGAGGCTCAAAAATATTTCCGTTGAATTACTCCGGTATTGCCGAGATAGATCGCCCGGCTTTGAAAGATACGCTTGACGGCCGAAGGCTGGTTTCGTTGGTCGGTCATATCAGATTGGATACGGGAGATGAAGATGATATATTCGGTTCCCCATTCTGGAAGGGAATCTATGAAATGGAATGGGCGCCGGAAAGCTGGAATTCGAATTTCGATTTCGTCCGGTACTTGACAAGAATATCCCGATATCAGGCGATAAATGGAAATACCGGATTTTTGCTGACAGCTACATACGGCGGATCCGGTAAAGATTTGCCATATTTTAAAAAATTCTTTATCGGCGGGCTGGGGACGCTTCATGGATATTATCACAAAGAATATCCGGGCACCCAGTTTTGGTTGGGCGATGTTGAATATCGCATTCAGCTGCTGCATTCGGGAGTCTCCGGATGGCTATATTATAATGTCGGTCAGGTCGCCGACAATCCCGCAAAACTATCAGACGCCGAAATAAAACAATCGCTCGGTTTCGGTTTATCATTCAGCGATGAATTGCGGGTCTCGCTGGCGCGACGTCTCGACCGCTCCGATGCTTCCTGGCGCATCCACGTCGACTTGGGGATGAATTTCTAACAGGGTAGGTCAGGATCCCTGCCCGAGACATTGAGCCTTGGCGAAATGTCGAGGGGCCCGGAGGGCGATCCTGACAAATGTATCCATTATAGATAAAGCAGGTCGAAATCTTCAAAGGAATTTTTATCCCGAAGGAGTTTCAACTTTTTAATTTGTCGGAAGCCCTGCGGGATAATATCCCTTTGGGCATTCGGACCTACGGGATTTTTTATATTGCCGTCCCGGTAATAAATATCCTATTTTATGCTTATGAGCATTGCTGAGAAAACGGTCAGGTGTCCGTACTGCAGGGAGGAGATTATTCCGGGGGCGATAATCTGCAAACATTGCGGTTCGCCGTTGAAAATGCCCAAAAAGAGTAAGAAAAGATCATTCTGGCTGGATACATATATGTTAGGCGTTTACAGCGGCATTATTCTGATGATTCTGTTGGTAATTTTGTATAATAAGATATTTTAGTTTAGATCAAAATTGGTTCAAAAACGCGTAGGTATGAACGACTAAACCTATTTCATTTGAGTTAATTCCCATTGAATAAAAAATTGCCTACGATTTATCAGTCCGGCTTTCAGACTACTTTCAGAATCCGCCCATAAATATCCCCAATCGTCTATGCTCGCCGTTGATTCGCCTAAAATTGATTTACACTTTTCGAAAAATTCAGTAAAAAAGACCTCGGCGGAACTTGGCAATTCATCACTTAACGTTGCCCATGTATGCAATGTTATCAATTCCTTAAAAATAATACCGTTTTTCAAATAAATTTCAATCACCATATTACATCGAGATACACCCAAAGGTATTGACATAAGATGGTATGATCCATCCAGCATCGAGATTTGACAACTACTCGTTCGGTAAAGCGTTTCACCAGAGCTAAATGAGAATGTTATTATCTTTTTAATAAAACCGCATTTATGAAAACCTAGCGATAACAATTGATCATGGGAAGGCGCTTTATCACCTAATCGTACTTTTAAACTCTGCTTAATATCATCATATAGATTGATTTCGTTTCTGCCAGAATGAACTTCCAAATTTAAATCGATCATAGATTATTTATTCTTAATTTCGACTAATTATATAAAAATGCAACGATTTTATCAACGCTATTATATATAGGAAATGATGGATTTAATTTCCCATACGACATCAGGAAAGATTCCTGGCGCCGCAGTAAAACGTAACCCAAAATCACTACAAAATCAAAGTAAATTCTGAAGCGCGGCCCCTATATAGAAACATAAAACGAACAAAATATGAAATATTCCACCATACAAAATCGCTACAAAATCACTACCGGTACCATCGAACGAGCCTATTTCCTTAAGGGCAAAAGATTAAAAAAAAGATGTTAAAATATGCGATACAAACCCAATTCATTGTACTATCAACAAACACAATTGGTTACGCGGATTTTTTTGAATAATTATGACAATAAATGACATTATTTTACAGAAAACCGTCATGTTTCAGTGATGCCAGCAGGGTAGCTCAAATCTCGCTGAGATTTGAGCCCTCAAGCCTCAGGGAGGCTTGAGCTACGCTAATTGTCGGAAGCCCCTCAGGCATTCCGACCTGCGTCAGTGCCGATAAGCAATTGGCAGAACTACATCGTCCCGCCGATAAATCGCCCGGACTCGGGTTTTGCCCTACCTTTGCTTTCTCTTTACGCCGCGGTTGTAAATAATTCCGACAGAAAAAGGCGCTAGCGCCCCTTGTGAAGAAAATCACATTCTTTTAAAAAACTGCCTTGACAATTCCGCAAAATATTATAAATTTGCCGCTTAAATTTTGCAACCTGACGTAAGTTGGAGCCGGAAAGAAGATATGACAAAGGGCGGGACAATCAATACGAAAATCAATGATTCTAAATTAATATATTCGGAGTGTTACCAATGGAACAACTAAGTCAATGGCCTTATCTTTACACCGCACAGATTCTCGGCGTGGTCGGTATCCTCTTCGCCCTGTTACTGTATTTTAATGTCAAGAGTAAAGACGCCGGCAATGACCTTATGAAAGAAATCGCCGGGCATATCGCCGAGGGGGCGATGGTCTTTCTGAGACGGGAATATTCGATTCTGGCTATTTTTATCGTTATTGTTTTTCTCCTTCTATCGTGGAAGATTTCGGTGGCAACGGCAATTGCCTTTATATCCGGCGCCTGCTGCTCGATGCTGGCCGGTTTCTTCGGGATGAAAGCGGCCACCAAAGCCAACGTCCGCACCTCAGCGGCTGCCAAAAAGACCGGTCAGGGGGGTGCGCTGGCGATTGCCTTCACCGGCGGCGCTGTTATGGGTATGTCGGTGGCTTCACTCGGCTTACTCGGTGTCGGGATTTTTACCTATCTGGTTTTCAGGCTTGATTTCTTCAGCTGGCCGGATCTGGCCGGATTCGGCATGGGTGCTTCCTCGATTGCGCTTTTTGCTCGTGTCGGCGGCGGAATCTATACCAAATCTGCCGACGTCGGCGCCGATCTGGTCGGTAAGGTTGAAGCCGGGATCCCGGAAGATGATCCGCGCAATCCGGCCGTCATCGCCGACAACGTCGGTGATAATGTCGGTGACACGGCGGGAATGGGCGCTGACCTGTTCGAATCGTACGTCGGTTCCCTTGTCGCCACAATTGCCATTGCGGTGGTGGCGATGGGCAGCAAAATACCGAGCGACACAGTAATATTGGGCAAAATCCTGCTTCCGATTGCCATTGCGAGCGCGGGAATTATTGCCTCAATACTCGGCGTCATTTCGGTCAAAGCATTCGCCGGGATGAAAAATCCGGCGGCGGTTCTGCGAATTGTCACTTATGTCGCCTCGATCGTTTTGTTTATTGCAGCCTGGTTTATAATCAGCGGGTTGGGATTGGATCAGAAACTTTTCTGGGCTATTCTGGGCGGTAACATCGCCGGAATTCTAATCGGCCTGCTGACGGAATATTATACGGCGGCGGCGCCGATACGAAGAATCGCCAAGGCCTCCGAAACCGGAGCGGCAACTAACATCATACAGGGTTTGGCGGTAGGAATGGAATCGGTGGCTCTTCCGGTCTTTATTATTGCCATGGCCATTCTGCTTGGATTCAAACTGGGTGGGCTTTATGGTATCGGTCTGGCGGCGGTCGGAATGCTTTCGACCATCGGCGTGACGATGTCGGTTGACGCTTACGGCCCGATTGCCGACAACGCCGGCGGTATTACCGAAATGGCCGGACTGGGTTCCGATATTCGTAAGATTACCGACAGGCTCGATTCTCTTGGAAATACGACGGCGGCTATCGGAAAGGGTTTCGCCATCGGTTCGGCGGCATTGACGGCTCTGGCGCTGTTTTCGGCTTACTCCACGGCGGCCAAAGTCGGCAATATCAGCCTGCTGAATGTTTATGTGGTTGTCGGTTTCTTCATCGGCGGCATTCTGCCGTTCCTGATTGCCTCCCTGACCATGACGGCGGTCGGTAAAGCGGCCTTCAAAATGGTCGAAGAGGTTCGTCGTCAGTTCCGCGAGATTAAAGGCCTGATGGAAGGCAAAGCCAAACCGGATACGGCGCGCTGCGTCGATATCGCTACCAAGGGTGCATTGCTCGAGATGATCATCCCCGGACTGCTGGCCATTATCGGCCCCATCCTTGTCGGAACATTGCTGGGTAAAGAGGCACTGGGCGGTTTCCTCGGCGGAGCTACATTGTCGGGCGTTTTGCTGGCGCTCATGATGGCCAATGCCGGCGGCGCGTGGGATAATGCCAAGAAGTATATCGAGGCGGGAAATCTCGGCGGCAAGGGTTCCGCTCCGCACAAAGCGGCGGTTGTCGGTGATACGGTCGGCGATCCGTTTAAGGATACTTCCGGCCCGTCGATGAACATCCTCATCAAGTTGATGGCGATGGTTTCGCTGGTGCTGGCGCCCTTGTTCTTGTAAGATAAATTTTTATAGGCGGCAGATGCGGACATCTGCCGCCCACATTAATTGCGTAAGGAAGGATTCCTGACGCCGCAAAAAAATACATTTTTGTGCCGGTTTTTGTACCTTATTTGTCAGGGACACGAAACGGTACATTTTCTGGGTTGCCTGCCTGCATCAATACATATAAACTCTATCAATGATATTATGTATAATAATTAGTACCGATCGGTCGATTTATTAAACAAATGGTCTTATTTAGATATTAACCTTTGTTTATTGGGGATAGATTTCATGAAAAAACATATTGCCTCACTCGTTTTCATATTTTTTTTTACATCAGTTGCATGGCTTATTCTTGGCGTTGAGACTCGTCTGCGAACTCACGAAAGAGATATTAACCTGAGACAGGCGGTGGGTCAACTGTGGGGTACCGAACAAAATCAAAAGGCGCCGGATCTGTATTATATCGAAAAAGAAAAACACTCTACAGCAAAGATAGTCGATAATGATACGACTTTTGAGACGAATTTGATTTCGGTTCAAAAAAGGGCGACCATCAATGGCAGTAATATTACCGCCAGATTTAATCTCGAACATCGTAAAAAGGGACTTCTCTGGTATTCTACTTACCGTGTCGAATTTGCGGCCGAATATCAAATTGATAATAGTACAAATTCAGATAAAGAGTATTATTTTGCCTATACTTTTCCCACGAATTCCGGGATATATGACAATTTCAGACTAATCGTCGATGGGAAGGAGGTAAAAGAAATAAAACCAAGCGATGGCAGAATTATCGAGAAAATCAATCTTCGTTCGGGCGAACAGAAGACGGTTAAAATATCGTACGGCGCTCAGGGAATGGATGAATGGTGGTACATTTTCAGCGAATATGTTTCTCAAATAAGAAATTTCGATATGACGATATCCACCAACTTTGAAGGTATCGATTTTCCTGAAAACAGTATCTCGCCTACATCCAAAACCAGGGAGGCTGACGGTTGGAAATTACAATGGCAGTATGACAATCTTATTTCCGGTATTCAAATCGGTTTAAAGATGCCGCACAAGCTCAATCCGGGACCGTTTGCCAGTCGGGTAAGTTTCTTCGCGCCGGTATCGCTGTTCCTGTTTATGTTTCTTTTATTTATCATCACAATCGTAAAAGAAATAAAAATTCATCCGATGAATTACTTTTTTATCGCCGCCGCCTTTTTCAGTTTTCATCTCCTGCTGGCCTATTTGGCCGATCAGGTGGATATATATATTGCCTTTGCCATATCGGCTATAGTATCGATATTTTTGGTGGTTTCATACATGCGATTGGTGGTCGGAATCAAAATGGCTCTGCTTCAGGTTGGAATCAGTCAGTTCGTCTATCTGGTTCTTTTCTCATATGCGTTTTTCCTCGAGGGCATCACCGGATTATCGATCACTATTTTATGCATCGTCACGCTATTTGTGGTAATGCAAATCACCGGTCGGATAAACTGGGAAGAGAAGTTCGCACAGATGAAATAGTATTGTAGGGCAGGATCCGAGTTTTCCGATTTATCGGTAAACGAAGTGATCCTGCCAAATCGATTTTAATCGGCAGTACCTCATCGCCCCGTCGATAAATCGACGGTACTCGGGTTCTGCCCAATCTCTTTAACTGGAATGCTAATCCGATTAATCCAAGAATTCCCAGCAAATGTAGGGCAGGTCTCCCCGAGACCTGCCAGATTAAAAATGGCAGGAGTCGGCAACTCCTGCCCTACATTTAATTTATAAAAAGTCGGAAGCCCAAGGGGCATTCCGACCTACGATTTTTACAACGATCGATTGCCTAATTATCAATCCAGAAATTCCCAATTAATACCATAGGTTAAGTAGCGGCCGGGGAAAACATAATCTTCACGGAGTTCATACACGTTGGCCTGGATATTCTGGAAAATATAAAAGAAACGGAATTTCTTGACGCGGAATGACAGCCGGGCATTGAGAGTGATATTATCGCCGATTTCGGTGCCGAGGTAACCATGATACGGCTGCTGATAAATAGCTTCGCCGTAACCATACAGATGAAGATCGAATTTCTTGATATAAACGTGCAATTCGAGATTGGAGAAAAACTGATAATCGGGCGAGTACGGCAAATCGGTTACACCGTTGACGCGTACGAAATGATAACTTGCTCCGCCCGACCAGTGTAAAAATCTTCTCCATGATAATTTCTGCCGGGCGGTAAAGTTGGCAAATTCAATATCTTTGTTTTCCGCCCGAAAAATTCCGAGGATTCGGCTCGACCAGATGATGCCGGTATCGCCCGGCAGACTGTCGGAGCGCTGCCAATCGATGCCGTCGCTAATTTTACCGCCGGTGGCCGACAGCATAAGGTCATTGCCGACCTTGCCCCATCCGAATGTAATATTGCCGATTAATTGCTTTTCCGGTTTTAGTGCAGTATTGCCCGATTCGTAATAATCCGCTTCGGTACTGTTATAAATCCTGAAGACGCGACTGCTGAGGTACAATTCATACAATCTCGGAAATTTCGTACTATAACCGACCGAGCCGGACAGGTAATATTTCTTATTATTTAATGAATAGTACAACATGCCCGATGGAGCCGGTTCATAACCGACGACTTTTTCGGCTTTAAGATAAAGCAACCATGATGACGCACCGCGGGAATAAAGCGAACGGGCATCAAATAAGCCGCGGTAACGATCCTTTTTGTTATAGCCGCTGTATTTTTCCTGAGTAATCAATAATCGCGTTTTAAAATAATAATCTCTCAACCTGCCTTCATGCGAAAAGATAAATGAATCATCGAAAATATCGAATCCTCTTCGATAACTGCGATTTTGCCTGGTCAGGGAAGCTTCGGATCGTTGATGGCGAAACTCCAGCGAACTCTTTTGATTGTCATTTACCGCATAATCAAGACCGGCCGCAAGGTCGCGGTCGCGTCGAAAACGGTCCATATAAAACAGGCCGACATACGGATTATCAGGCTGGACATCGAAAGTGCCGCGGCGGCGATACAGCCGTCCATCCAGATTAAGCCGGGTGCGATTATTCAATGGATAAATTATCTTACCCCACTGGTGATAGGCATCATCATCGAAATGAGAAAAAGCACCGTCGGCTTTGCGATATCCGAGGGCCAGGCAGATTAATTGCCCGTTGGGATAGCGATTGGCGAAAAGGGCCTTGGTATAGGCATAACCGAAGGAACCTTTGTCGACATGAAGTTTTGACTCGGCCAGCAGCGAATCGGGATTATACGGCAAAAGAATCATCGACGAGGTTCCATTATCGGCACCGTACGCCATACCCAGCGGCCCTTCGACATTGTACACATTCCGGACCGGCGCGGTGGGAATATCATTAAAGTCAATCATATTATCCGGCTCGTACAAATGTTCGAAAGGATGAAGCGCACGGTCATCCAGGATGACATTCATGCGGTCGCCAGGAAGGGTGAACGGAGACAGCGTCTTCCGGACGGGCGTATTTTGATATTCGATGATAAAATTCGAAGGATTATACCGAATCAGATCGGCGGCATCACGAAAGAACGACCGTTCCATCTCATCGGAATATTCCATGCGCCGATTTAAGAGATAAGTGTTGATGGAATCGTCGGCATTGAAAAAAATAATTTTCTCTTCACGCTGTTTGCCGAGTAATGTATCGACGGGCAACTCACCCGATGAGACAGTTGACGAATCGATTTTGGGTTCAGTCGAATCCGGTCGTTGATCGGATTGCAGGGTCGTATCTAAAAGAGTCGTATCCGGCTCCAGCGACTGCGTTGAATCCGGTAATGTTGACGAAGTATCCGGCGGTACTGCTTCGGCCGGGATTTGAGCCCTGGTGGTTGCACATAAAAGGAAAACAAGCAGTCCGGTATGGACTATCAGGATAAGCAGACGTTTCAAGCCTGCCATGCCTTTTCCTTCTCGTATAAGAAAATCAGGACCGGACATAATATGGGGAATAAGATAGTATTCGAGATAACGGTAATCAATGAAAATAACATCCCGCCGATCAGACGCGGCCAGAACGGCTGATATAATAGAGCATCGACAATGTCGACGATGACATGATAAAGCAGGCCGGTCAGGAGACCGGAAAAAGCCAGTATTAATATCATTTTGAAATTGGTGCCTTTTAGAAAACCTGTTTTTCTTACGGCGGCGCCAATCGGAGCCGAGAGCGAGATACCGATAAGCTGCGAGAGCAGAAGGGGAAACGGGGCCGGGCCCATCGGATTAAAATTCGACCATAGAAAAAAACCGATGACACCGACGCCGACGCCGGGCCACACCCCCCATAAGAAACCGCCTAAAAAAACAATGAAAAACGAGGGATTGATATTATAAAGAAACATCGAGAAGTATGAAAAAACAAAAACCAGAGCCGCGAAGACAGCGACTCTGGTGGTAATTTTCAGACTCCGATTCATTTAATAACGGCGATCTTGAATTTATCGTGTACCGGTGGAGTCCCATCGTCGAATTTACATGTATAATAGGCCAAATAAACTCCCGGTGCGACTTTAACACCGGACTGATTATCAAGGTACCATTGTGCGACTGGTACTTCGCCGGAGTAATATTGCTTGAATTCCGAGGCGACAAAATTAATCTTTTCACCGGCTATATTAAATATCGTTACTTCCAAAATAGCTAATTTGCCGGGTGCGATGATTGATTCCAAGTCCGCCTGGAATGTGACGAAGTCATCGGCGGCCGGTTTCACGATTGGATTCGGGTATGGAGGCTTGAAGGAAATATGAGCTTCAGCCGTATCAAGAAACGTGCCGTTAATAATAAGCCCGTAGCCGAAACCTGACCTTTTTAAAAAATAAGCATCGACATTAGTAGATACCGGCGTCGCCGCCACGATGACACTTGTATAATCGTCGGTCGAAACCGAATCAAAAGCCGGATTGATATCGGACATATTAATAATCGGCGGATTGATTCCACCGGTCGGGACTTTAATAAAAGAAAAATCCCACACGGCGCCATATATGTTACCTCCGCCGAGAAAACCGAATTTTAATACGCTGTCGGTGACGAAACCGATATTCTGCAGCCTGATATAATTGGCGCCCATGTTTTGCGGCATATGATCTTCATAAAATGTAATCGGATAACCGTTAAGATAATTAGGGTCGCCGTTATCAAGAGTATCTCTCCAGCCTCTGCCGTCATCGACCCACACCGTTAGAAAGGTATCATATTTATCGTAGGAAGTGTACGTCATAAAAAACGAATCGGGAATCATGTCATAATTGGCTGCTTCGGAGAATTTGTATCCGGCCGGCGCTTTCGATGCCCTGGTGCCGGTGAAATAATTCCAGACGGCGAATTCCTGAAAGGCATCATGCAGGCTGGAAGCGCCGTTGGTAAAACTGTCGATCGCATCCTGGGCCGCCTGGGGGAAATCGGAGCCCGGTCCATAATCGCGACATCTTTCCCATATATCTTTGATTATGACCGTATCGAATTTTTCAGAAAGAAAAAGCGGAAAAACGACGGCGCCATACTGGTGCAGGTCTATGGAAGAGGTTACCGCTTGAAGACTCTTGAACGGCTCATCATAAAAGTATTGCAAATATGTATAATAGTC
The DNA here is from genome assembly GCA_964452645.1 of uncultured Ignavibacteriaceae bacterium. Lineage (GTDB taxonomy): Bacteria > Zixibacteria > MSB-5A5 > GN15 > PGXB01 > CAYXTW01. The sequence goes on from CAYVMO010000015.1 coordinate 54,886, forward strand.
ATTGATGTAATCATAATTCATCTCTTCCATCCAGACCGCCGACATTTCCCACCAGTACCTCGCCTCGCTGACTGTTCCCTGGTTCTCGAACTCATTCCAATCCATTGTGTAATGAATGGTATGAAAAAACTCGTGGGCCAATGTCACACGGGCGGCATCAAGTCGGCGATCCATAGCCGTACTCTGATTATAAGGCGGGATACTGCTATAGTCATTATCAATGACTATAAATGATGTATAACTTAAATTGTCGATTTGCAATTCGGGTTCAGTCCAGCCGTAATAATCGCCTGAGATGGCACCGATATAAATATCCACCAAATCTGTCCCGCCGCCGGCAGTACCATCGGAAACAGGAGGTGGATATCCAAGATGGCCGACCTCGAACGCCCATACCGAATCGCAGATGTCGGAAACTTTATTGACATAGTCGGGAATTCCGTCAGGGCCCCCATGAACCGTATCTATATTCACCTGATAGACGGCATAAGAGCCGGCGGTATCATAGTGAATCCGAAAATGCCCGCCCGGAGTGTCGTAGTAAAGCCCAAGGCTGGGGCGAGTCATGGTCTCGGCGATTGACGCATATTTCCCGGTAAAATAAGGCCGATTAAAATGAAAATCGGCGGCGATCTCGGTACCGCAATGCGCTCTCCCTATATTCTCGAGCGAAATCGGACGGGGACCCTCGCCCCGCAGGTATTGCATTTGCTCTATTATTTCCTGCTGCTGCTGGTCGCTGAGAGTCTTCGAATAGACCGATCCACCGGTTATAAACAATAAAACAAGGACGACTGACAATATTTTTTTCAATTTATTCCTCTGCTTTCAAGATTAGTTTATTTTTAATTTCGACCAGCCATTTACCGGGTACCGGCTGCGAACCGATTTTGCCGTGGTGCTTTTCACGACCATGATAATCGGAGCCGCCGCATTTGAGCAGCGACTTTTCCTCGGCCATTTTGGCCAAATTCTTTCTCATCTGACTATTATGATACGGATGATGCACTTCCACGCCGTCCATACCATACCCGACAAACTCATCGATATAGCGATAAGCCTGGGCTACACCGGGATGCGCCAGAAAAGCCAGTCCTCCGGCGTCATGAATCAAGTCAATGGCTTCTTTCGGTGTCAAATTCTGTTTAGGAACATAAGCCGGGCCATCCAGACCGATATATTTCGAAAACGCCTCGTCGTATGACTTAATCGCTTTAGCTCTGACCATAGCATCGGCCACGGTCGGTCGGCCGATAGCCGAATCACCGGCTATTTCTTTCACCATATCCAAAGGAATGTCCATACCCAAATCTTTTAGCTTCTTTAACATTTTTTCGCCCCGTTTGTTTCGAGTGTCGCGAAATTCCTCCAGGGCCTTCACGAAAGCCTCCGATTCCGGATCAAACAGATAACCGAGAATATGTATATCTTCGCCGCCTTTTCCGGCTGACAGTTCGACACCGGTGATGACTTCAGGGTCATTATTACGCCTGATTTCCATTATTGCGAAGTAGCCGGCGAAATTATCATGGTCGCAAATGGAAATCGCTGACAACTTTTTGTCACGAGCCATATCAAGGACTTCCGTCGGCGATGAAAGTCCATCGGATAAATTGGTATGAATATGCAAGTCTATTTTATTTTTCATTAAATCTTACTTTCGACTACATTTTTTATTTCAACAGCCAGCCGGTCACTTTTCCCCTTAAGCTCATCAATACCGTTCTGCATCTCGGTGACAAAAGCTTCGTCCTCAAAACCGACAATATTGATTTTCACATTATAGATGGCGCCCTCAATAGCGGCTTTGACCATCAGAGCAGCCACGCCGGCGTCGGAGACAGAGTTTATATTACCTTTCTCAGCCACCGTTTTACAAAGCTCCATAACTTTATATGCCTTGCGGGCGGTTTCCAAAGGTGTGGCCGCAGCCCCTTTGGTCGCCTCGAAAATCGCCCTATCGCGGTGCGCGATTTCGGCCTCGGTGTCCTTCGGCAGTTTACGGGCCTGCATGACCTTATCGAAAGCTTCACCGTCTTTAATAATCATCTCCTTAAGCTCGGTACGCAGAATTTCGGATTGTTCCAGAATAGCTGATAATTCTGTTGAAACCTCTTTGTATTTCTTTTTATCAACCGTCAACCGACAGACCATGGAATTTAGCGCCGCACCCATCGCTCCGGCCGCCGCGGCAACCGATCCCCCTCCGGGTGTCGGTGTTTTTGCGGCCACTTCGTTGTAGAAATCGTCGGTTGATTGTGCCGTTCCCCCCAATCGGCGCAACTTTTCTTCAAGGACCTGGGCGGCCGAGAAGTTCTCCAGTTGAAGATAAAAATCGGCGACGTCAAACAAAGCCTGCTGGGGAACCAGCCCGACGATTTCGGAGGAGACGACATTGACACCGTAACGAGCCGCCTCGGATTTTATCGATTCAAATACCCTGAAAATCGGTGTCATGGGATAGCGTACGAGATTCATGGAAACCTGGGTCTGATTTCGTTCGACAATCGAAAAACCCATCGCCTTGCAGAAACGATAACCGCCCTGGGCAAATCGGATGGCGTTGGCGATCTTTTTGGCGATCGAAACGCGATTGGTATCAAGATAAACATTATAAGCGACCAGCGGGAAGCGAACCCCGATAGCGGTCGCCCCCGCTTTCAGATTCATCTTGGCCGGGCCGAAATCAGGCCTGCGATCCGGATCGGTTTCAATCGTATCCCGGATACCTTCATACTCCCCTCGCCGGACCTCGGCCAAATTTTCCCGCTCGGGTCGGGTGCAAGCGGATTCGTAAAGATACACCGGTATCTGCAATTCTTCACCGACGCGCTTGCCAAGTTGATTGGCCAGCTCGACTGCTTCGGTTTCAGTAAAATCGGATATGGGAATAAAGGGACAGACATCCGTAGCGCCCATTCTTGGATGTTCACCCTTGTGGGTCTGCATATCGATAAGCTCCGAGGCTTTTTTAATTCCCCGGAAACAGGCATCGACCGCCAATTCCGGGGGACAAACAAAGGTCACGACGGCGCGGTTGTGATCGGCATCCATTTCGCAATCAAGGAGGACGACCGCGGAATCCGAAGTGATTTCGCCCACGATTTCATCGATGATTTCCTTCCTCCGTCCTTCGGAGAAATTGGGGACACATTCAACCAGTCTTATCATTTTAAACTCCGCTGGATATTTTTGTTCCGGATATATGACTTAAGCCCCCATGCCAGGAGGGGTATCATTATTTCATGATGCCCGATAAAATTATAGCCCCGACCGCCTGCGGCGGTGGGACGCTGCACGACATTTTTTGACGGGCGATAGTGATTTATCATATCGAAGTTGGCGGTGGTTATATTACACTTTTGCTTTTTTAAATTCCTCGCCACCGTCAGGGCCTTCAAAAAAACTTCCGGCATAATCACGGCCGATCCGATATTAGCCACAGCCCCGCCACGGTCGACCCCGGTCATAATATTAGCAAGGATTTTAAAATCTCGATATGACGCTTCCGCCGCCGGTCCAGCCCGAAAACTTTTTTGCTGATGGACGATATCGGTTCCGATAACCAGATGCACTGTCGCCGGGATGCCTTTTCTGTCGGCAGCGGCGAAGAGCGAATATTCCCGGTATTTCGCCCTTTGTTTGTTTATAAAAATTCCGGCCGCCTCGCCGAGACCAAGTGTTTCTTTATCGGCAAGATTGACAACTTCGGCAAAAAGCTCGCCGGTATCCAACGCCATACCGAAGCTACCGTCCTGTAAGTTGGTTCGGACATCCTCCGACGTTTTGCCGGTAAAAGCCAACTCCAGATCATGAATTAATCCGGCCGAGTTGAACGATAAACCGGTTATAATTTTGCTTTTCATAAGGTCAATAATAATCGGAGACAGACCGACTTTTATAACATGCGCACCCATCATGATATGAAACGGAAATCCCTTTTTGCGACTGTTTGTGACGCGCGAGATAAATTCTATCAGGTCGGCGGCTTTAAGATATTTCGGCAGCGAGTCGAAAAATTTGTCCGCATGCCTCGCTGACAGCACTTTTCCGGCAGCGGAAATTTCCACTTTACTTTTTCGAGCCTTTAATGATACCGTTCTTATTTTATTCAAATTTGCCTGACGGAATCGACTCATAACTTCCCTAAAAATCAATTATTTCACCCAATTTATATTCGCTCAACTCGGCTGTAATCGAGCCGACGAGAACTTTGGATTTCATAAGGACCGGCATTTTGATTCGGTCGTCGGTCAACCAGACTTTCAGACGTCCCTCGTGTTTGAAAATGCCTGATGACAACAATAGCGGTTCGACCACCAGACAATCGAATTTACCGGCTTCGACATTGACCGATTCCCGTTTAAGAACGCGCACTTCAAGCGGATAATGTTTTCCATCCGTAAAATTATCGATAAAAATAGACTTCCCGACTTCCAGCTTCTGCGTTCGCACATAGTACAAGACCGATAAGGCATCATGGACATAATGCGCCACGTCAATGGTGTCGCCTTCGTAAAAGACCTTATGATTTATCTGATCGAATGTATATGATTTATCGGCCTGATATTTTCCCTCGCGCAATTGCTTTTCAAAATGCCAGCTAAAAATACCGACAGCATCGATAATCGATTCGACCCTGTCCTCAACCGGGTAAAATGATGAGAAAAATTTGTTGGAATTGGCCTTTGACGTTACCAGATAACAGGGTCGATCATTATATTCAACAAGGTCGGCAACTTCCAGAGTCGCGTGGCCGGCATTTATAAAACCGTAACCGATATCAAAATCCAATTTTTCGCCGACGCCGAAGGCGACATTCTCGACATATCGATCGATACCGGTATCCTCGGCAACGGCGCCGCTGCTGTCGTCGTCGGCCGACGCCGCCCAGCCGTGCATGACATCGGAGAGATAAATAATACCGACAATGAAGGCTACGGATATAATTGAAAGGATAATATTCTTAATCATCGTCGGTCCGAACTCCCGCCTTTCTTTCGGCCGCCTTAATCAGGTATGGTAAAATCCTGCCGAGCTCCTCGCCGATTTCTAAAAACGACTGATTATACATATCCAGCGAGCCGCCGATCGGATCATCAATCCTTTCCCCCTTTAAAGACGATTCCGGATAATTCTTCAATAAAAACGTTTTGTCCCCGGCCTCCGGCACCATACCGATGACATCATAGGCATGCGACGGGGTCATAACAAGAATTAAATCCGCCTCATTTATTAATTCTCTGGTAAGCGGCTGCGATCTATGATCGGTTAAATCGGCATCCCATAAACGGGCCGCCTCGGAAGCATATTCGGTCGCTGGAAATCCGTTGGCCGCGCCGGTTCCGGATGAAAAGATTTCAATATTGGTAATTTTATCTTTTTCAAGTAATTTTCTCAAACCGCCGGCGGCCATCGGAGAACGGCAGGTATTACCGGTGCAAACAAACATTATTTTAAAAGCTGACATATCATAATCCCGCGACGTTTTGAATAATTTTTTCTTCAGTAATTGCACCCGCTCTCAGGATCAGATAGTTATCACCGAGACATTCAACGACGGTCGATGGCCGTGAGTTCAATCGGCCGGAGTCGAGATACAGATCGACATCGGCCCCGAAAATATCAGCGATTTCATCTATCGTTTCCGGTTCATCACCGCTGGAAATATTGGCACTCGTCGCCGTCAGGTTAAAATCTACCGCCGAGAGAATTTTTTTTATAAAAACGGACGACGAACATCTGATGCCGATTTTATTTTTTATTACAATCGGCGCCTGATAACCGGATTTATTTTTTAGAACCAGCGTTAAAGGTCCGGGAAGAAAATCTTCGGCCAATTTTTTTGAAATTTTAGTTTCAAAAGCGAATTCAGGAATATGATTTCGGGAACGTATAAAAATCGCGGTGGCCATCGTTTCCGGTCGTTGTTTTAAATCATACAAGCGATTTACGGTTTTGACATTATCAATGCGGCCGAGGAGGCCATATCTGGTTTCGCTGGGGGCGACAACGATTCCTCCGTTTTTCAAAATCTCTGCGGTCACGGCAATCAGATTCTCCGTCGGTTGCGCTCGGTCAGTTTTCAGGATTTTCGGGGCTGTCATTTATCTGCTCCGGTATGATTGCATTAGTATCGGTAGGATTAATCAGAGGCGGGAAATTTTCATCGTACGGCTCTTCAAGCTTCTGCACATTCACGGCGACCTTGACGACCCAGGCGTTTTTATAACCGGCTTCGACGGCCGCAGGGAGGTATATTTCAGCGTCATCAAAGGAGGCAAAATCACCGATGCGAACCTTATAGTACGGCACCTCATAATCAAGATAAATATCTTTGTCAAAGACTTCCCTGGCTATTTTCTGTTCTCGGGCGGCGGGACCGTATGTTTTCGACGTAAAAAGCTGTATCCGATATGTTTCATAGGATCCGCCGATAGCGGCGGCAGAATCCTTAATGATATTCCTGCTCTCACCGGAGACTTTCATGGAAGTGTCGGCCATTGCCACCAGGGGATATTTTTCAGGAACGATTTCGAAATCTTCAGGCATACTCAAAGGACTGATGGCATCTTTCCGACTCTCTTTCGATTTTGTCGCCTCTTCCTCACCGGCACGCTTAAATAAACCATCGCAGCCGATAACCATCGATATTAACAGAATGCAAAACAGAATGTATTTGATGGACTTGCGAATCATAGGAATTTTTTAAGATTTTCGTCGGCGCCAAATTCTTTGAGGACTTTTTTTACATCATTGACTTTGGTTTTGTGAGCCACCAAAACGATATCATCGGTTTTGACGACCACCAGATCGGAAACTCCGAGCGAGACTATTACTCCCCCGTTTTCATTATAAATCGTGGTTTCATAGGAATCGCACACGCGGGCGTCACCGATGATGACGTTGTGATTATGATCCATTTCTTTGTAGCGTTCCAGAGCATTCCAGCTACCGACGTCATCCCAGATAATATCCCCCCTGATGGCGAGAACGTTTTCGGCGTTTTCGAGAACGGCAAAATCAATCGAAATCGGTTCACTCTCCTGATAGAGGCCCTGTCGGGCTGATATTTCCCCGGGCGTACCGATTTTTCTGGCATAACTTTCGAGAGAATCGCTCATATTCGGCTTACATTGATTAATGGCTTCCAGAATGGAGGTGACCGACCAGATAAACATCCCGGAGTTCCACAGATGTTCGCGGCTTAAATAGTACTGCTGAGCGACAACCGGTTTCGGTTTTTCGGTAAAGGAATCGACTTCATAAACCGATATGCCTCCGACCGTCCTGAATACATCGGCCAGTTTGATATATCCGTAGCCGGTTTCGGCTCGGGTGGGATCGATACCGATTGTGACCAGGCGGTTTTCGGTCGTCGCGATTTCAGCGCCGACTTTGATAATATCAATCAATTTTTGCGGCGGCCTGATAATATGATCGGCCGACAACACAACCATAATCGCCCCGGGATCGATTTTTTTCAAATGTTCGGCGGCAAGGCCAATAGCCAGGCAGGTATTGCGGCCTTCCGGCTCGCCAAGAATACTTTTTTCATCGAGGCTGGGGATTTCCCGCAGGATCGGTTCTTTCATATCCTCGGAGGTTACGACCAGAATATGCTCAACCGGAATTAACGGAAGGATACGATCAATTGTCTCCTGAAGCATGGTTTTCTCGGAAATTAATCTAAGCAACTGTTTGGGTCGATGTGCTCTTGAAAGCGGCCAGAATCTTTCTCCTCGTCCACCCGCCAGAATAACTCCGTAAATCAATTTATCGTACCTCCAAGTAAGTGTAAGACAAAATGATAATTAATTTTTTATCATTGTCAAGGCGCCCCTCGTTTATTCACCGAATATCACCGCCTGGAATTTATAAATAACGGCATCGGGCGCTTTATATGCCTCGCCGGGAAGGCCGGCTTTGGCGCAGGTTTGTTCGAGAAATGTCGTCCTGTCCCAATTATAATCGACAGCCACTTGCGGCAGTAATAGTCCACGGCTGTTGCCTTTAAAAATCATCAAGCCGTCGCGACCGACTTCTATTTCATCCCACGATTCGACTATCTGCATCGGCGTCAGAACCGAAATCTCGATGTGAATATTTTTTAGTTCATCATATACGACCGGAGTGAATCTGGGATCGGACACCGCCGCCTGAATAGCGCAATCAGAGACTGTTTTGTACAGCGGTTCGACCGCCGTCGTGTGACCGATACAACCACGAAGGCGACCATTCTCTTCGAGTGTCACAAAAGCGGCACCGAATTTTTTCAGATTGTCGGATACATCGAATTCCGGGACATTGCCGCCACTCAGATAATTCTCGATTGTCGAGCGGGCGATGACCAGAAGTTCACTTTTTTCCGCTTCGGACAACTCGAATTTTTTGGGAAGTTCTTTTTTCTCTTTAGGTGCGGTTTTATCCGGATCCTTGCCGCCTTTTTTGTCCGATGATTTATAAATTACCGCCGCGACATACCCGACCACGCTGCTTTTATCCCCGGTGAGGTCACCCGAGTCGCCGTATTTTAGTATTTTTACTTTATTTGCACCGCGGGCGATAGCCGCTTCCATTACCGCAACAGCCGGGCCGCCGCCGCACATTTCCACCTTGCCGCTCTCAAGATATTTTTCCAGTCTGACCGGATCGAGACCGGCCAGGCATGCCATGCCGGTCGAGTCCATCGGATAGCCCACCGAGGCGGGCCGATAATGCTGCCAGTCGCTCGATGCAATCATAATGGTGTGGTCATCGAAATCGATAGCCTTCAAAGCACTGGCCAGCAGTTTTATGGTGCGTTCGTCCTGACGCCCCATAACCACCGGAACGATTTCGAAACTATCCAGGACAGTCTGTAAATACGGTAGTTGAACCTCGATGCAATGCTCCTGGGCATGAGCCTCTCGAATATAGTCGATGCGCTTATCGAAATCGATCATCTGCATACAAAGATCATCGGGGCACGAAACAATACCCAGCGGTGTTCTCCAATCGATTCTCGGCCCGTAAACCGAAATCCCGTCAAACGGATAATGATGAGACGGACCGCAAATAATCACCTTATTGATGTCCGATCCCTCCAGGAGTTTATAACTATATGCGGCGATGGGACCCGAATATATCAATCCGGCATGAGGAACGACCAGCGCAATAATTTGACCATCAATTTCAGGCAGATCGGTAACGCCTGCAAGGTGCTTATTGATCATGGATTGAAGTTCAGCGGAATCTGCAGGATAGAAAGTTCCTGCAACCGCCGGCCGTCGCAGAGTCGTGGCCGAAGCCGTTATATATATGAAAACAAGAAATAGTCCCAACGTCATTAAAAAGCCGATTTTTTTCATAATCAAATCCTCTTATTTTGCTGCCAGAATACCACTCTTTAGTTATACCGTCAAGGAAAAAAGTGTTGGCAGAAATTCGGAAAAAAGTTGTATAATATTTGTATATGAGCCGGGTTATCGTCGTAAAATGGCCTGCCGAAAAGGCCTCCAAAGGATTGGACACGAAGAGCTATAAGATTATGCTTGAAGCCGGCTTAACCTCCTTATTCGACGGCATTTCGTTGAAAACCGCTGTAGATAAGCTATTTCCGGGCGGGATCATAGGGATGAAGACTAATTGCCTGGCACGAAAATTCAACTCGACACCGGTCGCCTTAACGGATGCACTTTCCGATATCCTGATTGACAAAGATATTAAAGAAAACAATATCGTTGTCTGGGAAAGAACCAATTATGAACTGGAGCAGGCCGGATATAAGCTGAATGCTTCAGCTTTCGGCCGCCGATGTCTGGGAACCGACAGTAACGGTATCGGTTACAGCCGCGACTTTTATGGCGCCGGTGATGTAAATTCGCTGGTAAGCGGCATTCTCACCGATATGGTCGACCATAATATCAATGTGCCGGTTTTAAAAGATCATTCCATCGCGGGCCTTTCGGGGTGCTTGAAAAATATGTACGGGGCCATTCACAATCCGAATAAATATCATGGCAACAACTGCAATCCGTATGCGGCGCATGTTTCGCAATTGGAACCGATTAAATCACGAAATCGGCTGTCAGTTATCGACGCCACGCGAGTGCAATATAATTTCGGCCCCGGTTATGATAGTCGCTATATCGAATATTTCGGAGGGTTGATAATATCCATCGATTCGGTCGCGGCGGATCGAATCGGCCTGGAAATCGTAGAGACTTTCCGTAAAACCGGCAAATTGCCTTCTTTAAAAGATTCCGGACGACCTGCCGATTACCTTCAAACGGCCGAGGAAATAGGCCTGGGAATAGCTGATTTGCAGAAAATCGAGTTGAAAGTATTTACCATTAATAACGCCGGCAAGCCGCAGCCGGGGGAGCTATTCTGATGGAAAGGCGATTTTTCCTGAAATGCCTTGGTTGTACTGCTCTGGCGACGGCAACGACACAGACCGATTTGATTCCTGAAATCATCGGCGGCGTTCAAAATGCCTGCGCTTTTGATTATACCAAAAAGCTGGCGTCGGTCGAAGCCCGCCATTATAAAAAGCTCGAGACCGGCGGGATTGAATGCGGTATTTGTCCGCGCCGGTGCAACATAACCAATCTGGAACGAGGTTACTGCGGGACCAGAGAGAACCGCGATGATGTGTACTATACTCTTGTGTATGGTCTTCCCTGTGCCGTTAATGTGGATCCGATTGAAAAAAAACCGCTGTTCCACTTTTATCCGGGGACGACCGCTTTCTCGCTGGCGACAGCGGGATGCAACTCCAATTGTAAATTCTGCCAGAACTGGGACATCTCGCAATCACGCCCGGAACAGACTGATAATATCGATTTGCCGCCGAAAAGCATTGTTGATATCTGTCTTGGCAAAAACGTCCCAACCATAGCCTACACCTATTCGGAACCGGTCATATTTTTTGAATATATGTACGATACGGCTGAACTGGCGCGTAAGCAGGCAATCAAATCGGTCATGATTACCGGGGGATATATCGAGAAGGAACCGTTACACGATTTATTCGGTGTGCTTGATGCCATCAAGGTCGACCTGAAAGCGATACGCGAGGATTATTACAAAAACATTGTCGATGCCGAATTGAAGCCGGTTCTGGACGGTCTGATTGAAATCAAAAAGTCCGGGACCTGGCTGGAGATCGTTTATCTGATTGTTCCGACATTGAACGACAGCGAAGAAGAATTTCAAGAACTGGCACAGTGGATAAAAACCAATCTTGGAGTCGATACGCCGGTTCATTTTTCACGATTTTATCCTCAGTATCTGTTAAAGAATCTTCCCCCGACACCGCAGGAGACAATGGAAAAGGCGCACGATATCTGTCACGCGGAGGGTCTACAGTTCGTCTATCTGGGCAATCTGCCCGGCCATCCGGCGGAATCGACATATTGTCCCGGATGCGGGAAAATTCTGATTGAACGTCGGGGTTATCGAATATTTAAATATAATTTAAAAGGAAGTAATTGCTCTTTTTGTAATCGAAGGATACCCGGAATTTTCGAATGAAACGGAAAGCCTTTTTACTTGGCTTTTTCTCTGTCGGCGGGCAGGTACTGATTTTAAGAGAGTTGGTATCATCTTTTAACGGCGACGAGTTATTCATCGCCACCGCTCTTTTCGGATGGCTTATGGCCGTCGCTGCCGGGGCTATTTTCGGCGGGCGAAAAAACAGCCGAATCCGGGCCGGGACACTATTCTGGCTCGGAGCTTTGCTTCTTCCGGCAATGATTATCGTTACTCGTCTATGCCCCGTGCCGGTGACCGACGTGGTCGGCGAGGTTATTCCCTTCAGCCGGGCGGCATTATTATCAATTGTACTGATGATACCGATAGGTTTTATTTCGGGATGGTTGTTTCCGGTGATAACGCGCGAAGAACATCGACCGGCCGCCTCGATAGTCCAGGTTTATCTATTCGAAGGTATCGGAGCCTTCATCGGCGGCGTTATGATAGCCGCCTTAATCGGCAATATCTTCTCCACGCTGGCGATGGCCATGACGTTCAGTGTTATATTCCTTTGTTTTTATTATTTGCCGGCCGGCCGAGTCGGCATGGCCACTATGATGATTTCCATATTAATCGTACTTATGGCGGTTCGGCTGCTGATCCCGAAAGCGGATTTAAAACTTGAAAGCTTGAAATACAGAGCCTATGCAGTTGAAAAAGTATTTGATACGCATTACGGGCATCAGGCGATTATTTCACAGGAAGGCGGCACGACGCTTCTAACCGATAACACCGTTGAGGCGGTTTATCCTGATCTTAAAACGACCGAAGATCTTCTTCTTCCCCCGCTGGTTTACGAGTCGGACAGCAAAAATATTTTATTCCTGGGTCGCAGCGAATTCGGCATCATGCAATTGGCGGACAGTCTGCCGGACATAAAGATTGTCGCGCTCGATCCCCGCCGATCGTTATCGGGTTATATCGATGAAACGATCCCGTTCAGCGGCAATGTCGTCAGGAAGGATGACGATCAGGTTTCGTTTTTCAGGTCATTTAGAATGACCGATAAATATGACATAATTATCATCAACGCCGGAGAGCCGGATAATTATAAAAACAGCCGCCTGCTGACCGATCATTTCATCGGGCTTACCAAAAAATTCCTGAAAAAAGACGGCATATTATTTCTCCCCACCCGCTACGATACCGATCGCTATATTTCACCCGAAAAAAAGGAAATACTCGCTCTTATCCATAATACGATGCAGGCATCGTTCAGGTACGTCCATTTCTGGCCGGGTGATATGACGCTCTTCTTCGCATCCGATGATTCATTATTCAATCTGCCGCCGGATACGATTTTCGCGCGGATTAATAAATTCGAATTCACGCCCACTTATATTAACGAAAATTACCTCGATGATCGGCTGAGCGAATATAAGAGTGATCGATTAAAACAGACGCTATCGGTTTCGCAACGAATAAATACAATAAAAAGGCCGTTGTTGATCGCCTATCAGGCGGTGTTCAGGTCCAGAACAGGTGAATTGGATCAGAAGATACTTCCGTTTCTATTTATTAATCCGACCTGGACCGTCGGCATTCCCGTAATAATGTTATTTTTCTTTTTTATGACAATATTAAGAAAACGGAGACGCCGCTTTTACGGTCTGTTTCTGTACTTTACAGCCGGTTTTGCATCATTGTCATTGGAATTGATATGCTTTTATCTGTATCAATCATCGGCAGGTTCTTTGTTTTCGGAGATGGCCGTTTTAATCGGTGTTTTTATGCTCGGGATGGCGCTTGGTGCGTACTATTCATTGCGAATCAACAAAGAGAATCTCGAATTCCCGGCGCTGCTTTTACTTCTCACGGCCATAGTTTTATTTTTTGCCACCTACGAAAAAATAATTCCGGGATTCCAACTGATTTATTATGCACTTTTTCTTTTCACAATTGCCGTCGCGACCGGATCGTTGTTCGTTGCGGCGACCGATCGATATTATTTTGGACGCGCCGAGGCTAATCGCGGCGCCGGTTATGCATTGGATTTAATCGGTTCTTCGTTTGGCGCTTTGTTTACGGTAACCATTTTATTGCCTTTTATAGGCTTACAATGGCTGCTGATATCAATGATAATATTCATTGTGTTGACATTGATAGGAGCTATTATAACGGCAGAGTAAAATAAATTTGGCGAAACAGTTATAAATTTCGGTACTCCGAATGAAAAAATTAGATAAGTACATTCTCTTTCTGAACAGCAGATATCTTTCAAGCGATAAAGATTTTTATTTAAATATCCTGAAAAATAAAACCACTATCGCGGTTGACGGCGGTATCAGGTTTTTTTTGAGAAACAGGATTTACCCGGATTTATTAATAGGCGATTTTGATTCAACGCCGCAGATGTCGAAAAAATATCTGTCGAATTTCGAGGTTGTCAGGCATCCCGCGGAAAAAGATAAGACCGACGGCCAGCTGGCGCTCGAGATTGCATTAAGACGCGGCGGCAAACAGATTGAAATCTGCGGCGCCCTGGGCGCAACCGAGATAGATCACACGCTGGGCAATATTTTTCTACTGGAACTGGTAAATAAATTCAAAAGAAAACTTGGAATAAAAATAAATGCTTATCTGGTTAGCCCGACTCAAAGAGTTTTTCTTCTGGACGACGGAACGATTTCTCTGTCTGGAAATAAGGATGACTATATTTCGGTAATTCCATTGACCGATAGAGTAAAATTGGATTTCGATGGTCTTCGATTCCCCCCGCCGGCGGGGTCGTTGGTTTTTGGCAATAGTCTGACTCTTCGTAATCAATTTCGCCGGGAAAAATGCCGATTGTCGATTAGCGGAGGAAAAGCGATTGTGGTTATTGTTAAAAAGAAGATTAAACGATGATTATTGTAGAATATGAACCTAAGATTCCGCTGTACATTAATCCGGATTTTCAACAAGAAGGCACTTGACAATTACTTGACAATTTTCGACCGGTATATATATTTGGGGAAATTTTGGAAGATTCTGCCGATAAAAAGGCAGAATCATCGACCAGTTTAGACTGGGAGATCGTCCAATGGTAGGACATGCGGCTCTGGACCGTAGAATCGGGGTTCGAATCCCTGTCTCCCAGCTTTATTATTTTCTAACGCTTTTTTCCATTGAAATACAATAAGTTATTGACAAATAGTTCTCAGCTTTTTACATTTTCTAACGGATTTCTAACCGGATTTGGTGAGCTATTATGGCAAGTATTCAATTTAAGAAATCGGCTGCCGGTAAAAAAATTTATTACGTCGTGGTCTCAAACCGGGCCAGGCGCAAATGGATCAAAGCTGGAAATCAGAAAAATGCGAAATATCTGAAAAAGCAAATAGAGGCTTTGGAAGAAACACAAAGAATTGAAAAACTTGGTTTTTCCAGTAATGAAATGCGAATAGATGACTTTTTTCAAAAATACTCTGAGCATATCAAATTGCATACTTCCGCTAGCACTGTCAAAAGGTATTTAAATGCAATAAATGCTTTTATTAATTTCCTTAATATGTTTCACCCAAGAATAAGATCTCTCTCTCAAATCAACGCCGAAATAATCGAATCTTATCAGAAAATAAGACTAAGTTCTCTTGAGCTTAAAGCTGCCTCTGATGGAAGAAAAATAGGGGTCCATAAAAATAAAAAACTCCCCTTACCGCAGACTGTAAATTTTGAACTCAATGTTCTTCGTACTGCATTTACATGGGCAAGAGATCATCAGTTATTATCCGAAATCCCCACTGCAAAAGTTAAAAAATTAAAGCCTAGACTGTCTAAATCTGTAAAAATCCTATCTAAGGAAGAGTGCCAGATTTTCCTTAAAATCGCCCGGGAAATAGCAAAATCAAAGGAAAACATGAAAATATATTATTATGCCTTTAAATTCCTCCTCAATACTGGATTGCGATCTGGAGAGCTGTGTAATTTGACCTGGAATGACGTCGATTTAGAAACTGGTTTGATTAAAATCCAGCCAAAAGAAGGGTGGACTCCAAAAACCTATTCTCGGCAGTTTTTTCTAAATGCGATAAGTATTCGTTTACTAAAAGGCCTTAGGGATAAACATGGCTATATTCTTAAGACCTTGTCCGGC
Organism: uncultured Ignavibacteriaceae bacterium; assembly: GCA_964452645.1. GTDB lineage: Bacteria > Zixibacteria > MSB-5A5 > GN15 > PGXB01 > CAYXTW01. Next base: position 70,478 of record CAYVMO010000015.1, read on the forward strand.
AAGAAGCTTTCTCCAGATCATTTGCGACGAGCCCTTGTTAAGATTGCGCGCAAGGCTGGGCTTGAAGATTTCACGCGAGTTCATGACTTGAGACATACTTTTAATTCCCTCATGCAAATGAATGGCGTTGATCCTGCCACAATGGGAAAGATACTCGGCCACAAAGATATTGAAACTACAATGATTTATACCCATCAAACCGAAGAACATTTGAAGAAAAGTATTGAGAAGGTTGGGATATAAAAGTATGATTTGTCTATTTCCTTATAGCTTTCATCTCTTCTTGTATCATAATAAATATGTGGTCTTTGTCGATTATTGTTACCTTCCTATTTATTCTTATTGAAGTCGCCCGATTCTTTATTTTGTCATATATCCAGTTGGCTATCAATCCTGCTCCCACGCCGCTGCCAAAGGAAAGTATAAATGTGATTGTTTCTGGAATTCCAAAGGCCTTCCTAATAAATGTATCCTTGTATTCTATGGAAATATCGTCAAAAAGCTCCTTCTTTTCGCCACTTGAAAGGTTATTATTATCCATTATATCAAATGCCAAGCGAGAATCATTTGTGTCAATTTCCAATAGCATATTGCTGCTCCTTCTATTTTGTGGTTTATTATTGATAATTTATATTTATTAATTAATAATATATTTATTAAAATAAATCAAATACTTCACTTTTATAAATCCCTGTCATTTATTTGGCAAACACATAATAAATAAATATATAATGCAGGAGCTAAAAGTACCTTATAGCCATATATAATATATTCTTATGGCAATATATTATGTGTTGGGATTTTTTGATCTATATTATTAATTACTAGTAATTGATATTTTACCTCCGTCACAATATATTGAGCTAAGGCCAATATTTCCGGAAGTTCCTGGAAATTAGGATGTTTGAAATATTAAGAAACCAATGGTATAGAGTTTTTTATATGAAAGCTTCACTACATGGCATATTGAAAATATATTCTTTGATTCAAGATATAACTGAATGTAAAATTAGTCTTCAAGATTCAATACACTCTCTCTCTTCTAAAGAATATGAAACATGCATGTCGAATGAAATTGCTTCATTTTTTGAAAAAGAAGCTCAGGCACTCTTTGAACGTGATTTGCCAAAAGCCTTGATAATTGCCGAAATATCATTTGCCATGTGTAATATTATTGGTGATCCGCGCGCGGAAGCGCATTGCGGGGTCACTTTGGGAGTTATGAAGTTACATTCCTCCAGAATCCATGAATCCATACAATTATTTAATAATTCACTCATATTTTATAAAAAGGCGAGTGAAGAGAGTGCCATCGGACCTATTAAGGCAAATTTGGGTTCAGCTTATATAGCCTTACATAAGTACTTGGCAGCAATGGACTATCTTAGCCAGGCTGAAGTCTTGTTTCGCAAAAATAAAGATAAAATAGGATTGGCCAAGGTGCTAAATAGTTTGTCATTAGCAGCCTTTGAAACATCCAAATATTTGCAATCGATTGAATATAATAATGAAGCAATCGATTTATTTACTGAACTTAATGATTGTAGTCGATATGTTAATTGTTTGACGCAAATTGGATTATGCCATTGTTACTTGGGCAATTATTTATTGGCCATTGAATATACTCTAAAAGCATTGGATATTTCAAAATCGAGGGAATTTAGAAATGAAACCATGACAGCATTGAGTAATCTGGGCATGATCTATAACTATATGGGCGACAATGCGAAGGCGTTAGATTCATGTAATTCGGCATTGGAATTAGCGGATGAATTGAAACATCGATATATTATGGCAATCACGTACGGAATCCTCGGAAATATCAATATTGATTTCGGGCAATATAAAGATGCTATTGAGTATTTTAATAATGCTTTAAACATATTTCAGGAAGACAATAATAAAAAAGGCCAAGGAATTTATCTCGGCAATTTGGGCCTCATTTATTGTCATCTACGAGAATATCAAAAGGCGATAGATCTATATCAAAAGGCACTACAAATCGTGAGAGATTTAGGAGATATTCAGGCGGAAAGCGTCATACTAGGCTTTCTCGGTGAGGTTTATCAATTTATACATAATTTTAACGAAGCCGAGAAATATCTTTCCTCTGCGGTTGAAATATCTAATAAAATTGGTGATAAAAAAGTAATGGCATCCTGTATGATTGCCCTAGGTAATAACTACTATAAATTGGGGAATAGTGTAAAAGCCATAGAAATCCAAACGAAAGCATCTAAAATATTACATGAAATTGGTGCTCTTAATTATGAACAGCGCGCCCTTGTTGCTATTGGTGAAATTTATGAAAATGGTTTATTTAAAGAAGATTCTGCGCTTGCCAATTATGCGACGGCCATTGAGTTGGCAGAGCGAATTAGGGCAGGCATCAATGTAGAGCGATTTAGAATGGGAATAATGAATCTAAAAGAAAGTGCTTACGCGCATTTTATTGCTCTCTGTACTAGAATTGAGTCCAGTTATGAACAAAAAATCGTTCGATCTTATGAGTATTTAGAGCGATTCAAATGTAGGACTATATTGGAAGCTCTATCACATACAGATATTAAACCGAACCATATTATTCCAGAAGACCTGCTATTAAGCGAAAAAGCACTTTTGAAGGATATTAAATACTACTATTTAAACCAGAACCGACAACCAGTATCTTCAGCTGATATTCATGCATTAGAAATGCAACTGGATAAAGTTTGGGATAAAATAAATGTAATTGATCCCGAATATGTTTCCTTACGCAGGGGAAAACCCTTAAATCACTCCCAAATCCTTTCAACAATATCCAACCAAACAAAAATTATTTGTATTATAGAGTACTTTTATCATACAGACAAACTAATAATATTTATCCTTCGCTCGAACACCTTCAAAATAGATATAGAGGAAATCGCCTTTCCTGAGGAGCTATTTCAAGGCTATATTGATAAATACACAAATGACTTTCTTAAATTGAGAACGAGTAATAGTGCGACTGAAGATTTATGGCAAGAACTTTCTCTCTATTTTATTGATCCTATTAAAAAGTATTTGGACAATATAGATATAATATATTTTGTCCCATATAAGCATTTACATTATTTGCCACTTCATTTATTAAAAATCGATGGACAATATATTATAGAAAAATATCAAATAATATATGCACCAAGTGCATCGGTAATAGGATATTGTCAGAAGAAATGGGTGCAAGATTCCGGAAGTTGTCTTATCATAGGTGTAGACTTTGAAGATGAAGCGGACAAAATCGCCGATATCTATAAGAATAATTCCCGGGTACTTAAGGGCTTTGAGGCCACCAAGGAACTCATTGAGTATGAAGCTAAATTGTCAAACATTATTCATTTCTCATGCCATGGATTCTTTGATTCCAGGTTACCAATGAAATCCGGTTTAAAATTATCGGACAGTATTTTAACATCTGAAGATGTATTTAGATTAGATCTACATGCAAATGTCGTAACTCTTAGCGCATGCGAAACCGGCATAAATGATCATAATCCCGGAGACGATATGGTTGGGCTTACTCGCGGTTTTCTCTATGCTGGGGCTTCAACGGTATTAGTAAGTCTTTGGGCAGTAGCGGCGCCATCGACCATGAAACTGATGGAAAGATTTTATTTACACCTAAATAGCGGGCTATTGAAGACGGAGGCTTTACAGAAAGCCCAATTAGAAATTAAGGAAATACCTCTTTACAATCATCCCTACTACTGGGCCCCCTTTATTCTCGTAGGGATTTGGAAATAGCCAATCAAACGAACCAAAAAGCAATTTTCAAGGAATGATATCCGCGATATTAGGGCATCGCAGTTTTGATATTACAATGATTTACACTCATCAAACCGAAAAACATTTGAAGAAAAGTATTGAAAAGGTTGGGATATAGTAAATCAGCTACTCGAAAGGTTTTTTTTAAATGCTTTAATGAAATCATCAACAGAATACCCCCATTTTGATAGCAGGTGTATTAATTCATTAATGGAGGTTTTTTCCCAATATAGCGCATTACCTCTTAAAAAACCTGTGTACGTCTTTTTATTTAGTTTCGAAAAATCCGAAGAAGTATTTCCTTCATTCTTAACAATGCCCTCTAGGGCAACATCATGGACAAAAACAACATGTAAGGAAAAATCATAATTCGGCATATAGTGGAAGCCATATAATTTTTCTTTATTACTATATTTGCAAATGCACTTAAGCTGATTTCTAAAATTATACAATTTTTTATTGTTTTTTTGCGGCTTCATATTAATTTGACTAATTGGCTTTAGATATTGCGAAGTCTTTATAAAATTATGCCTACAGAAAAAAACCTGCAAGAGGTGGCTATTGATGATATCTTGTATTTAATTAACCAAAAACAACTTGTGTTTTTTCTCGGAGCAGCGATTTCTTTTGACAAGCCATCAGAGCTGCTCGGATTCAGTCAACTACAGAATGAAATACTGGATAGTCTTTATGACGAGTTAACACCGCCCTTTAAGTCTGTTTATACCCCCATCTATCAGGAAATTAAAAACAATGAAATTCAGAGCGCCTTAGCAAGAAAAGTAATTGATATGCCCCCGGAGTTTTTATTCTATACAATATATCAAAATGCATTTTTAAATGACGACGACATTCTTTGTCGGTTACGGCCCTTGCAGGTTTTTAAAGCTGGCTTTCCCAATAGATCACATTATTTCTTATCTGAACTTTTAATTCGTGGAGTGATCCCGGCTATATTTACAACCAATTTTGACACTCTTTTTGAAAGTTCTATGATGGATATTCAGAAGTGTAATGAGGAAGATATTCCAAATAAATATTGGCGAATATGTGATTTTGACAAATGCGTAAAAGACCAGGTTGGATTATACAAGCTACACGGGTGCATAGATGATCCCCCTAGCATTATAATTTCACTTGACGATATAGGTAGACGATGTGCTGAACAGAGGTACAAAGTACTAACCCATTATTTAGAAAAATACCATATGATATTCATGGGCTATAGAGGTGCTGATTTAGATATTTATAGCCTGTTAGCAACGACTAATTGTAGAGGGATCATATGGAATGCTTTATCGCCCGAAAGCCTTCTTCCTAAAATTAAACGATTGCTTTTGGCAGTGGATGGTAGAGTCATATATGGCTCTCTGTTTAAAATCCTAGACGTAATTCAATCTCTCCTTAAAATACCATCGAGACCTCATTCCAGGAATAAAGCGCCTGCTAGATTAGATTATAGATCGATCATTCGTAGTTGGGCGTGTTTAATCCCGCTGATATCGAAATTTGAAATTCTAGCGGAGATCTGGCAAAGCCTTGGGGAATGGCAATTAGCATTTGACCATTTTAATGTTGTCCTAAAGATGGCAAACCTAAGGAGTGATTTTTCAATTGAAGCTGCCGTACTTACAAATCTCGCCCATTTAAAATATGTTCAAGGAAAATATAATGATGCGGAGGAATATTGTATTCGACTATATCATGTTATCAAAAAGTTGCCATCAAATCAACAATTACTAGAATTAATAAACTATTACCACTTTAAGGGCCTCCTAGCTCAAAAAAACAATATTTCACTCGCCCTTCAATGTTATAACATGGGGATTGAATATGTGAAGTCATTGTCGCATTTAGATAAGGAGATGCAATACAAAATGGCTCAATTCTATTTTCAGATCGCAAACGTGAATTATTTGAAGGAAGATTATAAAAACGCGTCCTATTATTATGGCGAGGCAATAAAAATATTTGATCAACAAGGAAATGTTCTAGCCCGAGCCCGTGTATTGGCGAGTCTTGGGAATATTTGCCATGAAAAACGTAAGTATGACGAGGCGCTTTATCTCTATAATGAGGCAAAATATTTATTTATGGAACTAAAAAGTCTTTATGATTTACCTCGAATTTACTTTTCCATGGCACTCGTTAATCTAAAGAAATTAAATATTAATGAAGCTCGTTCCTGTGCAGTTGAATCTCTCAAGTATTATGAAATATTATCCGATGATCGTGGTATTAACAAAGCCAGTAAATTACTTAGACAAATCAATGAAATAGATTAGGCTATGTGGATAGCGCCCACATTCATTATGACAAGAACTTTCAGTGCCAAATGTTGAAATCCTGTCGTTACTCTGGTCTATTAAAATATTTACTTAATTTCCTGTAATTCCAATTTACCATCGAATAAATTCGGTCTTAATGCCCACTGTATACCGTCGTGAGTGACTACGCAAATAGAAATGTCGCCTCCTGTTTTTGGTGTCCTTATACCTACGGCAGTTGTTGGTCTTCCTTCAAAAAATTTATCCATGGTTATGGTAATACGTACCAAATCATACGCAACACTAACGGCATCATTGACTGGCATGCGTTGAATAACCTCTTGAGAAATCGGCTTGAATAAATCAATAGCTTTTTTGCATAATTGTGCATTTCTAGGTGAATCTTGTGCTAATTTTGATATAAGTATATCTTCTAGTACATTATCAATCCCATTAAGCAAACGAGAACAAAATGTCCCAACACCTGAATAGTAGATATCATATCGTTCATTCGTTTCAAGAGAATCCAATCGAGGGATATATCTATAAATCTGCAAATTTCCTTTAGCGTCTGGACCAGCGAACCATAAATTTAGCTGAAGATAATTACCTCCAATGTCCTTTACTTCTTGGCAATATTGTCGAAACAGTGGAAATACGGCATCAATTTTTGCCGTATCACTAATTTCCTTTTTCCATTTGAAATCTTGAATTGTTGTAACTAAATCTTTGTTGGCAGGATGAGATGTCTCGCCCATCTGAACCATTATATAATTATTCACACTGCAGATCTTTTGGTATGTATCGGACATTACTATTTTAAGGCTATCATTAATTATCCTTCCGTCAGAGGCAAAGACTATATAGCCCGGCGCTTTGATTCTAATATCAATTGTCGCATAGCAATGATGCCAACATATAAATGAAATTAGTAAAAATAAAAACTGCTTTTTCATCATATCCCCTTGCTTTGAAGGTCAAATCATGAATTCTGATAATTTAATAATCTATTTGATTTATTTATATTTGTGATTTAATGACTATATATAAAATTTAAATACGAAATAGAAGTACGTATTATTCATAAATAGTGCATTAACCAATTAAGTTTTTAGCCAGTTTTCTAAATCTGTTTTCTGGTTCCCTACGGGTGTGCATACCCACCAATATACACCTCCGAATTCTATCGTCGGATATAGTCCTACATATTCCGTCCCTTTCCAAGAACCAGAGGTTTCCTGAACCGGCAATATTGCAATATCCTTGGCCTCCTTCATCCCATCAGCATAACCCAACTCCCATGGAACCCATTTTGATGCCCTCGCATTATCACTTGCAACCATAACGAATTTCTGACAAGATTTTATTTTTTCTCTTATTTTAAGCGCCGTATAAGAACTTGGAGGATCGTGAAGTTCAGGATCTCTGTGATCAATATATACACTTGAGCCGTTGATAGTTAAAAGCTGTTCAGCCATTTCAATCAATTCCCTATCATAATGGCTATGAGAAAGAAACACGACTACTTTCGCATATGATTTTGCATAAGCTTTCCCTTCAATGGCCTGCTTATAGTGGCCTTTGGTAAACTGTTGTAATATTTCTCTTGTCGTATATGCCAAAATGATAGCCCTTATTACATTCCTGCTTGCCTTGCAGCCTTTTCGACCCATTTGCCGAAATTTTCATAACCTTTGTCTAATATCCAATCATAAGTATCAATATAGTAGGATAGCGCCTCTCTTTTTCCATTTGCTATCACTTGAAAATTGTCAAATGGATTCTTACCCTTTAAGGAAATCCGCCCTTCGCTATTTTTCAGCTTATGAATATATATTCCTAAAATCCCGTGTCCCAGCTCTACGGATCTTTTTATTTCGTAGTTTACATATCTTCTAGAGTGTGTATT
>CAYVMO010000016.1:0-70809 GCA_964452645.1 uncultured Ignavibacteriaceae bacterium
ATATAATGGAGAAGCCGTCGTTCCTGAAACTGGAGCAACTGGAACTGGATCTGGGCGGGCCGCATAAATCGGTCGGGAAAAGGCATCAGTACGGTCGGCAAACGATAGTCCAGAAAGTCCTGTCCGAGCGAGCCGGTTTGGAGAGAGTGGAGGTCGGGCAAGCCGTGGAAGTCGAGCCCGATCTGGTTATATCTCATGACGATTCATCGAGAATAATCGAGGAATTCCACAATCGCGGGCACAGCCATGTTTGGAATCCCAACCGCATTATCATTTCGCACGAACATTGTACCAATTCGGAAGCAGCCGGGAAATCGCCCGGTTATAAAGTAATCCGGGATTTTATTCGTAAGCAGAATATCAGAAACTACTATGATATTCTGGATGGGATTTGTCATCAGGCGATTATCGAAAAAGGGCTTATTTTGCCGGGACAACTGGCCATCGGGACCGGCAACCATAATGCCTCACAAGGGTGTATCGGTGCCTGTGCCACGAGTATCGAGGCATCCGAGGTGATCGAGGTTTGGACGAATGGTCGAACCAGTCTAAGCGTTCCCGAATCGGTCGGGATTATTGTCAACGGCAAAATGCCCCGGGGCGTGTACACCCGTGATGTCATTCTTTTTATCGCCGGTAAACTGACCGGCAAGGCGGTCGACACGAAAGCGATTGAATTTTATGGTACGGCGGTTTCGCACATGTCGATTTCGGAACGGTTTACATTGACCGACGCGGCCGCCGAACTTGGCGCCAGGGCAGCTATCTGCCCGTTTGACTCAACCACCAGAAGGTACCTGATGGGGCGGACCAAGATGCCGTTTCGACCGGCGCTGGCGGATAGGGATGCCGTTTATAGCGAGACGTACGAATTTAATATTGATCAGCTAATCCCGCAGGCTGCCTGCCCGCATCAGCCCGACAATATTAAACCGGTTGCCGAAATAATCGGTCAGCAAATCGATCAGGTTGTTATCGGCATGGGTACCAATGGCCGGTTGGACGATCTGAAAATAGTCGCGGATATTATCAAAGGCAAGAAAATCGATCCCGATGTGCGCATGTTGATCGTGCCCGGCTCGCAGGAAGTTTATCTGGAAGCGCTTAAGAAGGGGTTGATTAGAGCCTTTCTGGAAAGCGGCGCGCTGGTTATAAATTCCGGATGCGCTTCGTTTATGTGGGCGCACGACGGTATCCTGGCGGCCGGTGAGCGCTGCCTGTCGACGACCAGCAGTAATCTTCAGGGGTCAATGGGTTCACCGGAAGCCGAGATTTATCTTGTTTCTCCGGCGACCGCCGCGATATCGGCGCTCAAAGGTGTTATCACCGATCCGTCAGGATTTGTAAACTAAGATTAAATTTGATTCAGCGATTCCCCCTGTAAATCACCTGTATGGGGATAATCCCATACTGTCTCAGTGATATATCGAATCTGCCGATACTAAGGTATAAATTTATAATATTGATATCAAATTGCGGCTTTGGGAGGGATTATAATTATGCTGCCTTTGGAAACTCGCGGTAGAATCGCAATGATTTGTATGTGGCTGGTAATTTTCGCCTTCGCGGCATCGATAATAACGAATTTTTTTCTTCAGGATTACATAGTCGAAGTTTATAGCACACCCGGATATGTGAACGAGGAAATCACCGGCGAAGATATTCTTCTATTTTTCGTCTCTCTGAGCCGGCCGGTGGCCTTGCTGTTTTCTTTTATAACTTTCCTTATGTGGTTTTATCGAGCTCGATGTAATTTGGATAGGGCCAGGCTGACCGGATTTAAGTACAAATCGAAGTGGGCGATAATCAGCTTCTTTATTCCGCTTGTCAATATATATCGGCCGCTGAAAATTATGCAGGAAGTGTGGAGCGGATCGAAATTCTTATCCGGGACGACAAATGCCGAATCATGGAAGAATGTACAATCGGGAAAGCTCGTCTCGCTCTGGTGGGGAATGACGATGCTCACTATTGTAATGGATCGAGTCGTCGGATATTTTTGGAACCAGCCGGGAACGCCTGGTTCTTTCCTCAGTGCGATTTATATTACTATACTTGCGGATGTTGTCAACATTGTCGCGGCCTATATTGCTATAAAGTTGATTCAGGAAGTCACTGATCTTCAGGAGCAGTCACGGTCGAGGACTCCCGAAATATCCATCCCGGCGAGTATTGGCGTTTAATATATAAATTATGGAGCCGCAATTTGCTATTGCGGCTCTTAATCCTTCATCGAGCTGAGGAATTTCTGGTTGTTTTTTGTTTTCTTGATTCGGTCAGTAAGAAATTCCATCGCTTCAATCGGATTCATCTCGGCTAAGAATTTCCGAAGGATCCATGTCTTTGCCAATACATCAGGCTCCAAAAGCAGTTCCTCTTTACGCGTCGAGCTGCGGTTTAGATCCATGGCCGGGAAGATTCTGCGGTCGGAGAGGCGACGGTCAAGCACCATTTCCAGATTGCCGGTTCCTTTGAACTCCTCGAAAATAACCTCATCCATACGCGAGCCGGTCTCGATCAAGGCCGTGCCGATAATGGTCAGCGAGCCGCCTTCCTCGATATTGCGCGCCGCTCCGAAAAATCTTTTTGGCTTATGCAGAGCGTTGCTGTCAACACCGCCGGACAAGATTTTGCCCGAGTGGGGGACAACGGCGTTATGCGCCCGGGCCAGACGGGTGATGCTGTCGAGCAGAATAACGACATCATGGCCATGTTCCACGAGTCTTTTGGATTTTTCCAAAATCATGTTGGCGACATGCACGTGACGGTCAGCCGGTTCGTCGAAAGTCGAGGATACAACTTCGCCTTTTACCGAACGACGCATATCGGTAACCTCTTCGGGGCGTTCATCGATCAAAAGCACGATAAGCTTGACATCGGGATGATTGGTCGTGATGGCATTGGCGATTTTTTGCAGAATAATCGTTTTGCCGGCCTTGGGCGGCGAGGTTATCAGGGCGCGCTGTCCCTTGCCGATCGGGGTCATCAGGTCCATGATACGTGTCGTCAGTTCGTCAGGATTGACTTCGAGCTTGAATGCTTCTTCCGGATAAAGTGGCGTCAAATTGTCGAAGACCGTTATATTTTTGGCGAGTGCCGGGTCCTCGAAATTTATGGCCTCGATTTTCAATAGTGCGAAATATCGCTCGTTATCTTTGGGGGGGCGAACCTGTCCGGAGATGGTATCTCCGGTGCGCAGGTCGAATCTTTTGATTTGTGACGGCGACACATAAATGTCATCCGGACCGGGAAGATAGTTGTACGACGGCGAACGGAGAAATCCGTAACCCTCGTTTAAAATCTCCAGGACACCTTCGGCAAAAATCATCCCCTCCTGCTGCGCCGAAGCGGCCTCCATAATTTTGTAAATCAATTCGGATTTTCTCAGGCCGGAAACCCCGGGGATTTCCAGTTCTTCGGCAATCACGAGTAAATCCGCGATAGTTTTGCCTTTCAGATCTTTGCCGTCCATTACTTCTGTTTTAGTCATAGCAGTTACCCTACCTATCTAAATCATTTAATATTTTCAGATTAGATTTATTTTTAAGATGGTTTATTTTATCTCTTCAATCGGAGCATCACCCCATAGTTTCTCCAGTGCGTAAAATTCGCGGACCGATTTTTGAAAAACATGTACAACTACGTCAACATAATCGAGCAGTATCCATTTCCCGCCGCGGATTCCCTCACGATGCCATGGTTTTATATCTTTTTCCAGAAGACCCTCGTCGATTGCCTCAGCTATCGCCTTTACGTGGATATCGACATCTCCGCTGACAATGACAAAATAATCACAAATACTGGAGATATTTTTAAGCTTGAGGATCTTGACATCGAAACCTTTTTTGGTGAGAGCAAGTTTCCCTGCCGTGCGCGCGAGAGCAAGTGGTGTTAATTTCAAATTTCGGCTTTAGTCCTCCTGTTTTGATATTCTTTCTAAAATCTTTTCAAAGTCTTCACCCAGAACAAGGGTCGAAGTTATACTTTTATAATTGTCATCCAGCGGCTCATACAAAATATTATCATCGTCGAGTCCCAGCTGCTCAGCCAGGATTCTGGTGGCTTTGGTTTCTTCATCACGTGAAATCAAAAAGCTCTTTTCAATATGATATGAAGAAAAATCCGACATTTCAATAATGCTCAAATCCAGCGGTTGTCCGATTATCCCCGGAATTACTTTAGCCATTCGAGCCGCGGCGCCATCGACGCCGCATCCATTTAGAATCTGCAGACGGACCCCATATTTGGGTATATCAATCGTTCGGGAAAAGCCGTGTGTAATCCTGATGGCAAAACTGGCGCCGTAAATAATCACCAGAGCCAGAATAGCCACGATGGCCAATTCCAGAAAACGGGAGTTCTTTTTTGGTTTGGGAACCCGCCTTTTAATCGAATTTTTTCTTTTGCCTGATTTTCTAAGTACCATTTAAGCTGATTGCCTGGAGGGGAGGGGTTTGTTTATTAAAATCGCCTCCAGTTGTCTGTGTAATAAGGGTAATAATAGGGACTTTGGTAGAATCCGGGATGCGACTCGAATCCGATAGAAAGCCTGAAATTCCTTGAGGGATGATAATCAAGGTTTACGGCCGGATAAAAGGCGGCGTCGGTTCCCCCACTATTACCGAAAAGCGCGGCCGGATCGTGAGCAATACCAAGCTCGACATCAAGGGAGAGAGACCGCGACAATTCGTAGAAAATCGAACCGGTATAAAGACCGACGGAGCCCGAGGTGCCACCACCGGAAAAATAGTTGAAAGAATACGAATGCGAAAAATGCAGGCGCGACAGGTCAATCAGAGAAAACGGCTTGCTGACCGGTTTCAGTCCCAGATAATCCTCTTTGGCCGATTGAATCTCGGCCTTATCGGCCATCTGGGCGAAGGCTAATCCGGTCAAAATTAATATCGAGAGAGCTGTCAAACAAAATAACTTACGCATATTTAACTTCCCTGCTATCGCAAATATGTAAAAAATTAGTCTGTTTTTGAATCATTGTCAATTGATTTTTACTCTATTAATTTTATCGGAAATATTCTGTCATTCCCTTAATATTATTATTCATTTCATTTATAATTATAACGTTTGGGATCGGTTTTCGGCTAATTTTTTTCGAGATTTTAGAATATCTTCGGCTTCTTTTAATTGTTCAATCGAGTTCACTCCCGAGACTTCAAAAGGATCGGGAACCCTCCAAACAGCACAATCTTTCCCGTCGGCGATAAATAGCCTTATTGTATCGGTCAGGTAATATTCCCGCTGGGCGTTGTTATCGTCCACCCGATGCAGCATTTTAAATAATTCGCGGCTGTCGAAGCAGAATGTACCCGAGTTAATCTCCTTGATTTTTTTGGTTTTCGGGTCGGCATCTTTGTCCTCAATAATGGCAAGCATGGAATTGGGCTTTTTGCCCCTTATAATTCGCCCGTAGCCGGACGGATCGTCAAATTCGGCTGAGAGACAGGTGGCCGTGGCATTGTTCTGCTCGTGAATCCTGAAAAGTCTTTCTATCGATTCCTTCGAAAGGAAAGGAACATCCCCGGCCGCAACGAGCACGGTGCCGCCAAAATCGCTGAAATTTTCTTCGGCTTTTAATACGGCATGACCGGTGCCCAATTGCTCTTTCTGCCAGACGATTTCGGCATTGAACTCCTTAATTCGGTCGATAACTGACTCGCCTTTAAAGCCGACGACGACGATAATCCGCTCCAGGTTCAATGCCGCGATAGTCTCCATCAAATAACAGACTATCGGTTTGCCGTTTATCTCATGCAGCACTTTGGGCAGGTCCGATTTCATTCGTTTTCCCTTACCGGCCGCAAGGATGATTGCCGCTCTTTTGGTCGCCATGTTCAGTATGGATTAGATTATTTTATTGTTATTGTCAACTTTGACGATTTTTGGTTTATACGGCTTGCTCTTTATTTTTTCAACCAGACCGTAAGATATAATGATAATTACGTCACCGACCTTCCCCCGGTGAGCCGCGGCGCCGTTCATACAGATAATGCCCGAACCGGCCTCACCCTCAATGGCGTAAGTCTCCATGCGGTCCCCGGTCGTGACATTAACCACCTGAACCCGCTCGTAAGGGACAATATCAGCCATCTTCATCAGGTCGGCATCTATTGTAATCGAGCCTTCATAATCGAGGTTGGCCTCGGTTATTGTGGCCCGATGGATTTTAGATTTGCAGACCGATATAAGCATATAATCACCACTTTTCTATAACAGTACAGAAATATAATAGTTTCCCGTTTTCTGGCAAGTATCAATTGCGGGAAATAGCAGAAAATATATATGGCTCTAAATGCAAACGTCCCAATTACTTGGTCAGCTCGTCCTTGAGAAAATCAATTATCTTAACCGGGGTCGGGTCAATGTTATTCAATATGGCTAAGTATAAGGAGGCAAAATCGCCGACCTGAATCAATGAAAACATTCTTATGAGTGGTGAAGTCCCCTTTGAATTTACCTCGACAACTTCTACTTCCTGCTCGTTTATAATCCGCTTGACAACCGACATTCGTTTGGCCACACGATCATGATCATTGGAGTCTTTCAGATAGAAAACGATTAATTTATCGCGGTAGTTGTCTATTTTGTTCCAGCCGACCAATTCGTTGTGATTAAACTCAGGGAATTGATTGTGAAAGGCGAGGCTCTTGGCGTTTTCGCAAATCTGACCTTTCCAGCGGGTGCCAACAGTGTCGATTAACTCCGGGCCGGTATAAATAATCGGAATTCTGCCATACATTTTGCCTGCGATGGATTTGGCTTGATTATCATTGATCTCGGCATCAATGGAATATGTATCCCGGAACGATTTTAATTCTGTTATCAAATTGGCAATATCCTTATCCACATCCGGCACAAAACCGAGTTTGGACAATAAAAACAGGAGTGGTACAAAAGAGAAACCGAGAGCGGCGCGCGGCGGGTAGCCTTTCGGGAGTTGTGCCGTGAGAAACTTGTTTTCACCGGCCAGCCGGCCCAATTCCCCGCCGGTCGTTATGCAGGCGATTTTTGCATGGCGCTTTAAGGCATCATCGAAGGCGGATAATGTTTCTTCGGTGTTGCCGGAATACGATGAAGAGATAACAAGCGAGTTTTTATCGGCAAATCGGGGAAGCCGATAATGGCGGCTGATAAAGAACGGAATATTTATTTTATCGGCCAGGTAGGAGCGAACCAGGTCGCCCCCGATGGCGGAACCGCCCATCCCGGCGACGATAATATTCTTGATTCCGGTGAAATACTTTTTATCCGGTTTCAGGCTCCTGCCGATCCGGGCCGCCTCTTCGAGTTGTTCCGGAAACTTGTATATTTTTTCGTACATACCCGATGGGTCTATTTTTTTTATGTCTTCTGATGAATCGAGTCTTTCCATTTTGATGTCCGTGCTTTCAATTAATGTTTTATTCATTTTATTCCTGCCTGTTTTTATTTCAAAGCCATATTGTAGTCCAGCAAAAATGCCTCGATTTGCCTGAGCGTTTTCATCTGCTTCACTTTCCGGGCTATATTAATGGTATCGGAATATTTAATTCGCCCGATGAGCTTACAGGCCCCAAACAGCTTTGAAGGATTCATGGATAATTGTTTAACTCCCATGCCGATCAGCAGCGGGATGGTCAGAATATCACCCGACATTTCGCCGCACACCGTTACGGGAATATTGTTGTTTCTGGCGGCCTCGATGGCGATTTCGATCAAATGCAGCACCGCCGGATGCAGCGGGTTAAAAATTTTTGCCAGCTTCTGGTTGTCGCGGTCGGCGGCCAGCGTGTACTGTGCCAGATCATTGGAGCCAATCGAAAGGAATGATACCCTTTTGGCTAACTCATGCGCCGTTACGGCGGCGGAGGGAATCTCAATCATGATACCGATTTTTATGTCGCTGTCGAATTCGACCTTTTCTTCACTTAGCTCCGCCATCGCCCGCTTTATGATCCTCAGGGCTTTTTTAAGTTCGACAATGTCGGAAATCATGGGCAGGAGTATTTTTACGTTCCTGCGGGACGAGGCTTTCAGGATTGCCCGAAGCTGGGATTTAAAGACGCCCGGCATATCAAAGGCGGCGCGAATGCCGCGCCAGCCCAGAGCCGGATTTTTTTCTTTAATGCTGTTATCATTTTTATAATATTTATCCGATCCGAGATCAAATGTTCTGATTACGATCGGCCGCGGATAGTAGCGCTTGGCGACCGAATCATAAATATTAAACTGCTTTTCCTCCGAAGGGAATTTTCCGTTTTGAAGATATATAAATTCTGTCCGATACAATCCGATTCCGACGCGTCGTTCGGCGAGGACTTCATCGACCGGACCGGGTAAATTAATATTGGCGGCAATTTCGATTTCGATATTATCGGCCGTTTTGGGAGGGAAATAGGGGAGATCGTCAAGTTTCAAAAGCTGCCGGGCGGTGACCCTGGCTTTCTTCTTTCTCGTCTCATTCCAGTCCTGTTGCGAGGGTCTGACAATCACGGTTCCTTTGTCGCCGTCGACAATCAGCCGGTCACCCGTTCCGATTTTTATGTCGGCCTGCGGGACGCCGACCACCGTCGGTATCAGAAGCGAACGTGCAATCAGGGCCATGTGCGAATTGGCGCCGCCGCTGGTTGTAATAATGGCCTTGACTTTTCGCTCGTACAGACTCATAATTTCCGCCGGCGTGAACAGCTTTCCGACATAGATATAATCCTGTGCCGCCTGCCCTATATGCCGCACGCTCTGACCGGTTAAACGACGAATTATGCGGCTGGAAACACCTTCGATGTCGGCCGCCATCTGGCGCATGTATTGATCCCTGGAAATCCTCAAAGCCGAGATTGTCTTTTCGACTTCCATGCTGTAAACATATTCCGCGTTTTTTTGTGTCTCTTTTATTCGCTCGATGACCGTGTTTAAAAATTCCTTATCCGAAGCGATCATTATCTGACTTTCGAAAATCCGCGTCACCGGGCCGCCGATGCGGCGGCCGGCCGAATCGCGCCATTTCCTGATTTCCGTCAGCGAATCTTCGACAGCTTTTTTAAACCGGGAAATTTCATTTTCGACTTCGGATTCTTCGATATCGCGTTCCTCGATGTTTTGCTCCCAGCTGTAAACGACTCGGGCTACGCCGAAAGTCAACCCGGGGCAAACCGGGATTCCGTCTAAAATCATTGTTTTTTTTGCGGCGACCATTTACTCCCCGGATAAATTATAATAAGTTTAAAACCTGCGGTGCAATGGAATTATAAATTTTTTAATTCTCCGAATCCGGATTTAACAAGCTCGACCAGCGTCTCAATCGCTTCCATTTCGTCCTCGCCTTTAGCCGAAATAATAAGCTCCGATCCCTTCTCCGCCGCCAGCGACATTATACCCATGATTGATTTTCCATTAACCTTTATACCGTCTTTCTCGATAAAAATTTCAGATTTATATCGTGAGGCATACGTGACAAACATGGCCGACGGCCTCGCGTGCATACCAAGCCGATTGATTACAATTGCCGATTTTTCTATCATCTTTCAGGTTCAGGCCAAAATGTATCGTTTTCCGGCCAGTTCTTTTATTATACCTTTCAGTTCAAGAGCCAGCAGGATCTGAAGCAAGTCAGGAACCGGCTTGTCCAGCTGTCTGGATAATTTATCAATATGTATCGGCCCTTCGGTAAAATGTTCCAGGATTGATTTTTCGGTATCGGTCAAATTCTCGAAAGTTTGCACCTGCCGAACCTTAATATCACCCCTCAGTCTCGGCAGTTCGGTAAAAATATCTTCGACCGACGTCAGCAATCTGGCTCCTTGTTTTATAAGCATATTGGTACCTTTGCTTGATTCCCGGCGAGGCGGGCCCGGTACGGCGAAAACCTCACGATTCTGCGCGAGAGCATGCCCGGCCGTTGAGATGGCGCCCGATTTTTCCGCCGCCTCGACTACAATGACCGCCTGCGCGAGGCCGGATATTATACGATTACGCCGGGGGAAATTCGGACCGTACGGTTCGGTTCCGGGAAGGAACTCGGAAAATATGCACCCAGCTTGCACGATTTTTTTTGCGATTTCACGGCTTTCAGGGGGATAAACAATATCCAGCGAAGAACCGAAAACCGCGATAGTCCGCCCGTTTAATTTAAGCGCTCCCCGATGCGCGGCGGTATCGATTCCGCGAGCCATCCCGGATATAACTGTCACTTTGTTTTCTGCCAGTTGCGAGGCCAGTGTTTCGGTGAATGAGCGCGCTTCATCGGTTGAGGATCGCGAGCCGACAATAGCGACGGCGCTGGAATCGCTATCCGAGTATTCACCCGTGTAAAAAAGATATGGAGGGCGGTCGGAGATATTTTTCAGCGGCGGCGGGTAGTCGGCGTCATCATACAGAAAAATACCCCACTCCTGTGAGATGATTTCGTCGATAATTTTAATCGTCTTTTCCCGATCCTGATTATTCTTAATTTTCGAAGCGGTCTCGCGGCCGATATCGGGGATATCGGTCAACTCGCCGATCGAGGCATCAAGCGCCGCTCCGGCCGAACCGAAAGCATCAATCAGCCGATATAATCTGCCAACACCGATACCGTCGACATTATTCAGCGTAATGATATCAATGAGTTTTTCTTTCCTATCTGATTCTATCAAGCTCATTTTCGATTCTATTCAGTAATTCCTTTTCGTTTTGTCCGGTTGCTGCAGAATATAAAATATAATCAGTTTTTTTGTTTTTCGAAATCACTTTTAGCTCTTCCTTGTTCAATAAATCTATTTTATTTATTACGACCAAATAAGGCCTTTTCACCAGAGAAGCGTCATAGCTGCGCAATTCCTCTTTCAATAATTCTATCGTCTTTTCGATATTTCCCTCGGCAATATCGATCAGATAAATTATTAACGCGGTGCGCTGGATATGTCGGAGAAACTGAAGCCCCAGCCCTTTGCCGCCCGAGGCGCCCTCGATGATTCCCGGAATATCGGCCATCACGCATGATTTGAATTGCCTTAATTTTATAATTCCGAGGTTCGGTATCAATGTGGTGAAAGGATAATCGGCGATTTTTGGTTTGGCTTCGGTCAGCCGCGCCAGCATGGTTGATTTACCGGCGTTGGGCAGCCCGACCAGGCCGACATCGGCTAACAATTTTAATTCCAGTGACAATTTCAGACACTGCCCGGGACGTCCATCTTCGGCTGTGCGGGGCGTTTGATTGACCGGCGATTTGAAATGATCGTTGCCGTACCCGCCTCGTCCGCCGCGTGCGACAATCACCTGTTGTCCCCCTTCGCTTAGGTCGGCGATGATTTGATTATTTTCGAGATTTTTTATTAATGTCCCGGTGGGAGCTTTAATAATTATCGGTTCGGCCGCTTTGCCGTGTTTCAGGCTGCCCGCGCCCGGCTCGCCGTTCTTGGCTTTGTATTTTTTCTTGTACCGGAAATCGAGCAGAGTGGACATATTGCTGTCGGCAATAAATATAATATCGCCGCCGCGACCGCCGTCGCCGCCGTTCGGACCGCCCTTGGAGACATACTTCTCCCGCCTAAACGAGATACACCCCGGTCCGCCATCCCCTGCGGCAACTTCAATCTCCGCATAATCAATAAACTTCATGGCCATGAATTAACGGAATAATTATGGGATAAACAATCAAAATCGAATTTGATTTTTGAGTAGCGATTGATTATATTTTTATATTCGGGATAATAGGGATGATTAAAATATCTAGTGACGACAGGAAATCCACCGCAGAGCGAATGGATTATTGGACGAAGCAGCTACTAGGATATGCCTGTTCCTCAATTTACACAAGCTGCTTGGTCGGGTCGCCCACCGCTCTGCGGTGGGTTTATTTATTGCAGATGATTGCTTATTAATATATCCTTTATTTGCAGATAAAAATACCTTATATATACTAAAACGATTCAAAAATCATGACGCGAATAAGACATTATGATCATCTTGGCACCGCGCGATTTGTCACACTCTCGTGTTATCATAATTATAATCTTTTCAAAACGCATTACGCCATCCTGACATTTGTAAGACATTTTAAGCGTATTAGAGAAGTCTACAATTTAAAGCTATTGGCTTATGTAATAATGCCCAATCATGTACATTTGGTACTTTTACCACCTACAGAAATAAAATTGGGCCGAATTATTGGGGAATTGAAATCATTGACCGCCAAGGAAATTTTAGCAATCGTAGGTCAGGAGCCCTGCGCTCCTGACATTTTAGAAGAAGGAAATAAAGTTGATATATCAAATGCGGTTTATTATATTACATCATGTCCAAATTAAGAAGATTAAGCAATGACAGAACAATCTATTTTCTCACTATTGTGACCTATAGAAGAATTAACATCTTAATAAAATATCACGATATTCTTTGGCGGAGTATGACCAATATATTCGACCGATATAAAATCGATTTGACGGCTTGGGTCATTCTCCCCGATCATTTACATATTATTGCGGATTTTGACGGAACCGACACGTCGAATATAATACAAAGAATTAAAATGAGTTTCGCGGCGATTTACAGGAAAGAATCGAATATGAAATCCGGCCGCGTTTGGCAGCACCGCTTTTGGGATCATATAGTTCGCAGCGAAAAAGATATGAATAATCATTTAGATTATTTACATTATAATCCGGTAAAACATGGGCATGTGAAAAATCCGTTTGATTGGAAAGAATCCTCGATACATGATTTTTTTAAAAGAGGATTGTATTCGAGCGATTGGGGAAACAGGGAAGCGATAAATATTAATGGTGATTACGGTGAATAATATAAGATGTCAGGAGCGCAGGGCTCCTGACGCTGGCATATTTAGATAATTTTTAGAAAAGGTAATTTTGTGGAAGAGTTTTCAAAGCGATACGGTTTTCAACTTGATAAGTCTTTTCAGGTTCAATCTATGGATGATGACCTACGAAATGGATTATGGAACGCTTTACATATTTATTTTTGGTCAAAAACAAAAAGAAGTAATTTTGGTAGACAGCCAACTGACCAATTAAATGAAATTATCAATTATCTTTGGATAAATATTTTAAAATCCCCTTTAAGTGATATTTCTTGGGAATGGAATAGAATTGAGAGCCGAATAATGGCTTATTTTAATTCAATAGAGTGGTATCAAGTTTATAATTTTATTGAATTCATGGCGCCACTTGCAAATAAAATCCAAGAAGGTAATACACAAAAATTTATTGAATTTTGTAATAATATACTTGAGACAGAGAAATCTGCCTATAGATTTGTGAATAATTATATTGTTCCAATTACGAATGAAATCGAGATTAAACAAATCGACGAAGCCGTACAATCGCCGCATGAAGTAGTCCGTATTCAATTTCATTCAGCATTAGAGAAATTATCAATAAAACCAAAGCCAGATGTTCGTAATTGTATTAAAGAATCTATTAGTGCTGTTGAATCGGCTGCTCGAAAGGCGCTTGATGTTAAAAACGGCACACTTGGAGACTTAATTCCAAAATTAAGGGATAAATTTCATATTCATTCAGCACTCGCTGGTTCACTTGATAAATTGTATGGATGGACATCTGATATAGCTCGTCACGGAATGAAAGACGAAGATATTCTTATGATAGATGAAGCCAGACTAAGCCTTGTAATCTGTTCGGCCTTTGCGAATTACTTGCTTCAATTGCAGGAACGAATTGATCAGCAATCGTAGGTCAGGAGCCGCGCGCTCCTGACAATCGCGCGAAGCGCGAAATATAATCAAACCGGTAACCCACCCATCGGGTGGGAATATAAATGCAGGCTGTATCGTACATATTAACTTACCCGCCCGTTGGGCGGGGTACCTTTGCGTCTTGTGCGCCAATTAAAACACTTTCTACACCAATTCGATGTTAAATTCGAATATCCCCCTTTATTAAAAACTATAGGTTTCAGATATGGCTGCGCCTAAAAAACAAATAAAATCCAACAAAGAAAACGCCCAAAAATCGATCGGGCAAAATCCGATAAGGGAATGGAATAAAAAAAAGATGTTAAAATATGCGAAACGAACCCAATTCATTGTACTAGTATCTCCCACATTACGTTACATGGAATTTTTCGCCGGAAACGGCCAAAAATGAACAGGTGTAACACATGTCCTGATACAATGTGTAACGGATGTCATGATACCGTACAGCGAGCCCCGCCCTCGATAATCAAGCCACAGGGGCTTATCAAACGATGGCGACTACCCCACCACTGTGGGCGCAAGGGTCGCCCCTATATCTGAGATTCCGGTCTGCATATCTATGATTATGATTGTATTTACCGCTTGAGATAATCGGCAAGGCGTTCGCGCAAATCATCGCGGTTGATGTCTTTTTCCATGTAGCCTTTATATGTAATCGAGATGCCGCCGGTCTCTTCTGAGACAACCACCGCGACGGCGTCGGATACTTCGGTAACTCCGATGGCCGCCTTATGACGCATTCCGTATAACTTGCGGTAGCGCGGGTTTTGAGTTAAGGGCAATGTGCACGCGGCGGCCGAAATTATTTCGCCGGTGATAATAACAGCCCCGTCGTGCAACGGTGTATACGGTGTAAAAAGCGTCGTAATCATTTCCGAGGATAGCTGGGCATTTAGCGTTTTGCCGGTCTCGATAAAATTTTTCAGGCCGATGCCCTTCTCGATGACCAGCAGGCCGCCATAACGAAGTTCCGAGAGGCGTATCGCCGCACGGGCGACTTCCCTGAACGATTTGCGCTCCTCGACTTTGATGAAATACTGAAAAAGCCGCGAGTGACCCATCTGCGCCAGCATGGAGCGCAATTCGGGCTGGAAAATTATTACAAGGACAATAAATCCGATTGTGGCCAGGTTTTTGAACAGCCAGCTTAGCCCTTCCAGTTGAAACCAGAAAGCGACAAAGGCGACAAAAAATATCAACACCAGCCCGGTAACCATCTGGGCCGCGCGGGTGCCTTTCATCAATGCCAGCAGACGATAAATAATAAATGAGACAATCAATATATCGATCAGGTCGATAACCCTGAATGATAAAAAATCTATTCGAAACAATTCCATTTTATCTGAAATCCTCTATCGCCCGGAAGACATTTATCGCCTCGATTGTCTCGGCGACGTCGTGAACCCTTACGATATTACAACCCTTGCTGACAGCGAGCAGCATCGATGCAATCGATCCGCCGATACGTTCCGACGGTTGACCATCCCTTTTTGTGATTTTGGAAATAAACGATTTCCGCGATGAGCCCAGCATTATCGGACAGCCGAGTGCTTTGAATTCATTTAAGTTTTTGATTATATCCAGATTGTCCTGAAGACGCTTGCCGAAGCCGATCCCCGGATCAATGATGATTTTATCTTCCGCCATTCCTTTGCTTCGGCAGAACTCGATTCGTTCTTCGAAGAATTCTTTTATTTCCGCAATGCAATTATCATAGTTCGGATTTGCCTGCATCGTTTTCGGCTTACCGAGCATGTGCATCAGTATAACCGGCGTCTCGTATTCAAGCGCCACTTCAATCATCCGGGAATCAAAGCGCATGGCGGAAATGTCGTTGATAATATCGGCCCCGGCTTTTATGGCCTCCTCAGCGACCACTGCTTTGGTCGTATCGATGGAAATCGGTAAATCGGATATTTTGCGGATGGCTTCAATAACAGGTATGACATGACCGATTTCTTCCTCAGGTTTTATACCCTCGGCCCCCGGCCGCGAGGATTCGCCGCCGATATCGATAATATCCGCGCCCTCATTTATTATCTGATGCGCCCGCGAGATAGCATCTTTTATATTAATAAATTCGCCGCCGTCGGAAAAAGAATCGGGCGTGACGTTTAAAACGCCCATAACCAGCGGCCGTTCAAGATCTAACCGCCGGCCGCGAGGCAGAGAAATCATTTTCATCGCCTGATTTGCAATATTGGACATCTGCCGAATCCTCATAATTATTTATAAATTACAATATAGAATTCGTATTGATTAACATCAAGATATTAATTAAGCCAAAAATATTTACAAGACGAGTGAGGATTCAATAAAAAATTATTTTGGTTAAACATAAAAAAAATATAAATTCAGTCTTTAATTCTAACCGGAGGATAGAGAGGTGACCAAAACCAAGGAAGATATACTCAGGATAATCAGTGATGCCGAAGTTCATTTCGTTCGTCTGAATTTTACCGACATTCTCGGGCGGCTTAAAGGAATCGCCATAACCAGCACCGAAGTGGAAAGGGCTCTTGAACAGGGACAGGGATTTGACGGTTCTTCAATCGAAGGCTTTGTCAGGATCGAGGAATCGGATCTGATGGCGATTCCTGATTTTCGGACATTTCGTGTTATTCCCTGGGATATCGGCGGTGAAAAAAGCGCCATGATGTTCTGTGATGTGCAGACGCCGGACGGCAATCCGTATGAAGGCGATCCGCGCTACGTTCTGCGGCGGATACTTCGGAAAATAGAGGATCGCGGCTGGACTTTCTATGTCGGGCCGGAACTGGAATATTTTTATTTTAATGAAGAAACGGAACCGGAAATTTTGGATCGATCCGGATATTTCGATTACGGGTCGGCCGATATTGGGACACAGCTTCGGAAAAGGTCCAGCGCCGCTCTGGAACGGATGGGTATCCAGGTGGAATGTTCGCATCATGAGGTCGCCCCCAGCCAGCAGGAGATTGACCTGAGATATCAGGAAGCCCTGGTGATGGCTGATTTTGTCCAGATTTATAAATTCGTCGTCAAAGAAATTGCTATGCAAAATGAGGTTTTTGCATCCTTTATGCCCAAGCCGCTCTTCGGCGAAAACGGTTCCGGGATGCACTGCCATATGTCGCTTTTCGAAGGCGATACCAATCTGTTTTATGATAAGGCATCCCCCAATCATCTGTCAAAGTTGGCCGGTCATTTCACGGCCGGAATCCTGAGACACATCAAAGAGATAACATTGATTTTAAATCAATGGGTGAATTCCTACAAACGTCTGGTGGTCGGCTTTGAAGCGCCGGTTTATATTTCGTGGGGAACGCGCAACCGCTCCAGTCTGATAAGGGTTCCCGAATTCAAAACCGGTTATGAAAAATCGACCCGGATTGAAGTTCGTTCGCCCGATCCGGGCTGTAACCCATATTTGACCTTTGCCGTGATGCTTGCCGCCGGACTGGAAGGAATCGATAATAAATACCCGCTGCCGGATCCTGTCGAGCATAATATTTTTACCATGACCGCCGAAGACAGAGCCGATCACAATATTGATTCCTTGCCCGGCTCTCTGGAAAACGCCATCAGGGCTATGGAAAAATCCGAACTGGTCAAAAATACACTGGGTGATCATATCTTTGAAGCGCTTATAGCCAACAAAATGGTCGAATGGGATGCGTATCGGGTCGATGTCAGCAACTTCGAAATCGATAAGTATCTGCCGTTTCTGTAAAAAAGTGCCGTGCCCTATATAAATTCCGGTGACATACGCATATATTATGAAGAAAAAGGCGCGGGGGAGCCGCTTGTCTTTCTTCATGGTTTTTCGCTCGATCGGCGAATGTGGCAGGGGCAGATAGATTATTTTTCCGATAGATACCAGGTAATTACATACGATGCTCGCGGGCACGGTCAATCGGATGCGCCCGATTCCGGATATTCGCGCGAGAATCGGGTAAATGATTTGCTGGCTCTGGCTGATAAGTTGGAACTCGAGCGGTTTCACCTGGTCGGATTGTCCATGGGTGGGGGAGATGCGCTTCGATTCGCGATTGATTTTCAGGAAAGATTGAAAACCTTAACGCTGGCCAGCTCGACCGCCGAGGGTTGGAAATCAACTGTGCAATTTCGGAATTTCCCTCTTGATGAAAAGGGCAAGTATGATGAATTGAGTCCCGCTGAATTCGCGTCGCAAAAGGGAATAGATGAAGTCAAACGGCAGTGGATCAATGTAACGATGGCCAACTATGAAAAGCGAAATCCGGAACTTAAAAAATTCCTGACCGAAATCATGCTGGGTTTCAGCGGAAAACCGTGGACTGACCCCATGACGGGAAAATATGAAAAGAGGGATGATATGAAACTTGCGGCCCGAATTCGAATTCCAACACTAATAATCGTTGGTCAACGCGATATTGTTTACCGGCCGCTGGCAGTAAAATTAAATGAAATTATCCTCGATTCCCGGCTCAAAATCGTGAAAAATGCCGGTCATATGGTCAATCTTGAGGCTCCTGAAATCTTTAACAAATATCTTAAAGATTTCCTGCTTGAAAATGAAGTCAAAAAGTAGTTGACCGTTTGATATTTCCTTTTCATATTCAAAGGACTGTTTTAATGGAGGAAACGAAAAGATTATTAATTGTCGGTAATCCCGGGATTTATTGGCTTCGCTGTGCTATTAACGTGGCTATTAAAATAATGTAAGTTGCAAAATATTAGTCTATTACCGATTTTCTTTAATGTAATACTTGATATATTGATAAAAGGAAATTAAGAGTCTTTAATGAGTGCGCGGGCAAAAATAGCCGTTTTTATTTCGGGCGGCGGATCGAATCTTCAGTCATTAATTGATGCTACAAAGTCCGGCAAACTTTCAGGAGAAATAGTCCTGGTCGTCTCCAGCAAATTGAAAGCCTATGGACTGGAGCGAGCCCGCAATGCCGGAATCGATACTTTTGTTTTCAGGCCAAAGGATTATCCCGGCGAGGATGAAGCTGTAAGTGACCTGATGGCGATGCTCGAGGAATATCAGGTTGAATATATTGCGCTGGCCGGTTATCTCAAGCTGCTTCCCGTGCCGGTCGTGAAAAAATATTCCGGAAAAATCACGAACATTCACCCGGCACTGCTGCCCAAATATGGCGGCCAGCGGATGTACGGCCATTTTGTTCATGAAGCTGTTCTGGCCGCCGGAGATAAAGAATCCGGCCCGACGGTGCATCTTGTCGATGAAATCTATGATAACGGAAAAATTCTGCTTCAAAGAAAAGTCCCGGTCGAGCCGGATGATACGCCCGACAGCCTGGCGGCCCGGGTATTGAAGGTGGAACATCAAATTTACCCGGAAGCGTTGGACAATTTAATCAAGGGGAAATATGGTTAATGGAAAAGGAAGTTCTACAAACCGATATCAGGGAGTATCCGTTATTTTCACGCGGGAAAGTCCGCGATGTTTATGATCTCGGCGATAAATTATTGATTATTGCCTCGGACAGAATCTCGGCCTTTGATGTTGTGCTGCCCAATGGTATTCCCGGTAAAGGGAGGGTGCTGACACAAATGTCATTATTCTGGTTCGATTTTCTTAAAGGTGTCGTCGATACGCATCTGGTAACAGCCAACATCGAGGAATACCCTGACGATTTAAAAAAGTACCGCGACACTTTGAATGGTCGTTCGATGATCGTCATTAAGGCCAAGCGCATCGATGCCGAGTGCATCGTGCGCGGATATATATCCGGATCGATGTGGAAAGAACTTGTGCAGGCGCGTAAGAATGGCTCCAATGAAGTTCATGGATTTGATTTTTCGCCAGATTTAAAAGAGTCGGATCAATTGCCGGAACCGATTTTTACACCTTCGACCAAAGCCGAAGAGGGGCATGATGAGAATGTTTCGTTCGAGCGATTTGAACAATATGTCGGTCAGCAGACGGCCGAATTGTGTCGTCAGAAGTCAATTGCTATTTATAGTAAAGCTTCAGATTATGCGCGTAAGAAGGGAATTATAATAGCAGATACAAAATTCGAGTTTGGATATAAAGATAATAAATTCATGCTCATCGACGAGGTTCTCTCACCCGATTCGTCGCGCTTCTGGCCTTTGGATCAGTACTCAGCCGGCAAAAGCCAGCCTTCGTTCGACAAGCAATTTATCAGAGATTATCTTTCCGGTCTGGATTGGGATAAAACACCTCCGGGACCAAAACTACCGGAGGAGATAGTTGAAAAATCGGCCGCGAAATATATGGAAGCGGCCCGACTCTTAATGGGGAAATAACATGGCAGATAAGATAAAAATAAGACGCGCATTGATTTCGGTTTATGATAAAACCGGCCTGGTTGAACTGGCGCGGGCACTCTCCAGGTATGACGTTGAAATCCTCTCGACCGGCGGTACCCTGGCAGCGATGAAAAAAGAAGGTGTCCAGGCGGTATCGGTCTCGACCTTTACCGGGGCGCCCGAAATTCTCGGTGGTCGAGTCAAGACGCTTCATCCGAAAATCCACGCTGGTATTCTGGCGCGGCGTGATAACGAGGGTGACGACGAAGAATTGACGCGCAATGAATATAAGCCTATTGATATGGTGGTGGTAAATCTATATCCATTCGAAAAAACGATTGCCGATGCCAATGCCACCGACGCCGATATTATCGAGAATATTGATATCGGAGGTCCGACCATGATTCGTGCGGCGGCCAAAAATTTTGAAGGTGTCGCGGCGGTCACCGATCCGTCCGATTATGCCGCTATTATCGATGAACTGGATCAAAACGAGGGGGCATTGACGCTTGATTTTCGCAGGAAGCTGGCCGGGAAAGTATTCGCCCGTACTAATAGTTACGACCGGGCTATCTCGAATTATTTTTCAGCCGACGGTGACAAAGTTATCGAGCAGCTTCCTGCCAATCTGAATTTATCATACACTATGCAATCATCGCTTCGTTACGGCGAGAATCCGCATCAGGTCGGGGCCTTTTATCGTGACGAAGGCTTTACTGGGCCGACTCTGGCACGGGCGCAGGTTTTGGCCGGGAAAGCATTATCGTATAATAATATATCCGATCTTGACGCGTGTCTTGAGATGCTTCTGGATTTCGAGGAACCGTTTGCGGCCGTAATGAAACATGCCAATCCGTGCGGTGCAGCGGTCGGCGGGACAATCGCCGAAGCCTACCGTGATGCATTGGCATCCGACCCGCTTTCGGCCTTCGGCTCGGTAATCGGATTAAATAAGCATGTCGATATGGCTGCAGCCGAATTATTACATAAGACACATTTCGTGGAATGTATAATCGCGCCGGGTTATGATGAAGAAGCACTGGCGATGATGAAAAAGAAAAAGGCTCGACGGATTTTGTCTCTTCCGGAGATTGCCAATGGCCGGCCGAAAGGGGAGAAGGTATATAAATTCGTGCGCGGCGGGGTGCTCTGTCAGACGGCTGATGATTATGATGTTCCTGAATCCGAATTGAAGATCGTCAGCAAAAGGCAGCCGACAAATGACGAATTAAAATCACTCCTTTTCGCCTGGAAAGTCGTAAAACATACCAAGTCGAATGCGATTGTGATTGCTAAAGGCTCGGCCACGGTCGGTATCGGTATGGGACAGACTTCGCGCGTCGATTCGTCGGCGCTGGCGGTTAAACGGGCCGGTGAGCGGGCTAAAGGAGCGGTACTGGCTTCGGATGCCTTTTTCCCCATGCCGGACGGTGTTGAAGTAGCGACCGATGCCGGTGTGACGGCGATTATCCAACCCGGCGGTTCCAAAGGTGACGAGCAAGCCATCGAGGCGGCCGATAAGGCCGGGGCGGCAATGATATTCACCGGTATAAGGCATTTTAAGCATTAGGCTTGCGTGATTTTTTCAGATTGTGCTTGCTAGATTGGCTTGTTGTTATTAAATTTACTTTCAAAAGGTAATACTGCGAAAAGGAGCGTTTGTGGGCGAGCGGGTTCTAGAAATTGTAATCCTCCTGATTTCCAGAATTAGAGATCATCAGGGTCGACTGGAAAGTTTTGAGGATATATCTTCTTATCTGAAAAGCTATGGTTTTACCGATACCGAAATCAGTTCGGCCTACGGCTGGGTGCTGGATCAGATTCAATCCGACTCGAAATTTCTGGTCGATAACCCGATTTCCCGTAACTCCTTTCGTGTTTTGACGGAGCAGGAACGTCGCGATTTTACGACTGACGCTATCGGGTATCTGATGCAGTTAAGATTTCTCGGAATATTAGGCGATACCCAGATGGAATTGATTTTAGAGAGAGGTGCTGTCATGGGTCCGGCGCCGATAAATCTGGATCATATGAAAGTTCTCGTCGGTTCGGTTCTGTTTCATGATTCCAATTTTGTGGAATACGGCAAGCAGCAGATGTACTACCTGCCTCCCGAAGACGGCCTGTTGAATTGACTCTTTTATTGCCCTGATGTTAAAAAATAAAAAAATCGTCGTTGGTCTGACCGGCGGGATCGCCGCGTATAAGATTCCTCCGCTTATCAGATTGCTAAAAAAAGACGGGGCTGATGTCCGCGCCGTTATGACTGAAGCTTCAACGAAATTTATCACCGAATTGACCATAGAGACGATTTCCCAAAATCCGGTCGCACGCAAGATGTTTCCCGAAAATCGATATGTCGGGACGCATCATATCGATATTGCCTTATGGGCCGACCTTCTTATTATTGCTCCGGCTACGGCCAATTTTCTGGGCAAAGTCGCCTCGGGTATATGCGATGATCTGCTTACGACCGTCATCTGCGCCACCACGGCGCCGGTGATGATTGCCCCGGCGATGAACAGCAATATGTATCTTAATCCGGTAACACAGAAAAATATAGAATTTCTGAAATCCATCGGATATCGTTTTATAGACCCCGGTGTTGGCGAGCTCGCCTGCGAAACGAGCGGTCCCGGCCGGATGGCGGAGCCGGAAGAAATTTTCATAGCCATTAAAAAATTCTTCGAAAAAAAAAAGCTCCTGACAAAAAAAAAGGTCCTCGTAACCGCCGGGCCATGCCGTGAGCCGCTTGATCCGGTACGTTATATTTCCAATCGTTCCTCGGGCAAAATGGGCTTTGCCATCGCTGAGGCCGCTGTGGAAGCGGGGGCGGAAGTAACTCTTATTTCCGGCCCGACGAATTTAATGGCCAACGCCAATCTGATGCTAATCAAAGTCGAATCAACCGAGGAAATGTATAAGGCCGTCAGGCGAGAATTCAAAAATTGTCATTATCTAATCATGGCGGCCGCCCCATCGGATTTCAGACCAGCCGAGATCGCCGAGCATAAAATAAAAAAGGATAAAAAAAAGTCGCTTGTTGTTGAATTAAAACCAGCAATTGATATATTGAGTTCGATAAAAAAAATAAAGAAAAAGAACCAGCGCGTGGTTGGATTTGCACTTGAGACTGAAAATGGTCTAAAAAATGCCGGGACCAAACTTAAGGAAAAAGCTCTTGATTTAGTCGTTTTAAATCGTTTGGATGAATCCGGACCGTTTGAAAGTGACAGCAATAAGGTCGAACTGATCGATAAAAAGGGACGAGTAGAAAAGTTATCGAAAATGAACAAATGCGAGTTAGCGCGGTTGCTGATTGATAGAATCGCGAAGTTGAAATAATATGGTCGATTGGATAGCGAAATTAGACTCCAGGACGTATGCCCTGTTGAAAAGGGCGGCTAGGTGTCAGGTGGAAATGGGTTTAAGTGATATGATTGTCGACCTGAACGGGATATTGAAAAAGAAAAAAGAGCTGATTCGCTCCGGGCGAAAAAGCAACAGCAATCATTTCCGGTCGCTTAAAAGCCACAACGAAGCAATCAAGAATTGCACCAAATGTCGGTTGGGTGCGACTCGAACGAATTTTGTTTATGGCGTGGGCAATCCGAAGGCGGGGGTGATGTTTATCGGTGAGGCGCCGGGACGTGATGAGGATTTGAAAGGAGAACCGTTCGTGGGTCGCGCCGGGCAGCTTCTGGATAAAATTCTGGCGGCAATTAAATTCAAACGCGAAGAGGTATATATCGCCAATATTTTGAAATGCCGCCCGCCGAATAATCGTGATCCTCAACCGGACGAAATGGCAACCTGCATGCCGTATCTTCAGGAGCAAATTCGTCTCATAAAACCGAAAATTATCTGCGCCCTGGGGCGTATTTCGGCGCAGGCCCTGCTGAATACGTCGACACCGCTGGGTAAACTTCGCAAACGTTGGCATGAGTACAACGGCATTCCCTTTATGGTGACATATCATCCGGCGGCGCTGCTTCGATTTCAATCATACAAAAAAGACACGTGGGAAGATGTCCAGATGCTTCGCGCCAAGTACGACGAACTGATGGCGGAGAAATAAATGGCGGTTGGTACCGATAGAGAAAAGGACACGGCGCATCTGGAACCGCCGCATGATGCCGACGCCGAGCAGGCGGTGCTCGGTTCGATTCTGAAAGATGAGCGGGCGTTATTTACCGTCATAGATAAATTCCGTTCGGAGACTTTTTTCTATTATCCCAAACATCAGGTAATTTTCAGGGCGATTCTGAATCTGTTCGAAAAGAGAGAACCGCCCGATATCACGACAGTCTCTGATGAATTGACCAAAATGGGTGAATTGGAAAAAGTCGGCGGTCGTTTATACCTGATTGAATTGGTTGATGGCGTCGCGACGACCGCCAATATAGCCGCCTACGCCGGAATCGTCGTTGAAAAGGCGATGCTTCGCAATTTAATAGATATTTCGAATACCATAATCACCAGATGTTATAATCTTGAGAGTGACGTAGACACTCTCATTGATATTGCCGAATCGACATTTTTTAAGATAAAAGAAGGTGGGCTGAAAACGGATTTCACGCCGCTGACCGAGTTGATCCCGCGAACGTTTGAGCAAATTGAAGATTTTCAGGAAACAAAAGGCGGTTTAACCGGAATCGAAACCGGTTTTGAAAGACTCGATGCCATGACCGCCGGCTTACATAACGGCGATTTTGTTGTCATCGCCGGACGACCTTCAATGGGTAAGACAGCTTTGGCGTTGAATATCGCCGAGTTTGTTTCTATCGAGAAAAAAATCCCGGTCGGAATTTTCTCGATTGAAATGACCAAAGAACAATTGGCCCTCAGGCTTTTATGCAGTCGGGCAAAAATCAGCCAACATTTGCTAAGAACAAATCGGCTCCGCGACGCCGACTGGCAGAAATTATCGCTGGCGGGAGATCCGTTAAGCGAAGCGGAAATTTATATAGATGATTCCGGGACATTGTCGACATTGGAATTGCGCGCCAAGGCGCGACGTCTGAAATCTCAGCATGATATCGGGCTGTTGATTGTTGATTACATACAATTGATGCACGGCACCAGTCGGGTGGAAAACCGTCAGCAGGAAATGGCGATGATCTCGCGCGGTTTGAAAACGCTGGCGAAAGAATTGCAGATTCCGGTTGTGGCCTGCAGCCAGTTATCGCGCATGGTCGAGATGCGCGGTGGCGATAAGCGGCCGCAGTTGTCCGATCTTCGTGAGTCGGGCGCGATCGAGCAGGATGCCGACGTGGTTATGTTTGTCTATCGACCGGAATTTTATATGTCTCATCTCGATCGGGAGGATGCACGCCGGATGGAGGTCGAGGGAAAGGCCGAAATAATCGTTGCAAAACAACGTAACGGCCCGACCGGCCGAGTGGATCTGGCCTTTGTCAAAGATTACGTTCGTTTTGAAAATCTGGCCGCCCGGTTTGACAGGATACCGGAGCCGGAGGGGGATGTTCCTTTCTAAAGCATGAGAACCGGAGTCCCAGTTGTCGGTCGGCGGGCGATAAGTTTTATTTCCCGGGTCGGAAGTATATTCCTGCTTCTCGGCAAATCGATTTATTATTTCAAAGCTATTCCTCGGTCACTGAGATTAATTTTCGAACAATGTTTCATGATCGGCAACAAATCGGTGCCGCTGATATCGATTACGTCGATTTTTATCGGCGCGGTGGCGGCCTGGCAGGCAGCCTATCAGTTTAAATTCATCGGGGCGCCGCTTCGTTATCTCGGCGCCGCGGTGGGCAAAGCGATTGTTATTGAATTGTCACCGGTGTTAACCGCGCTGGTCGTCGCCGGACGAGTCGGAGCCGGAATCGCCGCCGAGCTGGGTACGATGCGTGTCACCGAGCAGATTGACGCGCTCGATTCGATGGGTATCAACCCGATACGATATCTCGTGATGCCGCGCTTTTTTGCCAGCGCCTTCATGTTGCCTTTGCTGACTATGTTTTCCATCGCCATTGCCATCGGCGGGGCGCTTCTGGTTTCGGTACTTTTTGTCGATCTGTCATACGAGACATTTTTGTCCGGTATCAAAGATTCATTTAAAATGTCGGACCTGTTTGCCGGTCTCGTCAAGGCCTGGGTTTTCGGTGCCATTATCGGTCTGGTCGGATGCCGTGAAGGATTTTATGCCGGCGGCGGTGCGCGGGGCGTCGGGACGGCCACGACGCAGGCCGTCGTAATCTCGGCAGTGATGGTACTGATTTCGGACTATATCATCGCTACGATTTTGTTCCGGGTGTAGTACAGAATGGATAGCTACATAAAAATCGAAAACCTGAAAAAATCATTCAATGAGAACGGCGTTTTGAAGGGTGTCACGCTGGAGATGAAAAAGAATGAGTCGCTGGTGGTTATCGGACGCTCGGGCTGCGGCAAATCGGTATTGCTGAAACATCTCAACGGGCTTATCCATCCGGATGAAGGGGCGGTATTTTTTGAAGGGCGGGATATCTCCGAACTTAAACCGAAAGAGCTTGTTGGCTTGAGGAAAAATATCGGGATGCTGTTTCAATCAGCGGCGCTGCTTGATTCATTGACCGTCGGGGAAAACGTTGGGCTCGGTTTGCGGGAAAGCCGACTTTATAAGGAAAACGAAGTTATAGACATTGTCGAAGAAAAACTGAAACTGGTCGGTCTCTCCGGGACCTCCGATGTATATCCGTCGGCGCTATCAGGCGGGATGCGCAAACGGGTCGGTTTGGCCCGCGCGATTGCGACTGAACCGGAAGTCCTTCTGTACGACGAACCGACGACCGGGCTCGATCCGATCACCGCCGATATGATTAATGATTTGATTCTGGATTTGAATGAGAAGCTGCATGTCACGTCGATTGCCGTCACGCACGATATGAAATCGGCCTACAAAATCGGCCAGCGGATAGTTATGCTGCATGACGGCATAATCGAATTCGACGGTGATCCGCAGCAGGTGCAGAATTCGGGCAACGAAGTTGTCGATCAGTTTATTCACGGCCGTGCCATCGGTCCGATACAGCCGAATTAAGATTATGGAACGAAGAATAAAAACAGCTTTCGTATGTACCAAATGTGGCGCGATTCATCCGCGCTGGCAGGGGCAGTGCCGCGAATGCGGCGAATGGAATTGCCTGGCCGAAGAACAGATTGTGAAATCCTCGAGAAAAAGCGAGAAAGTCCGAGCGGCCAGGACGCAAAAATTCAGCGACATCGACGATAATCTTCTTTCAGGATATGCATCCGGTATAACCGAATTCGATCGCGTTCTCGGCGGCGGACTGCTGCCGGGCAGCGCCGTCCTGCTGGCTGGCGAGCCGGGAATCGGTAAATCGACCTTGATTCTACAGGCTGCGGAAGCATACTCCCGTTGTGAATTAAAAGTCTTGTACATTACCGGCGAAGAATCGCTCGTGCAGTTAAAAAAGCGCGCCGAGCGATTATCCATCGACGGCAAAAATATCTCGTTGGTATATTCGAACGATCTTGAGGAGATTACGGCAATTATTGAGGATGAAGGTTTCAATATTCTTATTGTAGATTCGATTCAAACCATCGCCAGCCGCGTTTTCGAATCTCCGCCGGGGACAATCGGACAGATTCGCGAGTCGGCCGGACGCCTTATCGAGTTGGCGCGCAGACATGATTTTTCGCTGTTCATGGTCGGACATGTTACCAAAGAAGGACTGGTCGCAGGGCCGAAAGTCCTCGAACACATGGTCGACGCTGTACTATACTTCGAAGGTGATAATCAGTATTTATATCGTATTCTGCGGCCGGTGAAAAATCGCTATGGTTCCACTTTTGAACTCGGTGTTTTCGAGATGTCGATCGAAGGACTCAAGGAAGTCGAAAATCCGTCGTCGCTGTTTTTGACTGAGTACGAAGGTCTCAGCCGTTCGGGAACGATGGTGGCGGCATCATGTGAAGGCAATCGGCCGATACTGGTCGAAATTCAGGGGCTTGTTTCTTCGGCCTCGTACGGAATGCCGCAACGAGTCGCCGGCGGAATCGATAATAAACGTCTGGCGCTGCTTCTGGCCATTCTCGAAAAACGGGCCGGGGTTCCGATGGGCGGCAATGATGTTTTTGTCTCCGTCGCAGGCGGTCTGAAACTTACCGAGCCGGCGGTTGATCTGGCGGTGCTGGCAGCGATTGTATCATCGCTGCGCGATATTCCTATCGACACAAAAACGGTCGTCGCCGGTGAAGTCGGTCTTTCGGGTGAAGTGCGTGCGGTCGGGATGATGGAAGGCCGAATTTCCGAGGCAGCCAAATTGGGATTTAAGAGAATTGTCGTACCACAGCAAAACCTGGATGGGTATATCAACAGCAACATCGAGATTATCGGCGTATCATCTCTTGAAAGGGCATTGGAAATTTTGTTTTGACATAGAGGATATGAAATGGAAAAGGTACAGCTAAAGCCGCAATGCATGTTGATCCCCCTTCCGGCGGTACTTGTCTCCTGTGCGGCCGAAGGATTCAAACCGAATATTATTACAATCAGCTGGGTCGGGATTGTCAATTCGGAGCCGCCGATGCTTTCGATTTCGGTAACACCCAAACGACACTCGCACAAAATATTAAAAAAGGCCGGGGAGTTCGTTGTGAATTTGACGTCTGAAGATAATCTCAAAGCGGTCGATTTTTGCGGCAATCGTTCCGGCCGCGATTATGATAAATTCAAGGAGATGAATCTGACGCCGCTTCCGGGGCGGCTTGTCATGGCGCCGCTCATTAAGGAGTGTCCGATTAATCTGGAATGCCAGGTCCGTCAGACATTGAGACTCGGCAGTCACGAGATGTTTATAGCAGAAATCGTGATGGTGCACGCCGATGAAAACCTGCTCGATGACAGGCAGCGCCCCGATATTGATAAATTAAAACCATTGACATATTGCACTGTTGCCCGGGAGTATCGCGGCGGCCTGGAAAAAATTATGGGGCGTTACGGCGGTGTGGCCGGGAAAAAGTAAATCCTGAAATGAACTCCGACTGTTTTTCCTTCAATTCGAATAGTACCGACGGCGTCGCGCGGGGCGGTGTTATCGGGACACCTCATGGCGATTTTCAGACTCCGGCTTTTATGCCGGTCGGTACGAGCGGTGCAGTCAAGGCGATGACGGCCGAAGATCTCGAAGAGTGCGGGGTGGAAATAATTTTAGGGAATACGTACCATTTGTATTTACGTCCCGGTGAAAAACTGATAAAAGAAAAAGGCGGGTTGGCGCGATTTACAGGATGGAATAAACCGACGCTCACCGATTCCGGCGGCTTTCAGATTTTTTCCATGCAGGACTTGCTGGAAGTCGATGATGCCGGTGTTACTTTCAAATCGCATCACGACGGTTCATCGCATCGTTTTGATCCCGAAAAGGTCATTCAGATTCAGCGTGATCTGGGCGCCGATATAATTATGTCGTTTGACCAGTGCGTTCCGTATCCGGCCGACCGGGAACTGGCGGCGACGGGTGCCAACAGGACATACGCCTGGGCAAAAACCGGTCTGGAATTCTTTAAAAGTGAGGAAGATAAGATTAAAACCGGCGCGGCGCTGTTCGGGATAGTTCAGGGCTCGACTTATGCTGATTTGAGGAAACTGTCCGCGGAACAGATTGTTTCGCTCGACTTTCCCGGATATGCTATCGGCGGTCTGGCGGTCGGCGAATCAAAAGAAGAAATGGAAGAGATGCTCGCCTGTACTATTCAGTTTCTGCCCGACGATAGACCGCGGTACCTGATGGGGGTCGGCTACCCGGAAGATATTCTAATGGCGGTATCGTACGGCGTGGATATGTTCGATTGCGTCTTGCCGACGCGAAATGCCCGGACCGGTATGGTTTTCACTTCTGAAGGCCCGCTTGTTTTTCGTAACGCCGAATACGCCGATGATGACCGTCCGCTTGATGTCAATTGTGATTGCCGCGTCTGTCGTCGATACAGCCGGGCTTATCTTCGACATCTGTATAATCAAAGCGAAATAACCGCGCTGGTTCTGGCCTCGTTTCATTCGACGTTTTTTTTCCAAAATCTTATGCGAAATATCCGCCGGGCAATAGAAGATGGACGGTTTGGTGAGTTCCGAAAAAGATTCCTGAAGGTTTATGCCGAAGGTGAATAAGCGGAGAATCTTTATATTCGGCATCTTAATCCTTTGGATTTTAGTAAGTTTCCGTGCTGTGTCGGCTGCCGATGCAGCCGATCCGGTAATACGATTTTATCTGAATAATCTTAGTTATGTATTTAATCAAAATTACATTTTCAATTCGGATTCGGGATTTTCATGTATAGTCGGATCGATTCTGGAAACTACCGACTATCGAGGGCGAACGGATAAAATCGACACCGCCGTTTATCAATTATTTTATGATAATGGACTTATGGATTCATCGTTGCTTCTTGAAGCTGCGAAATCGGAAGAAAATGTATTGCCGGGTGATTTCCGGCCGCCGCAGCTCTGGAAGGAAAATCTGCTGTTTGATTTCTATCCCAATGATACCGGGGCGGGGCCGCTGGCGATAAGTTTCGAATCGGATTCAATGGATTCCTCCGATGCTGTGGTCGGTTTTATAAATCTCGACAGAAATGATTTTTATATCGAAGCGCTGTTTCTTCATTATCCGAATCCCGAAAACTCCGAGCGCATCTCCGAGGTATATATTTTCCAGCGTTCAGGCAAATTTATTTTTCTTCGGCAATATGAAAGACAAACAGCAAAATTGCGCTTTTTCGGCCGACAATTTACAAGACAGACTATCAACTTTTCGAAGTACCAGTTTAAGTAGATATTATTTACTTGCCCCGGCATTTGAATGAGTCTATAATTATCAATTATGAAGCGTAGTCCCGATTTGCTCAAATCTCAACTGGATGTGCATCGTCTTCCGGTACATATTGCCATTATTATGGATGGCAACGGACGCTGGGCCAGCAAACGGAACCTGCCCCGTACGGCCGGGCACGAAGCGGGAGTCGAGGCGGTTCGCAAAGTCGTGCGGGCGTCGGCCGAAATAGGCATAAAATATCTCACGCTGTATACTTTTTCGGTCGAGAACTGGAAGCGGCCGCGCGAGGAGGTCGCTGCCCTGATGCGCTTGCTAAGCAAAACAACACGTCGTGAAATCGATGAACTGAATCGAAATAATGTCCGGTTAATTACAACCGGGAGAATTGACGAATTATCGCTGTCGAGACGCAAAGTCCTGGCTCTGGCTGCCCAGAAAACCAGAAAAAACAGTGGTCTGGTTTTAAATCTGGCCTTGAATTACGGCGGGCGAACGGAGATTATCGATGCCGTCAAAGCCATCGCTCTGGGGATCAGATCCGGCCATATTCAACCGGGCGAGATTAATGAAGTATTATTTTCGAATTATCTCTATACGGCCGGGCTTCCCGATCCGGACCTGCTTATCCGGACCTCCGGGGAAATGCGAATCTCCAATTTCCTCCTCTGGCAGACCAGTTACACAGAGTTATATATCACCGATGTTCTCTGGCCCGATTTCGATCGGAGCGAGCTTTTTAAGGCAATAATCGAATATCAAAAACGCGAACGCCGTTTTGGGAAGATATGATGTCATGAGTAGAAATTTAATTACCAGGATCATAGTGGCCGTGATTTTTGGACCGTTGATCATTCTTGTTTGCTATTTGGGCGGTTACTGGCTGCTCGGTATGATTGCGCTTTTCGCCTTAATCAGTACTGTCGAATATATGATCGCCGGCGGGGTTAAAGCCTCATCTGTCGAATTCTGGCTGACACTTATTTTTATGGCGCAAATGATTTATGTCGGGTCTAAGATTTCTTTTAATTATGCCTTTATGACCTTTGTCGTATTTTTTATCCTCAACGGATTAATTTTCGCGGTCAGAAATAGACCACCGGCGAAACTTTTTGATAGTCAAATGCGACTGGTTTGGGTTGTCGCTTATCTGGGGATGATGTATCCTTTCGTTTATCATATCCGAATGCTTTCCGATATCGGCGGCGACTGGCTATTGCTTTTATTCGGAACGCTCTGGTTATCCGATACGCTGGCGATGTTTATCGGTAAGGCTTTCGGCAAAAGAAAACTGGCTCCGACCGTCTCACCTCATAAAACAATCGCCGGCTTTACCGGAGGTTTGCTGGGCGGAATTATTATAGCTTTGATTCTGGCTTTCTGGAGACTTTCCGGTCAATACATACCGTATCTCCTCGGCGCGGCGGTTCTTGTCTCAATTGTAGGACAGCTGGGTGATCTGGTCGAGTCATGCTGGAAAAGAGCCATTGGTATCAAAGATTCATCAGCTGTGATTCCGGGTCATGGCGGCGTATTAGACAGATTCGATTCTCTGCTTTTCGCCTCACCGGTGCTGTATCTATATCTGCGGTTTATTATTTATAGATAAGGGGAGAAAGCGGTGAAAATAGTTGACTTCATTTTTGCCGCCCGACCGATGCTTCTCCTTCCGACCTGGTCGATTTATTTATTAACTTCAAGGTTTATTTACGGCAACGGTGAATTTGAAATCGGCAGTAAATTGATACTGGCTGGAATTACACTCATAACCATCGGGGCTTATTTTATTAATCAGATTTATGATTTCGAAACCGATAGAATTAATAAGAAGCTTGGTTTTTTGCAGCAAGGTTTAATAAATAAAAACGAAATGATGGCGGCTTTTATTGTAGCCTCGATTTTCCCGCCAATTGCAGGATTTGCCGTCGACATCAAAATAGGTTTGATAATGATGGTCATGGTTTTGCTCGGAATTGCCTATTCGGTTCCTCCAATCAGGCTAAAAGACCGGCCGCTCGGTGGATTAATGGCCAATGCGATCGCTTACGGTGCATTGGTACCTTTGTCGGTCCCCGGATTTATGGATTCGGCCGATATTTCTCGAATATTTATTGTCATTTGTTTCTTTATGATGGTTGCCGCCGGGTATTTGCTGACGGTCATTCCGGATCGCCAAGGCGACCGCAAATCGGAAAAATCAACGCTGGCGATACGGTGGTCCGACAGGCCGATAATTCTTCTTGCGCTTGCTTTTCTTCTTGTGGCGTCGTATTCGGCACATAATCTGAATAATATTCTTTTGGTAATTATATGCTCCGTATCAATAGTACTATTCATATTAGCCCTTTTAATTGGCAGGAATAGTGTTATATTTTTCGCCTGCAAATTTCCCATATTGTTGCTTTCATTATTGGCGGGATATTACTTCCCGACCTATTTTGTTTTTTTGCTTGTTCTCCTGATTTTGACGCGGCTATATTACAATAGGCGTTTTGGAATCGTTTACCCGAGGCTGATTTGATGAGATATTTTTATATCCTGATTTTTGTCTTTATTATTTTCGCCGGCTGCCGGCCGTATCCGCGCTATCGAACCGGCGAAGCACCACCACCCGAGGAACGGAAAATTCAACAACCTCTCGATCGACAATATGAAGCTGCCGATGCTAAGAAATTGCAGACGAGCTCCGACAAGCTTATCGAATTGGGTCGGATTATCCAGAGTTATCTGGGAACACCGTATAAAGGACAATCACCGTACAGGAAGGGGATCGATTGCAGCCAGTTTACGAGAGAGGTATATAACAAATTCAACGGAACGAAACTTCCGCGCACCGTTAAGAAGCAGTTTCAGGTTGGTCAAAATGTCTCCGGAACCAAGCTCCGTTACGGCGATCTGGTCTTTTTCCGCACTGACGGTCGATCGATTTCTCACGCCGGAATATACATCGGATACAATGAATTTGTCCACGCCTCGACCTCCGAAGGAGTCAGAATATCGGATATAAGAAGTGATTATTGGAAGAATCATTTCGTCGGCGCGAGAAGGATTCTTCAATAACAGGAATATTAAGTCATACCTGATTGATTTAACCTCGATTGTATTCGATTTTTCCGCCCATAAAATCGTAAGACAGGTATGGAGAACAAAAAACTCAAAATGAAAATCAGTAATCTTCCGGCTTTACCGGGGGTCTATATTTTTCGGAATAAAGCTGGCAGGATCGTATATATCGGCAAGGCCAAAAGCCTTAAAAATCGGGTGCGAAATTATTTTCAGCCGATTCATAAACTGGATATCAAAACCGTGCGTCTGGCGTCGGTTATAGACGATCTTGAATTACTTGTTACCGATTCGGAAATCGAAGCTTTGATTCTTGAGGCCAATCTTATCAAAGAGCACAAACCGCGTTACAACGTCAACCTGAAGGATGACAAACATTTTCCTTATATCAAAGTGACCGTCAACGAGCCTTTTCCGAGAGTGCTTATTGTCCGGCGGCTGGAAAAAGACGGCGCCCGTTATTTCGGGCCGTACACCAGTTCCAAGCCGATGCGCAAAACTTATAACTTCTTATGTCGTCTTTTCAAGATTCGGACCTGTAATCTGACCATTCCGCATCCCACAGGAAAAAAACAGAAAGTATGTCTTGACTATCATATCGGTCGCTGCGACGGACCTTGTGAAAGCTTTCAAACCGAGGCCGAATATAGAGAGCTGGTCGATTCGGTGATTTTATTTCTATCCGGTAAGGGTGAGGAACTTCTGAAAAAGCTGGAAAAGCGAATGGCCTATTTATCGCGGCGGATGAAATTCGAGGAAGCGGCCGAGGTTCGCGATCAATTACAGGCGCTGGAATCAGTACGGCATAAACAGAAGGTCGATGCCGGCCAGGTGGTCAATCGGGATGTCATCGCTTTTGCTCGCGAGGCGGGGGATACCGTCGCGGTTGTGCTGCAGGTAAGGGAGGGCATCTTGATCGGACGGCAGGATTTTCAATTAACATCCGAGCCGGAGGAGACCGACATCGAGTTGCTGACCGGATTCGTTCAACAGTATTATAATCATCAGCCTAATTTGCCAGACGAATTATATCTTCCGCTCGCCTTACCCGAGGAAAAATTAATCGGGCTCTGGCTATCAAAAACGCTCGGCCGAAAAGTAAAAATATTCAATCCTCAAAAGGGGGAGAAATTAAAACTTGTCGATATGGCCGCCGCCAATGCCCGATTAATTCTGGACGAATTATTGATACAAAAAAAGAAATACAAAGAACGAATCGTGAAATCGGTTCAGGCTTTGAAGGGCGATTTACATCTGCTCAAATCGCCGCGGACGATTGCCTGTGTCGATATTTCCAATACCGGAGCAAGCGACGCGGTCGGTTCGCTGGTTTATTTTGTCAACGGCAAGCCGCTGAAGGCGAAATACCGGCGTTTCAAGATTAAAAATGTCCGGGGTCAGGACGATTTCGCTATGATGCGCGAAGTGGTCGGAAGATATTTTTATCGCCTGAGCGATGAAAAAGATGATCCACCGGATTTACTGGTCGTCGATGGCGGGCGGGGGCAGCTTTCGTCCGTCAAAGCCGAAATCGAGACTCTGGGCTTCGAGGAACAAAATGTTATCGGACTGGCAAAAAGATTCGAGGAAATTTATTTCCCCAATCGCAGGGAACCGCTGACGATTTCTAAAACCTCTCCGGGTTTGGGCCTGTTAAAGCGTGTCCGCGACGAGGCCCATCGCTTTGCGATTGAGTATAACCGAAAGGTTCGTGCCGGGAGAACGATTAAATCTTCGCTTGACAAAATGGAAGGAATCGGGCCTAAAAGACGTGAAATCCTTCTCAGGCATTTCGGTTCGGTAAAAATGATAAAAGAAGCGACGTTGGAAGAATTGGCCGCCGTCAAAGGTGTTCCCAGGAATGTGGCTGCAAAGATATATGACTCATTCCATTAACGTCGGAATAATCTCTTTTCCGCCGGGTCCGGAAACAGCTTGACAAATTCAAAATGTACAATATCTTATAAATGATATAGATACATATTCAGGCCGGCGTCATTTATTTCGTGACGGATGCTCCGGCAAAAATACTGTTTTTACAACAGGAGCAATTATAATGGACAAAATGTTATATAATTCGGCAAAGCGCTGTGCATTTTTTCTGATTATTTTTTCGCTCTTTATTCCCGCCTGCGTTCAGGCCACCTTTTCTATTGTGGCGGTCGATACCGTCACCGGGGCCATCGGCGGCGCCGGTGCTTCCTGTATCGCCGGCTCTCAGATGATCGATGATATCATCGAGGGAATCGGAGCGGTTCATACGCAGGCGTATTACCTCGTGGAAAACCAGAATAATGCTCACGCTCTTCTGGCGGCCGGTATTACGCCCGATTCCATCATCAGCTGGTTGTACAACAATGATGCCGAGGGGAATCCATGGATCAGACAATACGGTATCGCCACTCTGGCCGGCCCGGGCAGTTCGGCGGCTTATACCGGCAGCGCCACGAGTAACTGGAAAGGTCATCGGGTCGGGCCCGGTTATGCCATTCAGGGAAATATTCTTCTCAGCGAGCATATCGTCGATACCATGGAATACGCCTATCTGAACACACCCGGTCCGCTTGAGGACAGACTGATGGCAGCTCTGCAGGCGGCCAATGTTCCGGGTGCGGATACCCGATGTTTGCCCTGCAACAAACCGGCGATTTCGGCTTTTATTAAAGTTGTCCATCTCGGTGACGGTAGTGTACCATACCTTTATCAGGTCGTCAACAATACGATTTGCTCGCAAAATCCGGTCGATTCATTGCA
Organism: uncultured Ignavibacteriaceae bacterium; assembly: GCA_964452645.1. GTDB lineage: Bacteria > Zixibacteria > MSB-5A5 > GN15 > PGXB01 > CAYXTW01. The sequence continues at coordinate 36,586 of CAYVMO010000016.1, forward strand.
AATCCTGTTTGATTTATGGAAAGCGCTGCCTTATGCCGACCCGGATGTTTCAACTTTCGAAGTGGCGCCGTTAATCCTCCCCGCCAACGAAAATGATTCGGCAAGTATTACAGTTACACCCTTAAATTGGAACGACGAAACACCGGCGGAAGTTTCCGAGGTAGCGCTGTCCAACAGCGGCGGCGGGACGTTGTCTGCGGTTACCGATAATGGTGACGGGACATACTCGGCGGTGGCTACTCCCGGGACGGATCCGGGTGACGATACGTTGACCGCCACGGTAACCGCCGGCGGTTTGCCGGTTGACCTGACAGCCAGACCGGTTTTGCACTATTTCGCCTGCGGCGATATGAATGGTGATAACGTTGTCAATATTTTCGATATCACCGGACTGATAAGTTATCTTTACCTGGAGGGGGCGGCGCCGCAACCTATCGAATCGGGTGATGCCAACGGAGATGAAACGATAAATATTTTCGACATAACCTATATTATAACCTATCTGTACATTGAGGGCCCGGCCCCCGATTGTCATTTGTGGTAGATCGATAGACGTTTAATTAGACTATAATAAATTGTTGCGCCGGTTCCTGCTGCCGATTTATCGGGAGTGTGAACCGACATGATTGTACTCACTGATTGTGTTGTCGAATCGCCGCACCCGACAACGACATGAACCAAATTGGTCCGCCCCCGTATTATTCGAAAAAATATCTTTCCTTAAACATCAAAAAATATAAATTGTGAGGATTATGGCGAAGAAAGAGAATGTTGCAGGTCAGGAGAATTGTAGGGCAGGTGTTCCCGACACCTGCCATATTGAAATGGCAGGTCTGAGGGCAGACCTGCCCTACATTTCTACTGATTATAAGTTGTTTGGATAATGGCGAAAAAAGATAAACTGAAAAAGGTCGAACCGAAAGTACTGAAAGGTTTTCGGGATTATCCGCCCGAGGAAGAAATCGCCCGGCAGATACTGATCGAAAAAGCGCGGATAATTTTTGAACGTTACGGTTATCTGCCGCTTCAGACCGCGTCGCTGGAATTCGCCGAATCGCTTCTGGGGCCGCACTATACGCCGGATAATCTTAAAGAGCTGTTCGGATTCGAGGGTCCCGAAAATGTCGAGATGGCGCTTCGCTACGAGTTTACCGTCTCGCTGGCCCGGTATGTCGCCGGGAATCCGCATTTGCCGCTGCCGTTTCGTCGTTATCAGTACGGCAATGTCTGGCGCGTCGATAAACCGGGCCCGGGGCGTTTCCGGGAGTTTTTGCAGTTCGATTTTGATATTGTCGGAACCGCCTCGATGCTGGCTGACGCCGAAATTATCGCCGTGATGGTCGATGTTCTTGATTATTTAGGCATAAAGAATTTTGTGGTCAGATATTCCAATCGCAAACTGATAAACGGTTTGTCGACTTTTGCTGGTATTCCGAAAGATAAAATCACGGATGTTTTTCGAGTTATCGATAAACTTGAAAGACAGGGGAGAGATGCGGTAATTCTGGAATTGGGAGAGGGGCGGACCGATCAGTCGGGTGATAAAATCCCCGGTTTGAATCTATCGGATAAACAGATTGATTCTCTTAAGGATTTTATTGATCTGGCCCTCAAAGATAGTGATGACATTATTGCTGAAGTAGAGCAGTTATTTTTTGGGGCGCGCGGCCCCAAAGAATTGGCTGTTCCTGATGCACTGGGAGTTTCGACTGTACGAGAAGGAATTGACGAGCTACGTCAAATACAGGAATATCTTGCATATATGAATGTCTCACCGGACAAGGCGAAAGTGGATGTGACTATCGTCCGGGGACTCGGCTATTACACCGGGCCGGTATATGAAACGACGTTAATTGATCTGCCGGATTATGGTTCGGTTTTTTCGGGCGGTCGTTATGATAATCTGGTCAATCGGTTTTCCGGTAAGAAGATTCCGGCGACCGGTTCGTCGTTTGGTGTCGACCGGATGCTGGCGGCGCTGATGGCACTGAAAGCGATCAAATTGAAAAAGGCGACAGCTGAGGTTCTTGTAACTACTATGGATAAATCGCATATTGATGATTACATTAAAATGGCGGGCGAAATCAGGCAGGCCGGATTTAATACCGAAATTTTCCACGGCGAAACGCGAAATATCAATAAGCAACTGAAGTACGCCGACCGGATTGGGATCCCGATCGCCGTTATTGCCGGATCGAATGAATTCGAATCCGGAAAAGTGACTGTAAAAGACCTGCGGGCCGGACTGGAGAAATCAAAAGAAGTCCCCGACCGTGAGGAATGGCTTGAAGCCGAAGGTATTCAAAAGACAATAAAGCGCGACGAGTTGATATCGTATCTATCACGATTATTGAAAAAGGAATGATCCCCATGAGACCAAAGCATATTCTTATCATTTGTTTCATTATATTATTTATTGTCAATAACGCCCGGTCGATTCCGCCAATTGGATCGATAGAAGAACTTCGGCCGAAAGGTTCCGAAAGGACCTACCTTATCAATTACAAAGAAGAACAGGCCGGGGCACTTGTTTCAAAATTCGACGGTAAAACCAAATTCGAGGATGTGTCCTGCTATCGCTTTTCCGAGAATTATACGCTTAATCTGAATCCGTATGATGTTGAATATAACATCACAACAATCAACAATCATTATGTCAATGACAAGGGGCGTTATGTCGGCGATGATATGACCATCACGGTCAATGAGCAAATACAGAAATTATACTTGATTAATAAAGACAACAAACTCACCGGCTATTTCCGGCGCGGTGAAACGAAAGAGGATATAAATCTTCCGGCATTCGAAGAAATAATGGCCGTCGATAATAATATGGTCGATCAGATTGAAATATTTCTTGCCTTTCATAACGTTTACCCCGGCGATACGATTTATGATTCGATTTTTGTGCCGCAATCCCGGGTGAAAACGCCGGTCAGAGTCGCGGTGGAAGACTTTAAATGGGTGCGATACGGCAAGTTGTATGACTCGGCGTATGTCTGTCATTTTCTTGAGCCGAGCGAGCAATATGTCTATTATACAAAAAGCCGCAAGGTTATCAGAATCGATCAGAAGACACAGGATTTGCAGATTATTCTTTATGAGAGCCCACTCGATAAAATGGCGCCGGAGGTTCGTGCTTTTTCGATTTTCGATTTTATTCAACGAGTACCCATATATTTGGTTTATCTGATATTCGGAATTATATTCGTGTCCCCGTTTTTAAGAAATTTCTATAAAAAGTTCGAGATATATCTGATTTTTATTCTCGGCGCCGTCATGTTTCTTCTCTTGAAGGAGACTTTATTTCCGCTTCAGAAATGGTACGGTGAGCAGTATTTAATACCGGGCGTCGAAGCCGGCAATTCGCTTTATCTTTATGCCATATTTACCGCTCTTTTTTCCGGATTATTTCAGGAAGCCGCGAAAATGATTCCGCTGTTGCTGGTATATTTCTGGAAAAAACCAAGACAACAATTATCGATCGCTCTCGGTGTTTTCTGCGGTGTCGGTCTTGGTGTGGCCATGGCCGGTTCACTCAGTGGTCAGGCTTATCAGTCGGGAGGGTTGAAAATAATTTCCGCGGGTGTTTTTGGTCAGATAATTACGATTCTCTTTTACGGTATCGCCGGGGCCGCTTTCGGTTACGGCCTAAATCGGGGGATAAAATATCTAAGCATCATCTGGCCGGCAACGGTGCTGGTTCATGCATTTTCCGATTACCTGCTTGTATTCCAGCAAAGGGCGATTTTTAATATGTCAATCCTGGAATTTATTCGAACCCTGATATGTCTGATTTATTTCTTGGCTGTTTACGTTTTGATCAAAAAAGCCCGCCGTCAAAACTGATATCAAAAATTGAATTTGACATCTGTTGCGTCAATGTTTATTTTCCCGTGAAATTGGAATATGTTAACCTGTTTATGAGAGGATTAACCGGTGGAAACCTATTTGATAAAAAGATCGGATGTTGAAAAAGCCCTCACGATGAAAGATTGTGTGGAGGTGGTCGAGAAAGCGTTTCGGCTTTACGGCGAGGAAAAAGTCCAGATGCCACCCAAGGCTTATTTGTATTTTACCGAATTTTCCGGAGACCTGCGCTGTATGCCCGGATATATTCCCGAACTCAATGCGGCCGGAGTCAAAACCGTAAATGTGCATCCGAACAACAGAAAGGTCGGTTTACCGACGGTTATGGCAACGATTCTTCTCAATGATCCCGGGACCGGATTCCCGATTGCCATTATTGACGGGACGCATATCACCAATATGAGAACCGGAGCCGCCGGCGGCCTCGCCGCCAAATATCTGGCCAAAGAAAATTGCAAAAAGGTCGCCTTTATCGGTGCCGGAATTCAGGCCGAGACGCAGTTGGCCGCTTTGATGATTACCAAGCCGATGATAAACGAGGCCGCGGTGGTCGATCTTGACAAGGATCGCGCCGAAGCTTTCGCCAAATTGTGCGCCGATAAGTACAAACTGAAGGCGAAAGTTGTCGGTAATATTCACGATGCCTGCGTCGGTGCCGACGTTATCAACTGCACGACCGCTGTCCGCAAGCCGATCGTCATGAGAGCCGACGTTCCCAGGGGAGCACATATTAATGCTATCGGCGCTGATGCCGAGGGCAAGGAAGAGTTGGAAAGTACTATCCTTCAGGATGCCAAGGTGGTCATTGATGACTGGGTTCAGGCCTCGCACTCCGGGGAGATAAATGTCCCGGTGCATCAGAAATTATTTACTCGCGAAAATGTTGCTGCTGAACTGGGCAAAGTTATTGCCGGAAACCTGAAAATTCGTCAATCGGATGATGACATTACCGTTTTTGATTCGACCGGCCTGGCGATTCAGGATCTGGTCACGGCCGCGCATGTCTATAAAATGATTGTCGAAGGGCCCGGCAAGGACAAGCTGCAAACCATCAAGACTCTTGATTAAACCCTTTTATCCCTCTTTGTGCAATCGGGGCGCCCGATATGAGTAATCTCGAATATTACGCCGGAATCGATATTGGCGGGACGAGTATTAAATATGGTCTCGCCGACTCGGAAGGCAAAATCCTTTATCGGGACCAAAAACCGGCCCTGGTCGAAAAGGGTGCCAAACCGCTTCTGCATCTTATCACCAACATCGCGGAAAATCTGCTGTTACATGCGGCTGAAGATGATATTCCCGTCAACTGGCTTGGAGTCGGATCACCCGGTACGATAGACAGTCAAAAGGGGATTGTTGTCGGCGCCTGCCCCAATATTCCCGACTGGGTCGGGATTGAAATCGGTCCGCACCTGAAAAACCATCTGAACATGCCGGTTTATGTCGACAATGATGTCAATGCTATGGCTCTGGCCGAACTAAAATACGGCGCCGCGCGCAGGTTTAATTCCGCAATCTGCCTGACAGTTGGAACCGGAATCGGCGGGGCGGTTATAATTAATAAAGAGCTATGGCGCGGTAGTAATTTTTCGGCTGGGGAGATCGGACACATAGTCATTAACGCCAATGGTGACAAGTGCCGCTGCGGTAATCGAGGATGTCTGGAGGTTTATTGCTCTTCCGCAGCAATGTTGAATCGTACTAAGGAAAAGACCAAAAACGGGATGAGTGAGATTTTAAGCGAATCATTATCCGGCGATATTGAAAATTTAAACGTCAAGAAGCTGTTTTCCGCCGCTAGAAAAGGTGATGAAACGGCTCTTAAAGTCGTCGAGGAAACCGCTGAAGTTCTCGGGGCCGGACTATCAGGCGTGGTGAATCTGCTCAATCCTCAGGCGTTGATATTCGGCGGGGGGATAATCGAAGGCGGCGCCGGATTTATCGAGGCGGTCGGCGCAGAGATACGAAAGAGAGCTTTTTCGTCGGCAACCGAAAATCTGAAAATACTGAAGGCTGAACTGGGCAATGATGCCGGTTTTGTCGGCGCCGGATTATTAGGTGAATACAAGACATAAAACTAAAAGCAGAGGCATAAAATCGTGGCAGAGAAAATTATTTTTGATGTTATCGCGGTAATTTTAATATTTGGTTATGATATTTATTTTGCCTACTTGTGTCGGAAAAAAGCGCTTAAAAAAAATCGGGATCATTTGACCTGGACCGTTCTTGGGCTTTTATTCGGATTGATTGCCCATATAGTTTTATCGTTGTCGAGTGATTTAAAACAACCGCCTTCAATAGATGTCAAAAGAATTAATCGCCTTTCTATAACCGGAATTATACTGAGCCTGATGTATTTAATTTACTCCGTAATCGGCATAATCCTGTCGATGTTAGACCGAACTTACGCCGATATAGAAACCAATTTTGTATTTCTTATCATCGGAATAATATTTATAGTCGTAAGCGTCGCATTCAAGCAGCAACAAAAATGGGGTTGGTTTGGTTATATTCTCCTGTTGACTCTTGTAATACTCCAATCGTTTCGATCCATGGATTTATATATGTTCGTTCTGGCTTTCGGGGCGTTAATAACTATTATTGGCGCAACTTCATCTTCAGTCCGAAAATTATATTTCCCCGGCTAAAAATAAGTTGACATCAGTCGAAAATTAGATAGATTGCAAAATCATTTTTATTTGGAGCTGGCGCCCTAGCTCAGTTGGTAGAGCAACGGACTGAAAATCCGTGTGTCCGCAGTTCAATTCTGCGGGGCGCCATTTTTTTACGCCTAAATCCCCCCCTTTTGATAGAAAAATCGGTCGCCGCGGTTTTCGGGGCAGAGCGCTTTGGTCGTAAATCCTTTAGCGGCGATTTTAGCGGCAAATTCCCGATAAACATATTCTCTGTCGAGGCCGTGTGTCGGTATCCATATTCGAGGTTTCAACTTCTCAAGTGCGTAGCAAACACTTTCAGCCAGCGCAATCGTATCCTGAACGTGACAGCCGGTTACATTTAGTAGAGCGAAATCTACCGACTTTCCTGATTCGGCGAGATAGTCAATCTCACGCGTGAAGCCCTCTCTTTCGCCCTCGCGCCAACCGGCATGATCGCCGGCATGATAGATTGTTATTCCATCAACCGTAACCAGAAAACCGACTCCCGCATCATTGGCCTCGATCGTATGAATTTCCATATCATTGAGAGTCTTATTTTCTCGAGGACCGATATAGGTATACTCGGGACCGGTGTAACCGCTGTCGCGGAATTGAGGCATCTCTTCGGGGTGGAAGCCGAAAATATAGTCGATATTTTCTACCGCACCATTCCACGCTAATATGCATGTATCAAAATGATCGCTATGCTCATGCGTGATAAAAACCGAGACATTCTGATCGGCTATCTCGACCGGATTTATATGGCCGTTGGCCAGCAACGGCTCGGTCGGATCTTTACCGCTATTGAAATAATCGAATATTAACAAATGGTTTTTTGTTTTGAAGGCCCAGCCGCAGTGGCCCAAATACCATAGATAAACCTCACCATCATTTAGTTGTTTTTCAAAAACTGGGGAGAGGTCAAAATCTATATTCGAGTTATCAAAATTGGCTCCATTCTCCTTTAAATAATCGAACAAATCCTTATAACCAAAGCGGGCGGCATAATATAAGGGAGTCTTGCCACCGTTATCTTCGGCGTTTACTTCAGCGCCCTTATTAATAAGATAATCAGCGGCAACCGTATTACCCTTTATAGCTGCCCAGTGAAGCGGCGTACGTTCGTACCGTTGGTCGGTACGGTTTGGATCGGCGCCGTTATTCAAAAGCAAATCGATTATTTCATCGTTTCCCTGAATGACGGCAATGCCAAGCGGCGTTTCTCCATTATTGTTGACCGCGTTGACATCAGCACCGTGCATAATAAATAGCCTGGCCATTTCGGCATTACCCATTTGGGTGGCTGCATGTAGTAATGTTGATCCGTTTTCGTTTCGAACATTAGTTTCGGCTCCCTGAGACAGCAGAAGTTCCACCAGTTCGATATTTTCACCAAAAACGGCCATGAGTAAAGGAGTAAATCCGAAGGAGTCAACGATATCGGGATCGGCACCTTTTTCCAGCAAAAGCTTTACCATATCGATGTGCCCGCCCTCACAGGCCGCAAACAGCGGTGTCCAGCCATTCTCATCGCGGGCTTCGAGATCCGCTCCATTATCGATCAATAACCGTGCCCCCTCGACGTGGTCATTACGGGTCGAATTGTGCAGTGCCGTCCAGCCGCTCGGCATTTTAATATTAATATTAGCGCCTTTGTCGATCAGAAACTGAATCGTTTCCGGGTTTCGGGCATAGGTCGCCCAGAAAATGGGGGTGCTGCTGTCAGTCGCCGAGCGTCCGTTTAAATCGGCGCCAAATGAGAGGACTAATTCCGCCATCTCTACCGGGCCTTTTGAGCAGGCCCAATGGAAAGCGGTTCCGCCATAATCATTATCGGTGATAGTCATATCTGCTCCGGCCGCATGAAGAATCCTAACAACCTCCGGATGCCCCATATAAGTTGCGAACATAAGCGGTGTAAAGCCGCTGTTGCTTCGAGCATTGCAATCAAGTCCATGTTCCAGAAGATACTTCACCAGCGATACGTGACCGAAATATGCCGCCAGATGTAGCGCCGTGCTGCCGCGATTATTCGTTGCTTCAATATCGGCGCCCTGACTCAGAAAAAAGTCGACGACTTTAATCTGATCGCCGCTGACAGCGCTTAAAAGCGGGGTGTTCCCCCGCTCGGTTTTTTCGTCGAGTATGGCCGGATTTTCTTTCAATAGTTGTTTGACTTTTTCCAGATCGCCCGCCTCGGCGGCATCATGGATTTCACCGGCGTATGCATTAATAGCAAAGGCAATAAATATTGCCGTCATGACCGTTAACAATTTTTTCATAATATTTTCCCTCTTACGATAGTCGTTTTGGCATCAGACGGTATAATCATCCAAGCAACAATACGTTCAACTCGGTGGTTTGTTTATTTTTTATAAGTGGTAATAGTAATTTATTATAATGACCGGAGGGGAATTTCATAAAAAATACTGGGGGAGAGACTCGAACTCTCGACCCTCAGATCCACAATCTGATGCTCTAACCAAACTGAGCTACCCCAGCATTTTTCAATTCGATTTATATCATAAAATCGGTCGAAAGTCAAGATATTTGAATCGCCCCGGCTTTAACGGATGTCGCCCTGCCGATATTTGTTCTTGATATCATTCAGGATTTCGTACCCCGTCGAAATCGACGGATCCAGCTTCAATCCTTCTTTAGTATACACCAAAGCCGAATCATAGACATGCATCCGGTAAAAAACTTCCCCCAGTTCAATATACGACGGTGCAAAATCGGGCTTTAATCGAATCGCCTCATGGCCCGCCATTATTGCCTTGCCGAGCGAATCCAGGTCGGCATATATATTACACAAAAAATGAAATATTTCCGGTCGGCCTGGCGCCAGTTCATTGGCTTTTAACATACGCGGCAGAGCCAGTTCCGGCCGGCCTTTCTTTAGCCAGATAAAACCGGCCATCAACTGCAATTCGGTAAAGCTGCTGTCGAGTGCAATTCCTGCGTAGGCCGATTTAAGCGCGTCATCATCGAGTTGAAGGTCCAGCTGCGTTTTGGCGATCTTGCTGTATACTCGGGCATTTTTGGCCGGTCCACTAATACTTTCGAGCAATTCCAAGGACTTTTTATCATCACCGGCTTGGTTACGGTAGTAATAGGCAAGCAATTCGGTACCATAGCCGCGACCTTTTTCGCTTAGACTGAGCAAATCTTCGGCCCTTTTGAGCTGTCTTTTTGCCGAGGCGTTGGTCAGAATCGAGCCGGAAAAAAGTAATATGGAAAATGATGCAATCACGAAAACCGAATAACGATTTATTCTGTCTCTGTTTTTTAATCCGATCGACAATAATATCGCCAGCGATAATCCCAGCGCGGCTGTCGGGATTGAAAATAAATCCCAGTCACGGGCATAACCGAGCTTGGGGTCCAAAAGGGAAACGACTAAAAGCCCACATAGGAATATAATACCCAGAAATAGATTCAGCTCTTTTCTATTTCGAGCGAATTTAATATCTGAAATGCAATAGAAGACAAGCAGAAATACGGCCGGGGATATAAGCAGTAACTGATTTAAAATATCATATAAATGAGCCGGTGAGAGCACCGAATATTCCGAAAATGAGTACAGTGCCAGGAAACCGCCTGAAAACGGCGGCGTATAGATTTCGACAAAATACCTCAGCCTTATTTCCGCTCCGATATGCGCCAGAATTATCAAAATAACCAACAATGCCGGAAGATATTTATGCCGGAAGCCTTTCGGCTTGATTTTTTTAAGATTAAAATAAACAAGGTACGCAAATGCCGGCAGGAGAAATGCTGCTATCATATGACATGCCATCGCCAATGCCAGGAGAATTGAAGCGGTGAGCAGGCCTTTCCCGGAGAGTATGAATCTCGCCGACCAGAGCAAAAAAAGCAGGCTGAAAAGATAGAAAAAAGTGTATGATTCGACATATCCGAAAAACATCTGCGATCCGCCCAATGAGACGGCTATAAGCTTGATAAGTATGACACTTGACTCGGGAATATCATCGGAAATTCTGAAAAGGTACACCGTTAAAACGTAGGCGATTCCGGCGGAAATGCTGATGATGGTGTAGGCCAGTTCGCCGGAAATAACACCGAATAACTTTAAAAACCGATAAAGAACGGCATGTAAAAAGAAATCCAGAGGCTCCGTATAATAATACCAATACCCTTTTTCTATCTGATAAATGCGCTGATAACCGTCGCCCAGCGAATGAACATGGACACGAAAAATATAAAATAGACTACCGGTTGCAAAAGCGATGATTATTATCCGCAGGACTAATGGCAGCTTTTGGAAAGCCTTCGATAATCGGCCGATTAATGCCGCAGCCGCGCTGGCGAAAGGAGGCACGACGATCAGCAGAAATAAAACCGCGTAAATAATCGACATGAATTTCGGAAAATATCTAAGATGATTAAATCCCCAGAGGCTGTTTATCGGAATTAGACCGGCCAGGATATATACTGTGCCCAAAATAAGTGCCGGAATTACAAGCAGCGTCCGGTTTGATGTCGGCTGGTTACCGTTCATAAATAATTGTCAGGCACGATTGGTCTGACCCGCCAACCTCCTTTGACATTTCGACCGCAATTATATATAATTTATACTCATAAGTCAAAAGCGAGGTGATTGATATGATTGACCGACCGACCGCCCTGGCCTTAATGGAGTCCAAAATTAAAAACAAAAATCTGCGGAAACATATCCTGGCGGTCGAGGCCGGGATGATTCGTCTGGCGGAACATCTGGACGAGGACAAAGAGATCTGGGGCCTGACAGGATTGCTGCACGACCTCGATTATGCCGTCACCGTCAAGAAACCGGAGAAACACACATTTACGACCGAAGCCTGGCTGAAAGAGTATAACCTGCCGCCCGAGATGATTTATGCCATCCGCTGCCATCCCGGTCATGCCGAATGCAAATCCAATATGGACTGGGCGCTGTTTGCTACCGATCCGGCCACCGGATTTATTGTTGCCTGCACCCTGATGCACCCTACCAAAAAGCTGGCCAATGTCGACGCCGAATTTATGCTGCGGCGTTTTAAAGAAAAGCGTTTCGCCGCCGGGGCGTCGCGCGAAGCCATGGCGGCCTGCAGCAATATTGGTCTTGAGCTGGATCGATTCCTGATGCTGGTTCGTGACGGAATGCTTTCTATCGTGGACGCGCTGGAGCTTTGAGCAGACATTCCGCAATATTCCGCAAAGATGTTATCAGTTGGTCGCTTTATGACTTTGCCAACACGATGTATTCGATTATTATCTTGTCTCTTTATTTTAAAAGATGGATAGTCGAGGACCTTGGCCGTGACGGGCTTTATTATGACGTCGCTTTTTCCGGCTCGATGCTTCTCGCGGGACTGATTATGCCGGCTCTGGGCGCCATTTCGGATCATTCCCGGAAGAAAAAGCTATTCCTTCTTTTGTTTACCTTCTGCTGTTGCTTGCTGGTCGGAATAATTCCGTTAATTCCATCGAGTCTCTTTCTGTTGATTATTATTATGTTCGGATTTTCCAACTTTTTCTACGAAGGCGGAATGGTGTTCTATAATTCGCTTCTTTATTCGATTTCCGAAGGCAAGCAGGCAAGACTTGTCTCCGGTTTCGGTGTCGCCATGGGATACGTTGGCTCTATCTTTGCCATGGTTGCAGTCCTGCCGTGGGTAAACGGAATGGTATTCGGTCTTGATATTCCGTTTATGGAAGGCTCCGGCAAGACCGGCACATTTCTACCGACCGCCGTGCTGTTTATGCTTTTTGCCCTGCCGGCCTTTATCTGGGTAAAAGAAAGACATGAAATTACCATTCAAAGCCGTATAAAAATAAAAAAGGCCTACGGTGAAGTATGGCAAACCGTAAAAGACACGCGGAAATATCCGGGGGTCTTGCGCTTTTTGATTGCCGATTACTTTTTTGAGGATGCCGTGGCGACCGTGATTTTGAATATAGGTATTTTTTCATCGATGGTGCTTGGATTTACCGACCAAAACCTGACCGTCTTTCTGATAATTTCCACGATCTCGGCTGTAATCGGCTCATTTGTAATCGGCCGCATTTCACAGAACATCAGTCTGAAAAAACTTATGGCGACAATTATCCGGGGATGGATTTTGATATTGATATTATTCATCATAATTGAAAATCAGATTATTATCTATTTTCTTGGTTCTATCGTCGGTATACTACTTGGAGGATTGTGGACCGTCTCGCGACCTTTATTGGCCGAGATGGTTCCGCGTAATGAGTTAGGTCGAGTATTTGGATTATATTCGCTCTCCGGACGGGCAGCGGCGGTCATTGGACCGCTTGTCTGGGGTATGACTGTCTACTTGTTTGGCAGTTCGCAAAAAGTCGGAATTATTTTATCCGGTTGGTTAAATTTAGGCGGATCGGCAGCGGTAAGATTGCCATATCGGTTGGCGGTCGTATCTCTTATAATTATGATGGCGATCGGATTGATAATTTTCCGTAAATTGCCGGAAAGAAGCAGCGTTAATTAAAAATATGATCGAGATAAAAGATTATTACGAATATCAGGGCGGCATTCACGTCCATACGACCGATTCCGACGGTACCAAAACCGTCGAAGAAATCGCCGATATCGCGTCGGTTGTCGGTCTGGATTTTCTGGTTATTACCGATCATATGACGTTGAAGTCAAGACACGCGGGCAAAGAGGGCTTTTATAATGATACTCTGGTTGTGATCGGATATGAACATAATGATACCGAAGACTGCAATCATTACCTGCTTTTCGAAACCAATGATGTCCTGCCGCGTGAAATGATGCCTCGGGAATATGTCGCCGAGGGCAAGCGGCAGGGGGCGCTTGGTATCATTGCCCATCCCGATGAAATCCGTCCGCGCCTTGGGAAATTTCCGTCTTATCCCTGGTTGGCATGGGATGCCGAAGGATTCGACGGCATCGAAATATGGAACCAGATGTCGGAGTGGATGGAAAAGCTGACCGCCTATAATCAAATAAAAATGCTGTTTTCGCCGCGAAGGTTTATGGACGCACCGACGGACAGGATCCTGCAAAAGTGGGACGAGTTAAATAAAATTCGCAAGGTGGCCGGTCTGGCCGCAGTCGACGCTCATGCCTTCTTATACAAGGTCGGTCCAATCAGAATTACTATTTTTCCATACAAGGTTCAGTTTAAATCATTAAGAACGCATATCCTGCTGCCTGATAAATTATCACGCGATTTTAAGGTTGCCAAAGGGCAGATCTATGATGCCATCAGGGATTGCCGCCTTTTTTTCTCCAATTATCGCTGGGGCGATGCCTCCGGCTTCAAGTTTATGGCGCGGCACGGTACCGACTCGGTCATTTGCGGAGGTAGAATCGAATCGTACGAGGATTCGATTATTTTTGTCAAATGCCCGGGCCGATGTAATATAAGGCTTGTGTGTAATGGGAATCGTCTTATAGAAACGGATAGCGATTATCTGGAATATAAACCGGGGGAAAACGGCATTTATCGCGCGGAAGCATATAAAAAAGGCAAGGGCTGGATTTTTTCCAACCACATCAGAATCGGCGTTTAGACTGCATGGATAAACAAAAATAGATTGTAATACAATAACTTATGTTTCGTGGAATATCCGGCCGGCAAGGACCATCAGATTAAAATATACAAAATCTTTGTGAAAATTTTAACGAAATATTGTTGACTTGAACAGATGTTCTCTCTATAATTTGCAATTAAATTATAGGTTGGGTTGACATTTTATATATGTTTGAGACTTTATTCCCGATAATTTTTCTGGTTGCCTTTGCGACATTTATTGCATTGGCCATGGTTGCCGTCTCCATAATATTCGGACGTCGGACCACGGGCGGCGCCAAGGGTGATCCGTATGAAAGCGGTATCGAGCCAAAAGGAGATACCAAACAACGATTTCCCGTAAAGTTCTATCTGATAGCGGTTTTGTTCATTCTTTTTGACATTGAAGTTGTCTTTTTATATCCCTGGGCGGTTATCTACAAAAAATTGGGGATGTTTGGCTTTATCGAGATTCTGGTGTTTATCGTAATTCTTCTGGTAGGCTACTTCTACATATTAGGAAAAGGAGCATTAAAATGGGATTAGAAGAAAAAATACCGGATTCGATAATATTGACGACGCTCGAGAAGATGGTCAACTGGAGCCGGAAACGGTCGATGTGGCCGTTTGGCTTCGGTCTCGCATGCTGTGCCATCGAGATGATGTCGACTTTCGGGCCGAAATACGACCTGGCCCGCTATGGTATGGAGGTGATGCGGCCGTCGCCCCGTCAGGCTGATTTGATGATTGTCGCCGGGCGCGTTTCGATGAAAATGGCGCCGATTGTCAAGCGGTTATACGAGCAAATGCCCAATCCGAAATGGGTTCTGTCGATGGGTGCCTGTGCCTCGTGCGGTGGTATATTTAACAATTATGCCATTCTCCAGGGTGTCGATAAAATCATCCCGGTCGATATGTATGTGCCCGGCTGCCCGCCGCGACCAGAACAATTAATGGAAGGCATCTTGAAACTCTACGAAAAGGTTAGCAAGGAACCGTTGGCCAAAAGGAATGATAGTAAACCGAAAATCAAACCGGCGAAAAAGGCCTGAGGCTTAATTCTTGGGATATGGAAGAAAAGCTAAAAGAGTTTTTTGAAAAGAATTTTTCGGGTGCGGTGTTGCGTGTGGATGAATTCCGCGGGCAATTGTCTTTTTATATTCGCAAAGAATTCCTGCTGGATATTTGCAAAGCAATTTTTGATGATCAGGAATTTGAATTCAGATTCCTCTCGGATATTTGTTCCCTCGATTGGTTGAATGCGCCGGATGAAGACGAGGGTCGTTTTGAAGTTGTTTATAATCTTTATTCGTTGAAACATAAATTCCGGTTTTTCATTAAAGTCAGGCTGCCCGCTGATAATCCGGAGATAGATTCGCTGACATCGATCTGGTGTGCCGCTGATTGGTTGGAACGCGAAGTATATGACCTGATGGGAATTACTTTCGCGGGTCATCCCAATCTGGTAAAAATCCTCACTCCCGACGATTTGGAAGGTTTTCCACTCCGAAAAGATTTTTCGCTGACATACGAGATGCCCAGATTTTCGCATAATAAAAATGAACCTCCCGAGGTGATATGACGAGCGAAACCGCCCAACGGAGAACCATGAATATCAATATGGGGCCGCAACACCCGGCCACCCACGGGGTTCTGCGCATCGAACTGGAGTTGGATGGTGAAACGGTGGTCAAAGCCACGCCGCATATCGGGTATCTTCACACCGGCATCGAAAAGACAGCCGAGTCGAAACTTTATTATAAAGTTATTCCGACCACCGACCGGATGGATTATTTGGCGCCGATGTCTAACAACCTCGGTTATTGTCTGGCGGTCGAAAAATTGATGGAGATTGAAGTTCCTCCCAAAGTGAAATTCGCTCGTGTTTTACTGACCGAATTAACCCGAATCAAATCGCATTTGGTCTGGATCGGAACCCACGCCCTCGATATCGGGGCCATGTCGATGATGCTTTACGCTTTTCGCGAACGGGAATTGATAATCGATGTGTACGAAGCTTGCGGCGGTCAGCGAATGATGTCGACTTATTTCCGAATTGGCGGATTGGCCGACGAATTGCCGCCCGATTTCAATGAAAAAGTCGAAAAGGTCCTGAAAAGAATGCCTGATGCGCTTATCGATTACGAAAGACTCCTGACCGATAATCGAATATTCCGTAACCGAACTATCGGTGTAGCCAAAATATCGGCCGATGATGCCATCAACTACGGCTTGACCGGTCCCAGTTTACGCGGTTCCGGTGTCAATTATGATGTGCGTAAAGCCAATCCGTATTCCGGCTATGAGGAGTTCGATTTCAATATTCCTCTCGGCGTTAATGGCGACGTATACGATCGATACATAATCCGTTTGGAGGAGATGCGTCAATCCTTGCGGATTATAAGACAGGCATTGGATGGTATGCCGGAAGGACCGTTCCGCGCCCGGGTGCCGGGTGTGGTATTGCCGCCGAAAGAAGATGTTATGTTCAAGATGGAATCGCTTATTTTCCACTTCAAAATTATCACCGAGGGATTTAAGCCGCCGAAAGGTGCCGTCTACCAGGCTATAGAAGCCCCCAAAGGTGAGCTCGGATATTTTATATCTTCCGATGGCACCAATAAACCACATCGAATGCGCGTCCGTCCGCCATCATTTGTAAATCTTTCCGCTTTGCCAAAAATGATAGAAGGCGGGCTGGTGGCTGATGTTATCGCCGCCATCGGTTCGATTGATATTGTCCTGGGTGAGGTTGATAGATGATTTTAAACGAGCAGTCAATCGCCGAAATTAAAAAGAAAATGGTTCGCTATCCGAAGCGGAAATCGGCCATTCTTCCCGCCCTGACCGTTGCCTATTACCAGGTCGGGCATCTGGACGCCGATATATATGAGGAAATCTCCGGGATTACCGAAATACCGATAGTCGATATCGCCGAAGCGGCCAGCTTTTACACTATGTTTCCCAAGGAGCCGGTCGGAAAATATTTGATACAGGTATGTCATAATATTAGCTGCGCTTTGTTGGGCGCCGATAGCCTGATATCGTATCTGGAAGAAAAGCTGGGAATTAAAAAGGGCGAGACGACATCCGATGAATTATTCACTCTGATTTCGGTCGAATGTCTCGGCAGTTGTACGACGGCCCCGATGATGCAGATAAACGATAAGTATTACGAAAATTTGACCCGCGAGAAAGTCGACGCCATCCTGGATGAATTGAGGTCCAAGGCCTGATATGGAAAAGAAAGAGCTATTTAAATATATCGACGATCCCGATCAGGTTAAGATAGATACGGCCGTTTCCCATGGTGCCTATAAGGCTTGGGAAAAAGCTCTCAGGCAGATGAAACCGGCCGAAGTTATCGAAGAAGTGAAGAAAGCCGGTGTCCGCGGACGCGGCGGTGCCGGATTTCCGGCCGGGGTTAAATGGGGTTTTATCCCCAAGGATTCTCCCAAGCCGAAATATTTGATTTGCAACGCCGACGAATCCGAACCGGGGACATGCAAAGACAGGGTTCTGATGGAGCGTGACCCGCATATGGTCGTCGAAGGTATGGCGATCGCCTCGTACGCTATTGGCTGTCACCTGGCCTTCATCTATGTTCGCGGTGAATTTGTCAAATCCTATCGGACTGTGGAAAAGGCTATCGACGAAGCGCGCGCGAAAGGTTATCTGGGGAAAAATATTTTGGGTACCGGTTATAATCTCGATATGATCGTACATACCGGCGGCGGCGCTTATATCTGCGGCGAGGAAACGGCGCTTCTGAATTCTCTCGAGGGCGAACGCGGCATGTCGCGAATTCGACCGCCCTTCCCGGCCATTGAAGGTTTGTACGGCTGCCCGACGATTGTTAATAATGTCGAAACCTTGGCCTCGGTGCCGCAGATTATCAATAACGGCGTCGAGTGGTATCGCTTGATGGGCACTGAAAAATCGACGGGCTCCAAAATTTTTTCGCTTTCCGGTCATATCAATAAACCGGGTAATTACGAACTTGAAATGGGCACGCCATTGTCATATTTAATAAATGATTTGGGTGGCGGCGTTAAAGATGGACATAACCTGAAGGCTATTATCCCGGGTGGTTCCTCGACGCCATTTTTGCTTCCTAATCAGATTGACACGCCACTGGATTATGAATCACTGGCCGGAGCCGGCTCGATGCTTGGCTCCGGTGCCGTAATCGTTATTGATGATCGAACCTGTATGGTCTGGGTGATTGAAAGATTGACACATTTCTATCGACATGAATCGTGCGGCAGATGCACTCCCTGCCGTGAGGGTACCGGCTGGCTGGAAAAAACGATTTCACGAATCGAGCAAGGTGATGGTAGGCCGGGAGATATCGAAAAAATCGAATCGGTGTGCGACAACATATTGGGTCGAACCATATGCCCTCTCGGCGATGCCGCCGTGATGCCGATACAATCGGCGATTAAATTATTTCGCGATGAATGGGAGTACCATATCGCCAAAAAAACATGCCTGGTGAAAACGGAGTTTGAGTTTAAGTAATGGGCGACAACAATAAAGTTACATTGACTATTGACGGCCGTGCAGTAACCGTGCCGAAGCATTATACGGTTCTGGAGGCGGCTCAGTCGCTTGGTATAGATATCCCGACGTTTTGCTGGCATCCCAAGCTGAAGCCGGTCGGGGCCTGCCGGATGTGTTACGTCGAGATCGAAAAAAGACCCAAACTCGAGGTCTCCTGCGCCACGCCGGTCATGCAGGATATGGTCGTTTACACTGACAGCGACAAAGTCAAGCAGGGGCGAAAGGCGGTTCTGGAGTTTATCCTGATCGATCATCCGCTCGATTGCCCCACCTGTGACAAGGGTGGTGAATGCGATTTGCAGGATTTGACTTTCGCCCACGGAATCGATGACTCCCGATATGATCACAAAAAATATCGTTTCATACGCGATAAAAAATCGACGTTCGATGACTGGCGTATCGGACCGGAGATAATCCGCAATCAGAATCGATGCATTCTTTGCTACAAATGTGTGCGCGCCAATAAGGAAGCTTTTGGTGAGCATGATCTGGGCGCTTTCCAGCGCGGCAATGTTACCGAAATAATGCCGCCGCCCGGCCGGCAGGTTGCCAATCTGTATTCCGGCAACCTGGTGCAGATTTGTCCGGTGGGGGCTTTAACGAATACCGATTGGCGGTATAAAATCCGTGTCTGGAAAACCGAACAGATTGATTCCGTCTGTCAGTTCTGTGCCGACGGCTGCAATATCAGGCTCTGGAGAGGAACCGGCGGTTTGAAGAAGATTTTCAGAGCAACCGCCCGCCGCAACGATGCCATCGATGACGGCTGGATATGTGATGTCGGTCGCTACGGATACCAGACCGTTTATGCCGAAGGGCGCTTAACGACACCGCTGATAAAAAAGGATGACACGCAGGTACCGGCGACCTGGGAAGAAGCGATTGGACTGGTCGCCCGGAAATTCAAGGAGATAAAAGACAAAAAAGGCGGGGTATGTATTGGGGGAATGATTGCGGCGGCGATGGATAACCGATCGCTCTATGCCTTTTCGAAGTTCATGAGATTAGTACTGAATTCCAATAATGTCGATTTTCGTACCGATTATAAAATGCTTCCCGAAGAGCATGGTGATCTGTATTCGCAACTGACCGGACAGCAGTTCAAAATTGCCGACATTGAAAAATCGGATTTAATAGTCGTGATAGGCTCGAATCTTATAAAAGAGCATCCAATCGTAAATCTCCGCGCCCGCAAAACGGTCGAGAATGCGGGAGCAAAACTCTATATGCTCAATCCGTTCACGACCAAGTCGGCCGATATATCTACGGATGAAATGATTTATAATATCGGGACGCTGGAAGCGCTGTTAAATGGCGTTTGCGTCTGTCTGGCTGAAAACGATACGAAAAACAAACTCGAATCACTGATTGATCCGAAAACCGCGGGAAAGGCCTCGATGATTTGCGGTATCGAAACCGAAAGAATCAAAGCCTTCGCCGAGGCGCTGCGAAAAGCAAAAAATATTTCATTGCTTGTCGGTGAACTGGTGACTTCATCATCGGCGAGAGAATTATTGGCATCGGCAATCAATAATTTAATCTTGCTGGCCGGGATCCATAGTAAGGGTCAAATCGGCTTTTTGTCAAAATATTCCAATAGTATGGGCGCCCAGAAACTGGGCGTTATGCCGCATCTGTCCGAGAAGAAAATCGATAGATTGAAATCAATATGGGGTGCTTATCCTGACAGTGCCGGATTGGCGGCCGATCGGATGATATTATCGGCGACCAAAGAGGACCTGGATTCCATGTTTGTAATAGGTTCGAATTTAATGCTTTCCTATCCCGATGGGCAATTCGTTAAAGATGGTCTGGATAAGCTCGATTTTCTCGTTGTGGCGGATATGTTCGAGACCGAAACGACCGCCCTGGCCGACGTTGTCTTACCCCTTTCAAGCTGGGCGGAATATGGTGGTACATTTGTGAATCTGGAAGAGACTGAACAATCATTTAAGGCGGCCATCGGGCCGGTTGGTCATTCATTGCCGGCATTCGCACTGGTAAACAAAATCGCCTGTGAATTAAAATCGCCGTTGTACGAAAATCCGGATGATCTGGATAAAGACGTATCGGAACTCATGAAATTAGAATCCGATAATGACTACACTCCCCGGTTGCGCGAAGTTCGCCATATCAAACCGGATTCCAACGAGGAATACCCTTACGCGCTTTATGTCGTCGATGAGCTGCATCACTTCGGACAGATGACCGAAAAGTCAAAATCGCTGTCGGCCTTTTGCAGCGAGGCGTTTCTGGAGATGTCACCCTCGACGGCGGAAAAATTGAAGGCCGAAAATGGAACTCTGCTTAGAGTCGAATCCGAGGTCGGGAAAATTGTCCTGCCGCTTAAAATTTCCGAGTTTGTTGAAAATGATGTTCTTCTGGTGGTGCGTAATTTTTCAGCCTCGGCGGTCAACGTCCTGCAGATGAGAAAGCGACGGACGGATCGCGTGAAATTAACAAGGGTGGAAGAAAAATGAGTGTGACCACCTTCGTAATTATAACCGCCATCAAAGTCGTTGTCGTCGTCTTGGCCGTCCTGACCGGATGCGCCTACGCGACATTACTTGAAAGGAAATTTGTTGCCCGTCTGCAGCATCGTATCGGACCCAATCTGGCCGGGCCTTTCGGTTTATTGCAGCCTGTCGCCGATGCTATCAAGCTCGCCTTTAAAGAAGATTTTGTTCCCGATCGGGTCGAGTGGCTGACTTATGCCGTGGCGCCGATCGTCACCTTTGTCCCGGCTCTGTTATCATTTGCCGTCGTGCCGTTCGGGAGTAATATCACTATTGCCGGTTACCATATCGATATGGTCATTTCCGATTTGAATGTCGGCGTTCTCTTCGTATTCGCGGTGACATCGCTGGGTGTTTACGGAATCGTTTTGGCCGGCTGGTCATCGGGTTCGAAATATTCGCTGCTGGGCGGTATTCGTTCTTCGGCCCAGATGATTTCCTACGAGGTTGCTTATGGATTATCCATAATCGGTGTTTTGGTAATAGCACAAACGCTGTCGCTGAAAGAACTGGTTGCGCAGCAGGCCTCATTTTTTGACTGGTACATTTTCCGTCAGCCGGTCGGTTTCGTCATATTCGCGATATGCGCATTTGCCGAGACGAATCGAAATCCGTTCGATTTGCCGGAAGCCGAATCGGAACTGGTCGGCGGCTATCATACCGAATATTCTTCACTGCGTTTTGCCATGTTTTTTATCGGGGAATACGCCAACATGATTGCCGTGGCGTCGGTCGTAACGACCATATTTCTCGGCGGATGGCAGGGACCGCTGTTGCCCCCGATTGTCTGGTTCATTATTAAAGTATTTTTATTTATGGCCTTTTATATCTGGGTGAGAGGAACTCTCCCCAGGTTCAGATATGACCAATTGATGAATTTCGGATGGAAGGTGCTTTTCCCTCTGGCTTTGTTGAATGTACTGGTAACCGCTTTAATTTACAGGGTGTGATTTTAATGGCTGCAGGAATTTTTAAGACAATATTTTTGGCTCTGCCGAAAGGATTCTACACGACCATCAAGCACCTTTTCAAGAAGCCGGTTACTTTCCAGTATCCTAAAGAAAAGGTCGAAATGGCACCGCGATATAAAGGCTTGCACTATTTCGAAGTATACGACGATGGAACCGATCGCTGCGTGTGTTGCGGTTTATGCGCCGCCGCCTGCCCGGCCGACGCCATCTATATGGAACCGGCCGAAAATGAAAAAGGGGAGAGATACGCCAAAGTCTATGAAATAAATCTTCTACGCTGTATCTTCTGCGGTTTTTGTGAAGAAGCCTGCCCGGAGGAAGCCATTTTTCTCGGGCATGAGTATGAATTTTCGAATGACAATCGAGATTCATTTATATATCCTAAATACGCCATGCTGGATAACAGGCCGAAAGAGCGATTTAAGAAAATCTATCGAAAAAACAGGAGAGTCCAATAGCCGTGCTGCTCGAGACCGTCATATTTTATTCCGCGGCCGTACTGGCCATCGGCGGGGCTGTGATGATGATCCGGCAGCATAATCCGGTTGCCTCGGTGCTTTATTTTATCGTTTCTCTGGTGGCTCAGGCGATTTTGTATGTGCAGCTGTCCGCGCTGTTTGTCGGCGCCCTGCTGATTATCATTTATGCCGGTGCCATCATGGTCCTTTTCCTGTTTGTGATAATGCTTCTGAATTTGCGGGGCGAACGTTTCGAAGGTTCGCAATCGAAGCTCGGTGGCGGAACAAAAATCGTTCTGTCGACAATCTTTTTCATCGAGATTGTTTTTGTCGTCAAACAGATGGTATTCGCGCCCGGAACGGAAGGTCAGGCGGGTCAGGTCGCGGACAATTTCGGTTCGGTCGAGATGGTGGCGACACATTTATTCCGGGAATATTTATATCCTTTCGAATTGACTTCGATTCTGCTGTTAGTGGCGATAATCGGTGCGGTCGTTATCGCCAAGAGGGAAAAAACGGATGCCGAGGGAGAAATCTGAATGGTCCCTGTTGCACATTATCTTATTCTGAGCGCGCTGTTGTTTGCAATCGGTACGATAGGTGTTGTTATCTCGCGGAATCTGATTATTATTTTTATGGCGATTGAATTGATGCTTAACGCGGCGAATCTCGCAATTATCACTTTTTCGAGAATGAACGGAAACATCGACGGGCATGCCTTCGTGTTTATTGTCCTGACCGTCGCGGCCGCCGAAGCTGCCGTCGGTCTGGCGATTATAATTATGATATTTAGAAATAAAGAGACCATTAACGCCGACAAGTATAACCTTTTGAAACGATAAACCGATGAATCAACCATTGTACTTACTGCCTCTCTTTCCCTTGATCGGCTTTCTGCTTAATGGCTTGTTTATTGGCAGGCTGCCTAAAAAGCTGATTTCATTTATTGGCTGCGGCTCGGTCGGCCTGTCGTTCATCTTCGGTGTCAAATATTTATTCGATTTGCTCGCACTTCCCGAAACCGGCCGTTTGATGGAAAACGTGCTGTTCACCTGGATACCGTCGGGACAATTTAATGTCAATATCGGTTTCCTGTTTGACCCGTTATCGGCCGTGATGGTCCTTGTCGTTAGCGGCGTCGGTTTTATTATCCATGTCTATTCGATCGGTTATATGCACGATGACAGTGGTTACGGCCGTTTCTTTACATATATGAATCTGTTCGTGTTTTCGATGTTGACACTGGTTCTGGCCGATAACTACCTGTTGATGTTCGTCGGCTGGGAAGGCGTCGGTTTATGCAGTTACCTTCTGATTGGTTTCTGGTTTGAAAAGCAATCGGCCAGCGATGCCGGTAAGAAGGCATTTA
This sequence comes from uncultured Ignavibacteriaceae bacterium, assembly GCA_964452645.1. Lineage (GTDB taxonomy): Bacteria > Zixibacteria > MSB-5A5 > GN15 > PGXB01 > CAYXTW01. The sequence goes on from CAYVMO010000016.1 coordinate 60,537, forward strand.
TCGTCAATCGTATCGGTGATTTTGGTTTTATGATCGGATTGTTTATTATTTTCTGGCAGGTGGGCTCACTGAATTTCGCGACCGTTTTCGATAAAGCGCCGCAACTGTTTCTTGCCGGAGGCGGCCTGATTACCGCCGCAACGCTGCTATTATTCGTCGGCGCCACCGGTAAATCGGCGCAGATTCCATTGTATATCTGGCTGCCGGATGCCATGGAGGGTCCCACCCCGGTTTCGGCTTTGATTCACGCCGCCACGATGGTCACGGCGGGCGTTTACATGATTGCCCGTTCGAACGTTCTGTATATGATGGCGCCGGCTACGATGGCCATTGTCGCCATTATCGGTATCGCGACGGCTTTTTACGCCGGGACGATTGCACTGGCCCAGAATGATATAAAACGGGTTCTGGCTTATTCGACTATCAGCCAGCTGGGTTATATGTTCGCCGCCTGCGGCGTGGCCGCCTTTGCCGCCGGTATTTTCCATCTGATGACTCACGCTTTCTTTAAGGCATTATTGTTTCTGGCTGCCGGTTCGGTGATGCACGGTCTGGCCGGACAGCAGGATATGCGCTATATGGGCGGGCTGAAACGAAGGATGCCGAAAACATTCTGGACATTTCTGATTGCCACTCTGGCCATCGCCGGTATCCCCGGATTCTCCGGATTTTTCTCCAAAGACGAGATCCTCTGGAAAACATTTTCATCCGATTATGGTTCAATCCTGATATGGGCGGTCGGATTGTTAACGGCCGGATTGACCGCCTTCTATATGTTTCGTCTGATATACCTGACATTTTACGGTGAAGAACGGATGGATTCCCATACCAAAGAGCATATTCATGAATCGCCGCCGGTTATGACGATTCCGCTGATAATTCTCGCAATCCTGTCGGTCATCGGCGGCTGGGTCGGAATTCCGCATGTTTTGGGCGGCGGTAACCGTTTCGAGAAATTCCTTGAACCGGTCATGAACGCTTCTCATCATGCCGATAAAACCGGTCCTGCCCTCGCCTCGGCGACGTATAGCAGTACTATCGAACTGGGCTTAATGGCCGCATCGGTTATTCTGGTGCTCGTTTTTATCTACTTGGCTTATTATGTATATAATAGAAATATCTCTGCCGCCGGTAAATTGAGAAACAGCTTTTCGGTAATTTATAAATTGCTTTACGGAAAATACTTTATCGATGAATTGTACGGCGCCGTGATCGTTCGGCCGGTTGTCAACGGTTCGCTGTTTTTATGGAAAGTATTTGATGTTATCATAATAGACGGCTTACTGAATGGCCTCGCGATTTTGATAGGTGACATGTCAAAAGGCTTACGGCCGGTGCAAACCGGAAATCTGAGAACATACGCGACCATATTTTTACTGGGTGTGATAGCAATAATAGGATACGTGCTCCTAAGGTAAAATGGAAAAACAGATACTGACAATTATAACTTTTTTCCCGCTCCTCGGTGCGATAATGCTTCTTATTGTACCCAAGGCGCGTCATGATTCGGTAAAATCAATCGCGCTTATTATCGCTTTTGTTACTTTTCTGTTTTCGATCTGGCTGTACGCCATGTTTGAACCGCTGGCCCCCGGGATGCAATTCGAGGTCAACATCCCCTGGATTTCGGGTTTCGGAATACATTACCATCTCGGTATCGATGGTATCTCGCTTCTGCTGATATTGCTGACGACGGTTCTATCGATGATCGTCATAATATCCTCGTGGAATGCCATTAAAACCGGTGTCAAAGGGTACTTCATCTCGATGCTTCTTTTGGAAACCGGTATGCTCGGCGTCTTTGTCTCGCTGGACCTCTTTTTATTCTATGTCTTCTGGGAAGTGATGCTTATCCCGATGTACTTTATTATCGGTGTGTGGGGCGGACCGAGGAAAATCTACGCCGCCATAAAATTCGTCCTCTTTACCATGTTCGGGTCACTGCTGATGCTGGTGGCCATACTGTATTTATTCTTTATGTACTATGGCTACTATAATGAGTACAGCTTCGATATGCTGAAATATTATTCGATGCCGATCCCGTTGGGCGCGCAGACTTATATCTTCATCGCATTTGCCCTGGCTTTTGCCATCAAAGTACCCATCTGGCCGTTCCATACCTGGCTGCCTGATGCTCACGTCGAGGCCCCGACCGGCGGCTCGGTGATATTGGCCGGGGTTTTGCTGAAGATGGGCACATACGGTTTCGTACGAATATGCCTGCCGATGTTTCCCGAGGCGACTCTTAAATTTATTCCCCTGATATCGATACTGGCCCTGATCGGAATTATCTACGGTGCCTTGGTGGCGATGGTGCAGCGTGATGTCAAATCTCTCGTCGCCTTTTCATCGGTTTCGCATCTCGGTTTTGTCATGCTCGGTATGATGGCCCTGAATACGCAGGGTCTGGAAGGCTCGGTCATACAGATGGTTAATCACGGCATCTCGACCGGGGCGCTCTTTTTGATTGTCGGAATGATTTACGAACGTCGTCATACCCGCATGATTTCCGATTTCGGAGGCCTATCCAAATCGATGCCGGTCTTTTCGACATTCTTTATGATTATTGCACTATCCTCCATAGGTCTGCCGCTGACCAATGGTTTCGTCGGCGAATTTCTGATTCTGCTCGGGACATTTCATTCCAATCAGGTTTATGCCATAATCGGTGCCTCGGGAGTCGTGCTGGCCGCCTGTTATATGCTGTGGATGTTGCAGCGTGTGATATTCGGTAAATTAACCAGACCGGAAAATAAAAATCTTAAAGACCTCGGCGGCCGGGAGAAATTGGTTTTAATTCCGCTGGTGATTCTGGTTTTCTGGATCGGTATCTATCCGAAACCGTTTCTGTCCCGAATGGAACCGGCCGTTAAAAATATTATAAGTATGGTGCAAACTGCCGGTCAGGCGAACGAAGATATCCCGGGTGGTGCCCATATAACGTATTCGGAAAATGCCGATTCGACCAGATGTTTAAATATCGGGGGTAAATGGGTATGTCCGAAGTAATCATATATACCAAGCCGGGCTGTCCCTACTGCGCCGCCGCGAAGGCGCATTATAATAAGCTGGGTGTCGATTTTGACGAAATCGATGTGTACGACATCCCCGGTGCTAAGCAAAAAGCAATCGAGCTTGCAGGCGGTCAGGCGATAGTCCCGGTGATTATCGATAAGGGTGAAGTTAAAGTAGGATTTGACGGAGGTTGAGGAATATAATTTTTGCGGCGGTACGTCGCACATGAGTATTGAATTATGGATACCAGTTCAGCGGCAGTAAGTTTTGAGATTATCGCCCCGGAGGTCTTTCTCCTTATCTTCGGGATGGTGATTCTTTTATCCGGCAACCTGACTCGCAGCCGTTCATTACCGTTTTATCTCAGTATAATCGGTCTGATCGGCGGTTTGGTTCTGGTTGCCAATCAATGGGACGTACCTGAATCAGGATACTTCGGCATGGTGCAGGTCGATAATTTCGCGGTCTTTTTTAATATTATCTTTTTGGTCGCCGGACTTATCACCGTCCTGATGGCTCGAAATTACTTAATAGAGCGTGGCATCGAACGTTTCGAATTTTATGTGTTGCTGCTGTTTTCAACGGTCGGCATGATGACCATGGCTTCCAGTTCCGATTTAATTGTCATTTTTCTCGGCCTCGAAATCATGTCCGTTCCTCTCTATGTTATGGCCGGTCTGGCCCGGAAAGATCCCGCTTCGAATGAAGCATCGGTTAAGTACTTTATTATCGGTGCTTTTGCCACCGGATTTTTATTGTATGGAATCGCACTGGTGTACGGTGCATCGGAAACGACCGACCTACGGCGAATCCTGACGGATTTCAGTTTTATAAGCGCCAAATCGGGCTTTCTGTTATACTCCGGCGCGTTTTTAATATTGCTCGGTTTCGGTTTCAAAGTTGCCGCGGTTCCGTTTCATATGTGGGTCCCCGATGTCTATCAGGGGGCACCGACACCGGTGACGGCTTATTTTTCAGTCGCCCCTAAAGCCGCGGGAATTGCCGCTTTACTCAGGATTTTTATTTACGGATTGCCACAACTCGGCGGAATCACATCGATGTTCTGGATATTGGCCGTCTTGACCATGACGGCCGGTAATCTGCTGGCCATCTATCAGGAAAATATAAAGCGGATGCTGGCTTATTCTTCGATCGCCCATGCCGGCTATATTCTGGTTGCCCTGACGGTTGGGGGAGAGGGCGCCGTTTCGGCAGCGATATTTTATCTTTTTGCCTACGCCTTTTTTAACCTCGGCGGATTTATGGTAGTTACCATGATCGACAGCCGCTCGGGAAGTAAAGCATTAATCAGCGAGATGAAAGGTCTCGGGGGACGTCATCCTTTTTTAGCGGTTCTGCTGGGATTATTTATGTTTGCCCTGGCCGGATTTCCGCCGACAGCCGGTTTCTTCGGTAAATTTTATATTTTCTCCGAGGCGGTCAAGAGTGACTATATTCCGCTTGTCATCATCGCCGTTATGAACAGCTTTGTCTCGGTTTATTATTATCTTCGAGTGGTCTGGATTTCGTTTTTTGAAAAAAGCGATACCGAATTTAAACCGATTTATTATCATCCGGCGGCGGTTTTAGTACTTGTTATAACCGCGGTTGGTACACTTGCAATAGGTTTCTTCCCGCAGTTCTGGTTACATCTTGCCCGCGAAGCGACCTTTCCGTTTATTTAGTCAATGATTTATCGGTCAAATCTCTCCGAGATTCGACCTCAAGCCTCGGGGAGGTTTGACCTGCAAGATGCGAATATCCCTATGGAACGTAAGAACAGGGCGGCGCACCCGATAAGTACAGGTACGCTATCAGATCGGTTATATCGAAAATATTAATCGTTTCATCACAATTGACATCACCGGCCGCCATCGGATCGGGCGGATCCCCTTCCAGATAGAGATAACCGATCAAATACGTAATATCAAAGATATTTATTGTGCTGTCATTGTTGCAGTCGCCGGCCATCACCAGTATGACATTTCTTTCAAAAAGTACAGCCGATGAGTCGGTAACGACATTCTCGGTCGGGTCGGCATGATCCACAAAGGGTTCCGCGGTACATCCGGCCGCGCTGAGACCGATCAGCGCCGTGTTTTCAAGACCTGACTCGCCGACATTCAGGTACTGAAAGATGATGTTGCCGTCGGCTGTGAAGACAACCTCGAAAATTGTGGCAGTATCGAACGGCGAATTGTAATTACCGACATGATACCATTCAATGACGGTCGTATCATTTGTCGGTGCATGGTAGTAGAAGATATTGCCCAGGGGGAAGCCCAGAAGATCTTCCAGCATCAGATCGTTCCAGAATATGGCGATAAACGTATTAAGAGGATTGCCGGGAATATCAAAATCGCCGAAATAGCCGTCGCTGTTCACCTCGGTTTCAGTGAAGGATATTGCCCCGTTAACACCGACGTACAATTGATTGTAATTGGCACCGTAAAATGGAAAAGCGAACGGCAAAGTTATCGGTCCGGCGGTCCCGTCATCCAGCGGCGCGCCGCTATATCCATTATAGTAACTCTCCCGCGGTATCACCGTTCCGATATCATGGATTTCGATCCAGTTGAATTCCGGGCCCTCGGGGTCGGTGCTTTTAGACACGACAAAAGTCGTATCATCGAGGCAGGGAACCTCCAGAAACACCGGCACGAGAGTCGTCGAATCCGGACTTTCGCCGGAAACATTCCACGAAATCTTAATAATACCCTTGTACGTTGCGATTTGATCTTCCAGCACCGAGGCATCGAGCGTGACCGTCAATAATAGTGAGTCGGATTGGAGGACACTCCCGCTGGTCGGTGTGACGCTCAGCCAATCGGCGATTTTCAATAAACTGTCATTATCGGTAATTGCAAAATCGAGATTATAGCTATCCGAACCGTTGAATAGCCAGAGATCCAATTCAGCCGACGCTCCCTTTTCCAGTGAAGTATCGAAATAAATCGGCGACGTCGATAATGATGGGGGCGGCATTACGGATGCCATAGCGGCGGCCAGATTCGGCAGAGGTCCGATATGCTGGGTTGTGTCGCCATCCTGCGGTGTCCCGGTAACGTTCAAATATTGCAGGGCCTGATCCGACGTTAACGGAACGCCGAAACTGTTCTCGTAATATCCCTGAAGACAAGCCACAGAACCGGTTACAATCGGCGAGGCCGAGGAGGTTCCCGAAAACGTAGCGGTATAGTATTGGTCGGGGTCGTTGCTGTCGCCGTCCCAGTAATCGCCATAACCGGTCGTGAAAACTTCCCTTCCATAACCCTGGAGATTTACTCGTTCACCATAGTTCGAGAAACCGAGTCGCGACCGCGGAGTGCCGTAGTTTCCGCTGGGTGGCGCCCCGGCGCCGGCGATAATCGCATGTGAATTTCGATAGGTTGTATCGAACCGCTGTTCATAGATTTCGTCGTCGAAATCCTCGGCTCCGTTTCCAGCCGCTTCGATTACGATTATTCCTTTAGCCCAGGCATATTGCAGCGCATCAAACCTGTCCTGCCAGTACTCCATACAAACGTAGCCAAGCTGATCGGAACGAACCTGAAAATTATATCGGGGACCCGGAGCGTGCAGCTCTATTAACATCAGATCGCCGGCCTTAAGAGTATCGATGGCTATCCACATCGCCTCGACCGTACCGTTAATCGCCGCCGAGGCCATACCGATCGCCGCTCCGGGGCAAATGCCGGTGACGCCATAACCATTATCACCGCCGATCATCTCACCCAGAACGGCCGTACCGTGGTTACCGTACTGATCCGCGCCGCCGTTTATTGTACCGCCGAGAGCCGCGTCGAGGTCCTCGTGCCATTCATTCCAGGAATTTTCTATGTCAACAATTTTTACACCGCTGCCGTCGCCCCCCGGCTGATAGTTGGCATATATGGCGTCAACGCCGGTCGGTGCCGGATTACGATACTCCTGCAGCGTATCATAATTGGGTGTCGGGGGATAGATATCCCCGGCCGGTTCAGCCTTTGGCTCCGGATAGGCAATCTCGACAATATCGAGCTTATTCAGCTGATTAACAAGAGATTCTACTTCGGCTGCGCTTGATACATCGATCTTATAATACAAATTGAAATCGGCCAGCTGATGGCCGGATTTAGCCTCATAAATACTTTTTGATTTCGCAAGCTTTTCTTCCGGGACAGGAAGCAGCCGGGATAATCTGCCCTCAGTATATGGTTTTATAATATCATTTACCGCTTTTAAGGATAATCCCTTATTCGATACCAGATTATTATTGCGCAGATGGACACCGGTACTCTCATTGAATTTCACGATTACGCGGAGAATATCAGCTTCCGGCGAAACCCTTTGCATGGCCGGTTTGACCGGTGTCGGTCGATGTTTTAGCGCCAAAATATCCGAGTTTGATCCCGCGATCGGTTTTGCCAGCGTGGAAAGGGGAAGACTGAATATAATCAGGAAAATTAGTAACAAATGAAGCCCGGAATATTCGGATATTTTCATATAACCTCCAATGTATTGACGCACATTTGCCGGCGGCCGACAGGGAACCATAAGGTCATACGCAAGTAGTTACTCTGTAACATAATATACGCAATCTTTCAAGTCTGTCAACGGCAGATTCTTTATGTAATTGCCATTAGTTCTGTTTTTTTGGTTATCGGAATATCCGGCCGAAATTGGAGATTTGGCTTACAACTTTTCCAGGTGAAATTTGCCGTGATTTCTTTCGATTGGCAGCGGGTATTTCCCCGAAAAACAGCTGACACAGAAACTGCTGTTGGGCAGCGACGGCATTGATAACATGCCGTCAATCGATAAATAACCCAGAGAATCTACTTCAAGATATTCTTGTATCATTTTAACCGATTTTGACGAAGCAATCAGCTCGTTTTTGGTCGGCATGTCGATTCCGAAAAAGCAGGGGGAAATAATCGGTGGTGAAGATACGCGCATATGAATTGATTTCGCCCCCGCCGTCCGAATTAGTTTTATCAGCTTTTTTGATGTCGTGCCGCGCACGATGGAATCATCGACTATCACCACCCGATTGTCCTTAAGAACCCCCTTGACCGGATTAAACTTAATCTTGACATCAAGGTCTCTTATTGACTGATCCGGATCGATAAAGGTCCGCCCGACATAGTGGTTCCGGATGAGACCGATTTCAAACTTAATACCTGATTCCTCGGAATATCCCAGCGCGGCAGTGTTGGCCGAGTCGGGGACAGCTATCACAATATCGGCGTCGGCCGGATGTTCTTTGGCCAGTTGTCGGCCAAGGCGACGCCTGATTTTATCGACGTTTTCACCGAAAACAATCGAATCGGGGCGCGAAAAATAAATATATTCGAATATACAGAAAGCATGTTGAACTTTCTTTTGCGGAAAAACCGATCGAAGTCCTTTTGCACTCACCTCCAGAACCTCACCCGGCTCGATATCCCTTATATATTTCGCCCCGATAATATCAAAGGCGCAGGTTTCGGATGCGATGACATAATTCCCGTTGCGCTTGCCGAGAGCCAGTGGTCTGAATCCGAGCGGATCCCGGGCGGCGATTATCGAATCCTCGGTCAGGAATAGAAGCGAATAGGCGCCTTCAACCTGGCATAATGCGTCACAAATTCGATTAAACCACCCCCGGCGTTTTGATCGCGATGCCAGATGGAGAAATATTTCGGTATCCGATGTTGTTTGAAAAATCGCCCCGGCTCTCTCCAATTCCCGCCGCAACGTATATGAATTCGTCAGATTTCCGTTATGCGCAACAGCCAATTCTTTGCCTCGATTGGTTATCAGTAACGGCTGGATATTGGTCAGGGAGGAGGCGCCGGTCGTTGAGTATCGAGTATGGCCGATGGCAATACTGCCTTTTAACTGATCGATATATCTTTTCTGGGCAAAGACCTCATTGACTTCACCCATGCCCCGATAGATATGCACCGCACCATTTCCGGATGAAACTATCCCGGCTGATTCCTGCCCTCGATGCTGTAACGAATATAGACCGAAATAGGTCAATTCGGAGGCGCGCGACGTTCCCAGTATTCCAAAGACTCCGCATTCGTCGCGAATTGCATTACTATCTGACATTTCACCACCACCAAAAAACTTGGAATTTAACGTTGAGGCGGCTTTTTGTCAAGCATGAATAGTGATTAAAATGGCATAAGTATGAATAAGTTTGCAGACGCATAGATTCCACGAACCCAATATTAAATTCGTAATCCGGGTCTCGATCATAACTCCTTTTATTACTGGCACTTAACTTTCAATTGCCTAAAGGCCAAAATCATAGTTTCATTATAAAGCCAGGGTACATCTTTTGCGTGATTAGGCAGTGAGGTAAAACAGGTATGACCAATGGAAAAAACTCACAACGCTTCCAGATAATGCGGCATATTGCAACCTCGACCTACTCCGGTGCAAGACTTACGGAAACCGCCCGGGAAGCGCTCGAAAAGAGTTCCGGTCTGATCGGGCTTGCGGCCGGGACATTAGTCTTGTGGGATGATGAGTTCAAATCGATATTGGATGTCACCTTTGCCTCAGGTGAAAATGAGAAAGCACTTCTAAACGAGCTGGAGCAGGAGCTTTTCTCCAGCCTGAGAAAAAGCCGTCAACTTATCTCCGCCTATGTCACTTTCGGCGGCGAGCAGCCTGTATCCGGTTTTACATTACCGGTCAGAGCCGGTGATGAAATAATCGGCGCCGTTATCGGCATCCAGCCCGGGCAACAGCCTCTGGTCGGTGAGGATGTCTTTCTGGAAGCACTGACCGCTGCCTTATCTCTGTCCGTATTTGTCGATCGGCAGGATGCAATCAATAAGAAAATTCAATTGGATGCGGTCAAAGCGACCTCTGCCTCCGTTAATCATGAGATTAATAATCCGTTGCAGGCCATTCTGGGCATCGTGCAGCTTTTGCCGAAAGAAAAAGATAACCTTGATGAGGCTACGTTAAAAAAATTAAAGGTTGTCGAGGAAGCTGCGCTTGAAATTATGAAAGTTACTCACAAGCTGATGCGGCTGAGTGAGATTGAATATATCGATTATGTCGATGGCTCGAAAATGCTGAAGCTTCCCGAAGATAACGATTCAGCCTAGCTCCCGCTTGTTCCTACCTCCCCCCATAAGGTCGGCAGTCTTACCGCCGGCCTCATATTTTTTGAGATAAATTAATGCAATAAAAAGGGCCGGTTTGAAACCGGCCCTTAAGTGTAGGTTTATCTACAGCGTAGAATCATTCTACTTCCTCAGCGGTAAACCGCAAC
>CAYVMO010000017.1:0-59885 GCA_964452645.1 uncultured Ignavibacteriaceae bacterium
CATTATGGGTGACCGTCAGACAACTGGCCAGCATGTCATTGATATCAGAGAGAGATTTTTCGCCTTGATCATTATGGGCAAAATCTTTCATGGCTCGGACAATTTTCGTAACGCGCTTCACGCCATCCAGCGTCTGTTCAATCGCAGAGGGAATTTCTGCCTCTAAATAGGCAAGGTCGGCATTTTGTTCGGCATCTATTATCTCTGGATTAAGCTCAGCCATAGTGGCTCCGGCATTGGCCCTTTGCAAAAGGTCTTTATATGTTTCAATAAGGGACATCAATGACTTGAAAGAATCTGACAGGAAATTAGTATTATCACCAACAAACTGAATAGGGGTATTTATTTCATGGGCAATACCAGCCGCCAGCGAGCCCACCGCTTCCAGTTTTCTGGCCTGGTTCATTTCTATTTCAAGCATTTGATGTTCATTTTCCAATGCCTTTTGTTCTGTTATATCTTCTTTGATTGCGAAATAATTGGTAATCGTTCCAGAATCGTCGATTAGTGGGGTAATGGTTGCCTTTTCCCAATAAAGTTCACCATTCTTTTTCATATTGCGAAATTCGCCGCTCCATATTTTACCGGAAGCTATGGTATTCCATAAGCCTTTATATGATTCATCAGATGTTTCTCCTGATTTCAGAATCCGCGGATTTTGGCCTATGGCCTCATCGCGGGTATATCCTGTTACCTCAGTAAACTTGGGATTAACATATTCAATAACGCCCTCAACGTTGGTGATAATTACAATATTGGGGCTTTGTTCTATCGCGAAAGATAGCTTGCGAAGTTCTTCTTCTACCTTTTTTTTATCGGTGACGTCTTCTCCGGAACTCAGTATCCCGTATATGTCCCCATTTTCTCCGTACAGTACAGTGTTATGCCAGAAGATAATCTTCTCTTGCCCATTTTTTGTTATAACCGGATTTTCATATGTTTTTACCTTTTCAATATCTCCTTGCATTGACTTCTTAACGGCTATTCTGACTTCTGCACGTATATTTTCGGGCAAGCAAGTATCGAACCAGTTTTTTCCGATTAGCCCGCCTGTTTCATAGCCTAAGATTCTATGACCGCTTTCATTCAGCAATACTATAGTACCCTCTTCATCCAGGGATACAATGATCTCTGAAGCAACATTGAGATAATTCTCGACAGTTTCTTTACTTTTCCGCAATGCTTCCTCGGCTTGCCTGTGTTCGGTGATGTCAACGATAATTCCTCTGAGTCCGATTAATTCGCCATTCATATTGATAAGATCCGCATTGAAATGTATAGGGAAAATGGAGCCATTTTTTTTCAATGCTTGATATTCGGATGTACCTGGATCCTCTCCTTTAAATCGCCTTGACAGGTTAACTTTTGCTCGATCACGGTCCTCGGGGATAATCAAATCAAGCCCTTTCAGACCCCTGGCTAAATCTTCGTTAGAGTACCCGAAAAGTTCGAATGCTTTTTGGTTGGCGTAAATAATATTTGTCTCCATGTCGGTTTCAAATATCGCCTCGGGCAACTTCTCCACCAGGTTTCGGAAACGTTCTTCGCTACGCCGTAGAGCTTTCTCTGCCTGCTTGCGTTCGGTGATATTTTTTATCACGCAATTTATCTGTCTGGCTGTGCCGTCGTCGTTATAACTTATCTTGCCGTCAAAAGAGATGATTAACTCTGAACCGCCTTTTTTAATCATCTTGAACTCGGCACCGAGGATGTGGCCCATACTTTTTAATTTCAGGAAATTTTCTTTGAAGAGTTCTTGAAAGTCGGGATGAATGAGCTCGGAAAAATTCCTGCCGATAGCCTCACTCTTTGTATATCCGAGCAGCTCACACCACGTTTTGTTGACTTCAATGAAGTCTCCGGTTATATCGAGGGATTGGTAACCAATCGGTAAGTCCTCAAGGAGTGCACGGAAATGCTCCAGCTCTTCAATTAACTGCACCTTTTCTTTCTTGCTATTCATGGTATCAAAGTACAATTAAGTCTGCCTCGATATGTCGTTCCCGCAAAAAGCGAACATCAATCAGTCATGGAAATCACCGGGACCCATCGATATTTTGTATCGACAGATTATGCAAGAAAATTATGGGCAGGCGGCAAAAGGAATACTTGGTGACAATATTTGTCACCCCCTATAGTTACATAACTGCTTTTCAAGCGTTTTTCATGCAAAATTAATAAATGAGCGTGTTTTTATGCTCTTGTTCACATAAATGCTTTGCGGTATCAAAACACTTTTCCCGCATTTGTATTTTCCCTCGCAATGTAACAAGTTCCTAATTCCAAAGTCGATCAATCTGACGCGCGTTTATTTCTCTTACTTCGATCCAATAAACTAACTTATAAAGCCGATCGATTTGCGGAGAAAAGTCCGAGCTTATTTTCAATCCCTCGGGCCAGCTTTAAATTCGCCAAAAGTTTCTCTCGATTTGATTGAATACTGTGGCCAGAAGGTTTCGAAATATAAAAATCATTAAGGCTGATATTAATCTTGAACCTGGTGAAAAAGAAGAAGTGAGCGGATAGTGATTTGTATGCAAAAGAATCTGCTTTGATAAATAATGACCCTATCGAATATGAAAAGTCATTCTATCAAAACCGATTCATTTAAATTATATATTGCGATATTTTTAATTTCCGGAGACCCAACATTGACAATTGGAGAAAATATCGAAATAGATTTGATTTTATAGAAGATATCCATCCGAAAATTTCATGCTCATTTTCCGCGACCGGAAGATTCTATCGGCTCTATAGCAAGTCAGGAAGACTGCAATCGTTATATTCCGAGGGTCTTCACCTTATTTATTTCAGAAACAGGTATAATCAAATCTTCGATCGAATCGGAGTTTGATAATTGCCATGACTCCTTAAAGTGTATGGTCGGCTTTTCGATATTGATGGTATTGTCGCTGTCATGGGCATTTTTTAGATCGACTTTCAGGCCTCTTTTAAATAATATTGCATAACGCATTATCGAGGATGTCACCAGCCTGGAGACATCTTCTTTAATATTACTATTTTCAATATCAGTATCGATTGTTCCCCACAAATCATTTAAGGGCAGCTCTTGCATGGTAAAGATCTTGTGTATTAATTCATCTATCTCCCGGCCATATAATTCATTGACTTGTGTATATAATAGTTTCAGACCAATGCAGATATAAATAAATTCCTCGGGGCTTAGCCTGTCGAGTGAGAGACCAAAAGTATTGTTTAACCTGTAGCCTTTCACATCTTTATCATAATATATCGGGAAGTTTGCTTCTGAGAGAGCATTGATATATCTATATACGGTTCTTTTGGAGACCTTGCATATATCCCGGATTTCCGAAATATTAATGGAACGACGAGTCATAAAAAGGCTTAATAGTTTTATGACATTCATTTTTGCCATGGTTTTTATAAGGGGAAATCCTTAATGGATTTCCCCCCCCTCTTATCTAATCATATTGTGAGTTTTAATATTGTTAGCATAACTTCCAGTCCGAGTGGCAAATCTCCTGCAGGACTATTATAGCCACCAAGACCGCCATCAGGATTCTGCGTTGTGTCCGGTGGTGGATCCTCGTTAGGGGGCGGCTCGGGGCCACCCGGACTTCCATCGGCATAGCTGCTCGAAGGTACTCCTGCGATTCCAATTAGCGCAAATGCCAATATGGCAATGCAGAAGATGGCGGTGATTCGTGACGGGCCAACGTCTTTGAACATGTTTACCTCCTTTATGCGGGTCGGTAATGACCTCGTAAAAAGGAGCAATCAAAAACATTGCCAAAGAAGAAAGCTGGAAGAGTAATGCCTATTTGCTTGGCATTGTGTGAGTTACAAGAAAGTGTGGATTCTTGGTATTTAAAAAATAGCCGCTAATTAGCCACCCTTAGCCAGAAATAAAATTATTGATTGAAATTAAAGAGATTAGGCTTCAGAAATTGATAGCCAAATCGGCCAATAAAAAAAGAGTAACACCGTAATTTTGATTTTATAGGTCGTATTTTTTTATTTTTCGTCTCAGGGTTGAGTAAGGAATACCCAACCCTATAGCAGTTTTTGAGACATTTCCATGATTGGCGATTAAAACTTTACTGATTTTTTCTTTCTCTAAAAGCTGAGATGTTGCAGATCTTTTATCTAACAATGACAAGGAATTGATAATATCTTTTGGCAGATCATTAATTTTTACGGTTTTGCCACTATGAGTAATACAATAATGCTCGACAAAATTCCTTAATTCCCTGACATTGCCGGGCCAGTTGTAGGACACAATTGCTTCTTCAGCTTCGCTTGAAAAAATAGGGGGAGGATTAGACGAGGAGGTATATGGTTTCATAAACTCGTTGATTAGCAACGGAATGTCATCAACACGGTCCCTTAATGGTGGAATATCGATGATTATGGTATTTATGCGAAAGTATAAATCCTCTCTGAATTTGTTCTGTTTTATCATTAGTTTTAAGTTTTTGTTAGTAGCGTAAATAAATCTAATGTCAGTATATATTTTCTTATTGCTGCCGACTTTTTCGAATTCCTGATATTCCAGTGCCCTTAAAACCTTGGCCTGGATATTAAGAGGGAGATCACCGATTTCATCAAGAAACAGGGTCCCTCCATCAGCAGTTTGAAATTTACCAATACGAGCATCAACACCGGTCGCCACATTCTTGGCGACTCCGAATAACTCGCTTTCGATTAATGTGGAAGGAATTGCGGCGCAGTTCAGCTTTACCAGGGGTCCATTAGATCGCAGGCTCATGTTATGAATCATCTCACTTATAATTTCCTTGCCTGTACCGCTTTCACCCTGTATTAAAATACTCGCGTCGGTTCTGGCCATTTTAGGCAAGTCCTTTAGCAATTCGAGCATAATCTTATTTTTGGTGACCGGTATTTGCTTTACCCCGAGCTTTTTTAAGTCCACGGTCAATTGATCTTTGGAAGTATCCAGATACTTAAAATCCTGTATTGCAGATAAAAGTAAAGAAATAAAAACGGCGATTGATTTGATAAAAACAACATCATCCTTGTCAAACAAAGCAGGAATAGTATGATGATCCAGGTAAAGAACACCGCTGAAGTCATTTTTCAGTTTTAACGGGACACAAATAATTGATAATATATTATATGCTATAATGCTTTTGTACTTTTTGGTTCGATCATCACTCAAAGCATCTGGAATAATTAGCGGCTCCATACTCTCTACAACTTTTTCAGGGATAGTATTACTAAAATCAGCAATATCTCCCAGGCTCTTGTCATCGCAGTTGATATATGCTTTGATTTTCAAATCGGAAGATTGTTTGCGCTTTAGTAATAGTACACCGCGTTCAGCACCTGTTTCATTAACTGCAAAGCTTAATAGATTTTCCAGGGCTTTGTCATAATCTTTAATATCATACAAGATATTTGAGATGCTCTGAATGATCTTAGTGGTGCTATTTTTATCAGTCTGCTTTTGGTCAATAGCCGATAGTCTGTTGTTGATCCGCGCAAGCAGATTCTTGTTTGCCAAAATCCCGGCTAGTCGTTTCGAATGTAAAAGAAATTTGGCAGCTAATTTTTCTTTTCTCTTTTCCAGATATTTATCGGCAATATAGCAGCACAGTATTGTTGAGAAAAACAAATTTCCTGAAGAGTGGAGTACTTTATACGCCTCATTTAAGTGCTCAAACTCATAATCTTTTGCCTTATAATCAGAAATAGTAAATTGAATAATTCTTGATACGGCTTTAAACAAAGGTACACCTGATGTATCAATGGACTTCATAATCGGCTCGATTTTATTTATGGCTGCTTCTTTATCCTGGCTTTCTGCTCCAACCAAAATATGAAACAAACACAGATATGCATAATAATAGCAGTTATATCCCAGGAGCTGTTCAATTAGATTAAATAGATCCTTATCACCCTGCCGGCCTTCATTATAGACCTTATTCTGAAGATCAATTAATTCGAGTTCAGCCAGAGTGGCAGGGTCATGAAGTTGAATAAATATGGGCTTCGCCTTTTCCACAAATTGCCGGCATTCCTGGGTCAATCCCTTAATCATATAAGCTTCAGCCAAATTAAAATACAGTTTGCCGATATCGTACGTGTGCGAATCAGTACTGTACAATTCCAAGGCTGACATGAACTTACTGATGGCAGTATCAATATTGCCTTTATGGAAATCTATAAAGCCTTTGATAAAATAATATAGTCTAAAAAATCCAATATTTTTTCGAAAAGAATGACCATACAGATATCGTGCAAGCCAGTATTCGGCTTTACTAAATTTGCCAAGTCGCACATAGCAATTGGAGAGAAAAATGTAACTTTGCGATAATTGAGGAAGTCCGGATAGTTTTTCCAAAGCAGCAATATTCTGTTTCGCCAATTTGATGGCTTTGCTATATCGGGCAAGACCATAGTACAGGATACTTAGATTGGACAGGGGAGAAAGCAAATTTATTCTGTCTTTACTCTTTTCAGCTAGTTTGATACTCTTTTTAAAATATTTAATAGCCTGATTTTGCTCGCCGGTTTTCAAATGTAAAACACCAGTGATAGCATTTAATTTGCTTAATTCATATAAATTACTGGATTTTTTTGCCTCTTCTTCCAAAGTCAGTAAAATGGCTTTAGCCTGTACAAACTCACCCTGACATAAATAAATCCATGCCTGATGGCGCTTGAGAATATTTTCAAATTTATTATTTTTCTGTGCCCGTGAAGCTGATAATCCCCTTTCAACAGTCTTCCGAGCACTTTTGAACTGGCCCAAAGTAAAATAAGTTTCGACAAGATTGCACAGGATATTTAAATCGATCCGGTTTTCATCTTTGTCCAGGGCAAGCGATTGCTCAAAATAACCAACAGCCTGTTCAGATCGTCCAAGTTCTTTCGAAAGTAAACCCAGCTCATTAAAAACAGTTACCATTGATGGCCGGTGATCTATAAATTTCTCCGGATTTAAATGATCCACAATAGATTTTAGATAAAGATATGCAAGCAGATTTCTTTTATTCTCCCTAAAGAACCGGGCTTTTTCAAGAACCTTGTCAAATCGATGTTCGCCAGACAACGATTCCTCAAAGTTCGCAACGATATTGGCGAATTTTTCAGGACAAATAGACTTTTCAATTTCAAAAAGAGTCTTGTCAGGCACACTAACCTGCCAAAAGTCGCCATATCTGCAAACCTCAGAATCGAGTAAAAGCAATCTAAATTGACGAAATGCCTTTCTTCGATTTATCTTAAATGCGTTTTCAAAATCCCCAATAAGTTCATCCGGCAAGCCAAATATGCTATTCTTTTCAACTAGAAAGTGTGGGAGATTAAATGTTTTGTTTTTTAGTTCAAATCGGGTACTGGCATAGGTGCCAAGCAATTGCATGGCGAGTAAATTTTTAAGGCATGTGGAATACTCTTCTTTATTGATTACTCGACTATCATAAAGTGCCGCAATCAATAGCGCGGGCCTGTGATGCTGATCTTTTGATGTGAGTTTATCAGTAAAATTACGGAATTTTTCCATAGCAGTCGAATCAGGCTCGGCGATAGTATTATTATTAAGGCATTTGAAAGATATGCCGAGTGAATAATTGTCGGATTTAATGGTTACGATGTCGTTTTCCAATATTTCAGGAGCAATATGATCAGGTGTACCAAAAACTCTGCCGGCTGGCGTGCTGCCGGCTGGCTGAAGAAAGTCCATGTCGGTCAAAACAATTCTGGGAACACGTCCGTTATTTGCGATATGGAAATTGTCAAGCTTAAGATCGTTATGGGCAAGATTAAAAATGTGCAGATAATCAATTAAAAGACATATTTGTAATATATTATCAGGATAAGCGCCCTGTAATGCGTCCTTATTCAGGATTTGCCACTTAGAATTATCAAGGAAAGGATATTCGATTATGAGTTTCTTATTTTCAGTATACTTAGATTTGGCGCATATTATCCGGCCAGAGCGAAGTTTTTTCTGTGCGGAATATGATTTCAGGAGGATTTGCCTGGCGTACCTGGGGCCAATGGTGTCGGAATCTGCCTGTATCTTCACAAAACATCTGGCCCCGGTCTTCCGATTGGTTGCCATCCAGCTCTGGCATAACTCATTTTCTGATAAGAGCTTTTCAAATCGAAATATGTTTGATTCTGGTCTGGTCGTCATGTCCCAAAATCCAGTTAAAATCTAATATAAAAAATATAGTAAATTGTGACAAATATTGCCACAACTATCTTGAATCATTAATAAAAAATAGGTAAAACCTGGGCAAAAGCGAAGCCCATGTGACATCTGCTGTCACCGGGATCTATTAATTTTTTGGATATTTCCTAAACAAGCATTGAAATGATTCCTTCAATTAGACGATTTTTGAGGCTTTTCATTATATAAATGGGCCGATGGAGCTCTGAAACTTTGTTCGGCCCTATTGATTATAAACAGTCAATTTACCCTAAGGACAATCCGGTTCCGGGCCTTCCATGTACAGATAGAAGATTAAATATGTTACATCAAAAATATTTATATCACTATCACCATTGACATCGGCTGATTCCGGCTGAACCGGTTCCGGACCGTCAATATATAAGAATGATATGAGATAAGTAATATCGAATATATTTACCAGACTATCATCATTAACGTCACCGCATAAATAGGGCCCGGGACAGCCTTCGTCAAATGCACCGATCAGCAAACCGCAGCTATTGTTGGACGGGAGGCATGGCGAAATAGCGGCCAGTTTATAATTATTAAACGCCGTATCGCAAAACGTGGGATCGAGCGAAATATTACCATAATAGCCATCCATCCCTTCAATGACATCGACCCAATCACCTTCGGTGTTGCCAAAAATGTTGCAACAATTGAGAATCAACTCGGGTCCGTCGTTATGACTTGATTTTCTGATTGAATGTCCATTATTAAATGCGATAATATTGTTTGACATAAAAATCGGTTTAATAACTTTAGGTTTATCTTCTACGGATCGGACGAGCAAAATCGGGGGAAATGCCTCATCATAATTTTTAATATCATCTTTCTTATCTTCGAAATAACTAACGACGAAAATAGCGCCGGGATAATTATTAACGAATGTACAATTTTCTACCTCTGCACAATGCCACGTCGAAATCTCCAGCGCTCCTTTAAAATCATCATAATAAGTTGCACTAATATTATTAATAAAGGAGCATCCGACCATTCGGGCATAGGTGTTACCTTGATGCCCACCGTATTCAATAGCCAGCGCCCCACCGCTAATAAAATCAGCGTAACATCCATTGTTTATAAATTGGCAATTTAGAATAAGCGGGCCTCCAAACCAGACACAGATAGCGCCACCAGCATCACCGCCCAGGTTATTTTCAAAAATACAATTTTTAATCGTCGGAGATGATGTACAATACACCGCCCCTCCCAATCGGCTGAACCCGTTTATTATTTTAAAACCATCTATTACGGTCGCCGTATCCTCCCATTGAGTTACCCAGAGTCCGGGATTATTATGTGGGGCGGTACTTAAATCAATTATACAATTGTCCGGTCCATTTTCTGATTTCAACGTAATCGGTTTATTTCTAAAATCAAGTTTCCAGTTTCCATCGCCGGAGTAAACACCGTCGGCCACGATGATAGTATCACCCGTATAAGCAGAATCGATACCGGCCTGCATAGTGGGCAGGTCATCCGGTACTTTTATTAAATAGTCGGAGTGGACGATAAAATAATCGGTTTTCCAGTCACCCCAAACAGTCTCGCTGCGAAGGCGAATTCTCAGGTAATAGGAATGATGTCCCGAAAGAGGTGTCCCGGCGTAAACAATACTGGTATCATCGGATGGCACCGGGCCGGTCGCCCACATTTCCGCGACAGACCAATCGTTGTCGGTACCAACCTCGATTTCAAATTGCTCCTGCTTCGTATCGGCCGTATCAAGATAGCTCCAGCTGATTTCCGGGGTGGTAGTCGGAATATATACTTCACCGGCGTCAGGACCGATACGAACCGCACCGGTAACCGGATAAATCCAATCGGTATATGGAATCGCGCCTATATCGGCTCGGCTTCCATCAGCGTCATTATAAATCGGATTGGGATCACCGGCGTCGATGCAAGGCGACGATTGACCGAGCGAATAGTCATCTTCAAATATGGCATCGATACTGAAAGAACCGATTCCGGGATCGTCATTAAAGTAATGATAATTCCACTCCATATTATTATAGACATTACCATAGACGTTATTATAAGACAACACCATCGGCAGAGAATCATGTGCTTTATTTATGCCGTAGGACGCATTATATGCGACAATATTATTTTTAATAACCGGGCAGTCAGCGGAGAATGAAGATATGCCGCCATGGGCGGATCCGACAATGGTGTTATTTATAATAACAGCCGGCGCATGACCGATTGTCGGCGAGGGATAACCGGGTCCGGCTAGGGAGATGGCGCTCCAGTTGGTATTTTGGTCGCGCAACAGATTGCCCCGAATGGTCGGGCCGGAGTTTATACAATATACCCCCATCCAGCCGCCGAGAAGCGTGAAACCCTCTATGACGCTGGTGGTATCCTCCCCGCTGTTAAAAGTAACCAAAGCGCTGTCGTTACCATTGGTAATTATTGTCTGAAGCGGACCATCGCTTGATTTCACGACGATTCGTTTGCCGTTGAAATTCAAAAATTCCGTGTAAGTCCCCGGTCCGACAAGCACGATGTCGCCATCGCCGGCCGCATCGATTCCAGCCTGAATCGAAGAATAATCTCCCGGAATATTGATATATGCTCCTGCCAGGGTCATGAACGATTCCGTCGGAGTCCAGGTTGAATATTCATAGCCATCGGAAGCGCGCGCACGCCAAAAGTACTCTCTATCTCCATACAAACCGAGAATATACCCGGAACTGGTACTATCGGATTGCTCCCCAATGCCATATCGACCGGCAACAAGATTGGAAAGCGCGGGATCATCATAGATTTCATAATCATACGTGAGCTGATCAACCTCGGCATCGTCAGAATTGTCAACTATTAATTGAACGCCGCCTGCTTGCACTTCTTCCTGAGAGATGGGATAGAGTGGGACGGGTGATGTCGGTACCGTATTCATTCTGAATATTATTTCTCGCCAGTCTCCCCAGTTTGTCTCGTTCTTTAATCTTATTCGACAATAATATATGGTTCCGTCGATAAGTTCTCCTCCGGCGTAAAGGCAAAACGTATCGGATGAATAGACTTCACCTGTCGCCCACATTTCCGCCACAGTCCAATCACCGTCGGTCCCAATCTCTATCTCGTAAGCTGCCTGGCTTCTCGTTGTATCATAAAACGTCCAGTAAATTGTTGGAGTATGACTTATGACATGCAATCGGGATTCGTTCCCCAGATTGATAGCCATTGGAATCGGAAGATTTCCCATCGGAAGGCCGCCCAAAGGCAGTGCTCCCATATCGTTTCTTGAACCATCAGGATCGTTATACTCGGGGTCGGGATTACCGGCATCGATACAAGGGGAGGTCAATTGCAGCGTAAAATCATGGCTCGATGTATCGGTTAAAAGCGGATCCAATAATATTCCATGTACGCCCGGATTATTTGCCGAACCGTTATTCCATATATCATTATAATCAAAGGAGGCAGTCGCTGGAACGATACCTTCGAACCGGTTGGATATAATAATGTTATTAAGAATCGAAATTCCGGAACCGTCAAGGATTGTTATACCGAGCGAATTCGCGAAGATTGTATTATTTAAAATTTCGCAATCATAACCATTGATATATATACCGCCTGATAGAGGATTGTCCCCGAAGTTACCGTATATCAAATTGTAGGCTATCTTTACATTTACGGCGCCGGGGCATCCGATTCCGGGACCGCCGGCGCCTGTATTGCGGTATATCTCATTATATAATATTTCTACTCCTTCGGAGCCTTTGGCGCAAATTCCGCCGCCGAATTTCATTTTGCCTCCATCATTATCATGAATACGGTTATAACGTATTTTAGCTGCAGAATTATCGCAATATATACCCCCGCCATCTCTTATAGTATAACCAAAACTTACGTCACAGTTCTGAATTATCGGACTGGCGCTATCGCAATAAATACCGCGACTCTTTGATAGTCCGTTTATCGTAAATCCATCCAGAACACTGGTCGTATCCTCCGAATTGTTAAAAGTAACAACATTACCGCCATCTGAAGCAGCCATGATCACCGTTGAATCGCGGCCCCCCAGAGATAAAACGGTAATTGCCTTTCCGTCGAAATCAATATCTTCCGTATAAGTCCCCGGGGCAACCAATACCATATCACCGTCGCCGGCGACATTTATCCCCGCCTGAATTTTGGCATATTCTCCCGGAATATTAATTGCGGCGGGAGGACGAATAATAAAAGATTCCGTTAACGACCATTCCGAATACTCATACGCATCAAAAGAACGTGCTCTCCAGTAATAGGTTTCTCCGACCGATAAACCTGTAAAATAACCGGTGACGGTACTATCTTGCTGTTCGGCTATATCATATTCATGGGCGACCAGATTATTTAATGAAAGGTCATCGTAAATTTCAAAATCATAGGTTTTATTATCGTACTCGTGGTCGTAAGAATTGTCCACGATTAATATAAACCCGTTAATGTTGACCTCCATGTCCGATATGGGATAGTTAAGATTAGGCGCCTCGGGAATAGAGCTCATCCTGAATGCGTAAAAACGCCACTCTCCCCACGTGGAACCGTTATAAAGTCGTATACGCAGATAGTATATTTCCCCGTCAAACAGCTCTCCTCCAGCATATACGCAAAATGTATCGGATGAATAAAATTCGCCGGTAGTCCACATTTCCGCCACTGCCCAGTTATCATCGGTCCCGACCTCTAACTCATAGGCGGCCTGACTACCCGTTGTTGTATCATAAAACGACCAATTAATCGTCGGAGTGTGAGTAATAACGTTCCGTCTATATTCGGAACCCAGATTTATACTTATCGCAGCTGGTGGTGTGATGACACCATTAAGCGGAAACGAACCCACATCATTTCTTGTCCCATCGGGATCATTATATTCGTGGTTCGGATCGCCAGCGTTTACGCACGGTGAATTATCCGACAAATAATACAAGGCGGAATCGGGGTTTACATATAAAGGATCGGCCGAAAAGTCATTTGCGCCCGGTTCTAATCCATAGTAATTCGGATCATTATTCCATACATCGTTATAATCTAATTCCGAAAAGGAACCATCACCCTCAGCAATACCGTAATCGGTAGAATTGGAAATAATATTGTTTTTGGCTATACCCGAGCCATGCGTAAAAAACCCCCGGGCATTGCTATCAAAAGTGTTGTTTATTATATTTGCAGAACCGGTATATATCCCGATACAACTGATGCCGCCGTTTCCATAAAACAGATTGTAAGCAATGGTCGGATTTGAATACGCACATGCAATGGTAACTTCACCCGTTGAGCCCGTAAAAATGTTGTGGCTGATGGTCGGCGTAGAGCCACTTTGAACAATGATAACAAATGAATTAATGCTGCCTAAAATAGTAAATCCGGATAATCGAGCGGATGAACTTTCGCCCGAGCCAAACATGACTGTAGGATCATCCGAAACGTCGGATTGCAAAGTGGTGAATTCGGCACCATCAGAACTCGTTACAACAATATTTTTTCCGGCAAAGTCGATATTCTCTATATAGACTCCCGGTGCCACCAACACCGTATCCCCGTTCGATGCTGCAATTATCCCCGCCTGAATTGTGGAATGATCATCTGGAACATTGATAGTAGCAGAAAATGAAAGATTTACATAAAATAGAATTAGCCCAGCCAAGATTGAAAAAGATAAGCCTCTTTTCATACCCTGCCCTCCGGTCAGAGAAATTATTTATTAAGGCTGTAGATTCAAGCTGTCAGACCTATATCTATATCAAAAGATACCTAAAAAGCCGATTTTGTCAATAATATATACTATTTCCAGGCTCGGCAGTTATTCTCATTTCTCATATTAGCGACCGACGATGCGAATGAGTAATTATCATCAAGAATATTTGATTTATTTATTTTGAATATTTGTCTTTTTTACAGGGAAATACGCAAACGAAGTGATTAGGCAAAAATGTGGCTGTGATGATAAAAGAGATTGAATATTTTATCTCGAAACTCAGCTTTAGCCCATCTAACTTTATGTGTGGTAAGCGCTTACAAAAGTAAGCTCCCCGAACCGTGCAGAACTCAGAACTCTTAAGTTGGTATTTGAGTTCCCAAAATTAAGACGACGGCGTAAATCCCATTATGAAAAGGTTCTATCTTAAGATAAGTTAAGCGGGGTTGATGCCACAATAGGCAGGGGTTTTTGGCTTTCATTTGAGCTTTAAGTCATCCTACAACGGCCCAACTCTTTCTTCATATAACCGTTTATGATATTCATTGCCATCTCTTCTAACCAGTGATGCAAAGCCAGGGTGATTTAACACCTCTTTATAATCCGGATTGACAAATACTAATCCGAGACCGAAGGAGGATGACCTTGTGAGTAGTTCTTCCATCAAAATCAAAGCGCTATCAATCTCACCAAGACTTACAAAACACTCCATCAGGCTCTCAATATAATCGGGTCCTCGTAGGGCATCGACAGAAACCGGCATCATATCCATGGCCCTCCGCGCATTTTCAAGAGCTAATTTGCGATTTCCCAGTTTAGCATAGGTTTGACCCAGCATAGAATAATAATTATAATTATTGGGAGTTCGCTTGAGTGCTTCTTCGATATCCAGTCGCATCGAATCCCAGTAAACATAGGCGCTATCTGTTTTGTTCTCTTGTTCATAAATCCAAGCCTGCAGGCCTTTATTTATCCATTCAGGATCAAGGGACCAGGGCAGTAGATGCGTCCCACCCCGTTCGCGAGCAGAGTTGAATCTGCCTTCGAATACGTCAAGAGAATTAAGAAGCGGCAGCAGCGATGCTGTATCAGCCCATTGAAGGGCGGAATCCAAACATATCCTGGCCTTATGCGTATCCCCCTGCCATGCTATATACATCCATGCTAAATTATTACTGGCATTTTCATCATCCGGCCGCAGAATCATTCCCTTTTTATAAAGCTCTTCTGCCTCAAAATATTTTTTCATCATACTGCATGTTATTCCATGCTGAAATATGTATTCAACCTGCATCGGTTCCATTTCAACTGTTTTTTTCCCGAATTCATATGCTTTATCCCATTTACCCATCCGACGATAAGCATTTCGCAGGTGCCAGAAATACCACGCATAATCTGGATTACTTTCATTCATACGAGCGTAGGCGAGTTTCCATTCCTCAATGCTCTTTTTATAATTATGCTCACATTGATAATAGTACTTCGCCAGCGCCCCGTGTCCGCCCGATGATTCCGGCCTGAGTGAGCTTGACGCAATAGCTTTTTCGGCCATAGAATGTGCAATTTCTTTACAGGAATCGCTGATGTCATAATCACGAAAATACCACTGTGAATAAATTTTTGAAATTTCTGAATATGCCCGATCAAAAGTAGAATCCAACTCGATAGTTTTGTTGAACATCTCGAGTGCCAAAAGGTATTCTTTATCATTTACACTTTCTCCGCGTCGAGTATAATTAAGGCCTTGTTGAAAATAATCCCAGGCCTCTTCGCTATTTGTATAATTGGTCCAAATAGCCGTTCTCTCCTCATCGGTAAGTACTATGCCCAGTTGGTCGGCTATCTGTTTTGCCATATCTGACTGCAAAGCAAACACTTCGGTCATTATAGTATCATAGGTTTTGCCCCAGAGCACTCTATCCTGGGTAACTTCTATCAATCGTGTCACAAGTCTAACATGTTTTGTACCGGAAGCGCTCGCCTGATAATGTATTGACGCATCAAGAACATAATCCACACCAAGCTTTTTCCCGATATCGGCTATATCTAGACCATCGTGTTTTAGTTTTGCTGCACTCTGGCGGGCAACGACGGCTAATCCTTCGATCGCAGCCAACTTATTTATGATTTCATCATTTACACCACTTGCGAAGTATGTCTGCTCATCCGGGCCGGCATTATCAAAAGGTAATACAACCAATCGTTTGGGTTTGGAGAGGTCATTATTTTCGGAGAAATAACGGATATAACCTAAATATCCGCCGACCAAAATTACCAAAAAAATCAACACAGAAATTGCCGTGTTTAAAATCGGCCGAGTTTTTTTCCGTGAAGTGGTTTCTGTCATTAGCCTTTTTAAATCGGCCAGCATCCCGGCGGCTGTTTGATAACGGGTAGAAATATCCTTTGATAAGGCCTTATCTATTATTTGTTGAAGCTCACCACTAACACCTGATTTATATCGCGACAGCGGTTCCGGTTCTTCATTGACAATATTGTAATGAATGGCCGCGTCATGTTCGGCGTCAAATGGCTTCCGACCGGTAATCATTTCATACAAAACAACACCAACTGAAAACAGATCCGACCGGTGATCCGCTTTTTCGCCCCGTACTTGCTCAGGCGACATATACCCGACCGTGCCCAGAGTCGAGCCGGTCTTTGTCAACTTCGTTTCACCGCTTACCGTTGCCAGGCCGAAGTCCAATAGGCGAGCATTATTCTTGCTGTCAATAATGATATTACCCGGTTTGATATCGCGATGAACAATGCCGGCATTATGGGCTTCATTCAATCCTGCACAGATTTGTTCGGCAAGATCGACCGCTTCCGAAATGGTGAGTTTGCCTTCTTTGATTATTTCCCGAAGCGATTTGCCCTTTATATGAGCCATCACAAAAAAGGGCCGTCCCTTGAATTCCCCAACTTCATAGACCGGGATAATATTGGGATGGTCAAGTTTGGCCGCAGCTTTGGCCTCGCGGGTGAATCGCGCCCGGCAATCTTCATCCTGGCAGAGATGAGGTGGAAGGAATTTGAGAGCGACTTTCCGGTCCAGCGTCGTATCCTCAGCCAGATACACTTCACCCATGCCGCCTGAGCCAATCTTTGAGATGATTCGGTAATGACTTACTAAAGTGCCCTTAGAAAGGACTACAACGCTTTCTGTTTTGTCGTCGTCTTGCTGATCGTTTGACAAGGATAAACCTCACGAGTTAAACACTATCAGTAATTAAGGAAATTATCAACCGAATGGCAACAAAGAAAGCTCGCCATAGACACACAGCCAGTTGTGACAAAAATCCCATTATTTATTTAGCCGTATAGAAGAGGAAATTACAAATAGATTCCAATGAGACTCGAACCGCTAAGTCGTTGCTTTACAAGCAGATAAATGAAAGCTCCCCCGGCAAGACTCGAACTTGCGACCCGGTGATTAACAGTCACCTGCTCTACCAACTGAGCTACAGGGGAGTGCAGCTTTAATATGTATCGTCCCTTTATCAAAAAACGCCTGCCCCGGCAGGCCAAATATTATAATCTTTTTTCCGTTTTTGTCAAGGCAGAATAATCGTAAATCGCGTTTTCTATCCGCAAAATCCTATACAAATAGCAATCCAATTATTCATCTCCTGCCCCTTGATATTTCGAAGCAGATTTGTTTATATTCCTCGGATATTTATGGGCTATAATATTTTCAGAAATTTCAGTTCGGTTTTTCGATTGTCGTGCGGACTTTGCCTTTTATTCTTATTTTATAGCAGAGTCTCTGCCGATTCCGTAGTTTTTCATCCCGATGGAAAGCTGGGCCGCCTTGGCGGTCAGATAAGCGCCCGCTATACATCGGTTACCGCTGAAAAAGGTGTAGCCGTTTCGGATATTGCTCAAATCAAGGCCGGTTTGATATTTCCTTTTGCCAGAACGGTTACTCTTGGAGGTTCATACTCGTTGGAGCATGACGACTCGCTTTTTCACAATTTCTCGATTTCGGCCAAAAAATATACGGCCGACCCGACAAAATCGCCGATTAATTGCAATCCCGACGGCAAAATAGGAGTACCGATTATATCTTTCGGAGGTTCGATTAGAATCGCCGACGCCGATCCGGGGCAGCCAATATATCAACTGAGTTTGAATGCGTTGGTGCCTATTTCACCCAATTTTACGGTGGGCGTGGGCAGCGTTTATTATAGCGAAAGCAAACCGGAACATGCTGATGATTTCTTCGGCGATATCAACTTTTACCCGGTCCGATACGCCAGTGGAAGAGAATACGAGAATCCTGACGGCATAGAGGGTGTCCCTTCATTTGCCTTTCGCGCGGGAGGATCGAAAGAGGGTTTTTTCGGTCAACTGGCGATTGTTGTCCCGCTGCAGCAATCACTTTCAATCGGTTTAATAATGTGCGGCGAAAAACTGGATTTTCAGGCAACAACAAAAGCAACTCTTGGAGCCCAGGTTAATATCTATCCCGGAAACTAACGGTATTTGCTCCTCATCCCGTTGTTCAGTCTTTTAACACAGTCTTTTGCCCTATAAATCGACATCACTGCGCCAAAAGTTTTCGGAACCATCGCCGGTTTTCCTGAGTAAAAATATTTGAAATTGTAATTTTTGAAACCGATGAAAGGAGTAATTATGCCGAGGAAGTTCTTGCTAATTGCCCTTGCCGTCTTATTGATAATTCCTATCATGGTTATCGCCGGAAAAGATAAGCAGCAATCCGATGTCTGGCTTGGTATCTATACGCAGACGGTCGACAAAGAACTCAAGGAGGCCTTTAATCTAGGCGTCGATTATGGCGTTATCGTCAAATCGGTTATCCCCGACTCACCCGCTGATGAAGCCGGGTTGAAACAGGGGGATATTATCCTCAAGTTTGCGGGCAAAAAAGTGCGCGATGCTGACGATCTGGTCGAGTCGGTCAGTCAGCATAAGGCCGGTGATAAGATTGACATTGCCTTAATCCGTGACGGTGATAAGAAGACGCTGGTCGCGGAACTTGATAATCGAGATGATCATGACAGTTACGGCAAGGCATACAATAATTACAACAGGGCATTACAGTGGTTTGATAAAAACGGGCCAAAAACCTACAGCTGGCGTTATCAACGGGACGATTCCAAATACTCAGACACTTACATCGGCCTCAGCCTTCAGAATCTCAATTCGCAGCTTGGCGAATATTTCGGTGTCGAGGATGGCCGGGGCGCGCTGATAACTGAGGTAATCGCTGAATCTCCGGCCGAAAAGGCCGGTCTTAAAGCCGGTGATGTTATTGTTGAGATTGACGGCAATAAGGTTGAGGGGCCGAATGACGTTCAGGAGGCGGTGCAGGAGGCCGACAAAGGCGATGAAATCGAAGTTGCCGTCTTAAGGGATAAAGCTGAAAAAACATTCAAACTCGAAGTGGCCGAGGCTCCCGATAATCTTTACTCGATGCCGAATATGATGACGCCCGATTTTGATAACAATTATCTTTTCATTCCGCGGACAAAAGGTCTTTTCCGGGGCAACTTCGATAATGACGTCTTTGATGCCCGGGACATGCAGGAATGGCGCGAGGGGATTGAACAGGAATTAAAAGAACTCCAAAAGGAACTGAACGATTTAAAAGACAAACTGGAATAAACGGACCGGTTTGTTTAAATACGTTTTGGCAATTTAATCGTAAACCCTTAATTCATCAACCCCCGGTTTAAAAGGAGCCGGGGGATTTTTTTATTTGCATCAATGCCCGGATGAAATTATAATTTACCGAAGCAGATATTGAAAGGGATGGCCATGTCCGATTTGACTGTCGGCAAGTTATACAAAGACCGCAAGGACTTTTTCGAACTGACGCTTCTCAATTCCGATGAGAATCTTAAGAAGGTGATTCATAATCCCGAGATACATCGGCCCGGTCTGGCTTTAACCGGCTTTATGGAACGTTTCCCCAGTCAGCGGGCACAGATCCTCGGCGAGACG
Organism: uncultured Ignavibacteriaceae bacterium; assembly: GCA_964452645.1. Classification (GTDB taxonomy): domain Bacteria; phylum Zixibacteria; class MSB-5A5; order GN15; family PGXB01; genus CAYXTW01. The sequence goes on from CAYVMO010000017.1 coordinate 19,851, forward strand.
GAAATGACCTATATCGGCGAATTGAAACCGGATGAGTTGATTGACATGTGCGAGAAAATTTTCTGTAACAATCTGCCATTGGTAATAATCGCCAAAGGCATCACGCCGCCGATCGATTTACTCGCCATTGCCGATAAACATAAAACAGCGGTCTTTTCATCGCGGCTGTCGACCTCGGAGTTGACCAATCGGCTCTCGGTCGTGCTCGATACCATCTTCGCCCCGACTATAACCATACATGGGACGCTGGTCGATGTGTACGGCGTCGGGCTATTGTATACGGGTAAGTCGGGTGTCGGCAAATCTGAAATCGCGCTTGACTTAGTCGAGCGCGGTCATCGCATGGTCGCCGACGACGTCATTAATATTACCCGCAAGGCGCCGGATTTGATTGTCGGCACCGGTTCGGAACTTCTCGGGCAGCACATGGAAATCCGCGGTATCGGCATTATCGATGTCGAGAAACTTTTCGGTATCCGCGCTATTCGACTTCAGAAACGTATCGAAGTCGAGGTGCATCTGACTTTCTGGCGCGACGATCTTGATTATGAACGACTCGGAATTGAGGAACACCGTACGACCATTTTGGGGGTCTCGATTCCGCAGGTGACGATTCCGATTTCTCCGGGGAAAAATATTACGGTTATATCGGAAGTAATCGCGATGAATCACATGCTGAAAGTATACGGCGAAAACACGGCCGCCGAATTTTCCAAACGTCTCAGTGAACGTATCCATCGCCAGAGTATGACGAAAGATTACCTCGAAGCCGATTACGAATAAGATTCGATAATATTATTAACAATTGGTATAATTGGGACCGCCCCTTTCGGGGACGACCCAGGTGATTATTTGATACGGATCAGCGACGTCGCAGGTTTTGCAGTGCACGCAGTTTGACGGTGTCAATTGCAGCTTTTTCTTTCCGGGCCGATTTTTATCATCGACCATTTCATAAACCTGTGCCGGGCAGAAGTACTGGCAGGGATTGCCGTATTCTTCAGTACAGCGATTATTACAGATATCGTAGTCGGCGATTACCAGATGCGGCGGTTGATCTTCTTCATGCTTGGTGCCGGAATGATAGACGTCGGTTGATTTGTCGAAAGTGTACGTATTATCCGCCTTCAGATTGGGTTTCAATCCGTCATCACCATTGCGGGCGGCGTAGGCCGTTTTTTCCATCATGTGTTCATGATCAGGCCTGGTCCGGCGGCCGTCGAAAAGGCCGCGTCCGCCGGCAATCATCTGCAAGCCGGAATTAACCAATCCGGCGAAGAGTCCGTTTTCGAACCCGGAATGAAAATTCCTGACAGCGTACAGTTCCTTTTTCGCCCATGATGATTCGAACCGATCCTGCATTGTTTTGAGTGTTTCAATCCCAAAATCGTCTTTTTTAAGCGCCTCGAATACAGTCTCGGCGCCCAGCATACCGGATTTAATAGCCAGATGAATTCCTTTCAGACGCTGGGAGTCCAGGAATCCGGCGGCATCGCCGATCAACAGCAAACCGTCATGGTACAATCGAGGCATAGCAAAATAGCCGCCCTCGGGAATCGTCTTGGCACCGTAGTGAAGCATCTTGCCACCGTCGAAGATTTTTCTGACATAGGGATGCGTCTTGAATAATTGAAATTTGTAATGCGGATCATTGGCGGGATTGGGGCTGTTGAGTCCGACGGCATAACCGACCGCGGCCATATTACCCGACATATCATAGATAAATCCGCCCCCGTATTCTTCCGATGGCTGCGGCCATCCGAAGGTGTGAATAATTTCGCCGTCTTTGAGACGGCCTTCAGGGATTTCCCAGACTTCCTTAACGCCGGTCAAATATGCCTGCGGCTGAATGTTTTCCCGGAGATTCAATCTGTTCACGGCCTGCTTGGTTAAGGAACCGTGAACACCCTCGGCGAGAATAGTTACTTTGGCTTTCAAGACCGATCCGGGTTCGAAATTCGATTTTGGCCGCCCCTCTTTATCCAGTCCCTGATCGACCGTCTGCACACCCGTAACTTTGTTATCTTCAATGAGCAATTCCATTCCGCCGGTTTCGGGAAATATATTTATCTCCATGGCTTCGATCAGTTCGGCGAACCAACTGACAAATTTATTCAGCGAAATAATATAGTTGCCATGATTTTTTAAAGGTTTGGGGAGGAATGGAAATTTTATCGATGATTTTGCGCTTAGAAAATATAATGAATCGTATTTTACTTCTTTTTCATAAGGGAAATCCTTCTCTTTGAAGTCGGGCATTAATTCCTGCAGGCCTTTCGGATCCATCACCGCGCCCGAAAGACTGTGGGCACCGGGATACGAACCCTTTTCGATAATCACTATCTCAGGCTTCCCGACCGCCCCGTTGGAATTTTTAACCAGGTCGGCTAGATGAAAAGCGAACGAGAGACCGGCGGGGCCGGCGCCTATAATAAGGATGTCAGCTTCGAGAGTTTCTCTTTGGATGTCCATTTTTATTCCTCAATCTTAGCTTTCGATTATATTTTACGACCGAATATAATCAGAGCGGAATAAAAACGGAACACTTTTTCATTTTTTTGAATTTTTGTCATTCTCGCCGAGCGGCCGTCGTTCGATCGGATCGGAACCGTTCGGCTTAATCTGAAGCATCTCCATTATCTTATGGCGATTAGGCCCTACCACCATAAGCCGTCCGGCGACAATAATCGGTTTCTTTATCAAGTCATTATCATCGGCCATAAGCTGAATGACTTCGTTGCGGTCGGGGATAGTCTTGTCGAGTTTTTTCCCGATATAAGTTTTGGAGGATGTGTTCAGGAAGTGTTTCAGATCAAAATGCCGAATTAAGGCGGCGATTTCACTGGCTTCAAGAGGCTTTACGGACAGATCGCGAATCTTCAGTTTCAAATCATGCTGTTCGAGGAGTTCTTTAATCTCGGTGCAATCAGGGTCGTCCGGCGCCACGTATAAATCGACTACTCTCTTCATGGAACCTCCGAATTATATTAAAAATGAGTACTCTTTCATCCTGATAAAAAATAGTAATTTCCCGATTATGCAATCAAAGGGACTACATTCATTCTATCGGCATCCCTCGAAAAATCCATATATCCATTTTACAAATAATCGCTTCATCCGGTATATTTAATAAATATATTTCACTTAATCCATTTTTCAATATATCCGACAGCCGTTATCGTTTATGCCGTCAATTTTACCGCTTTCTCTCTCCTGTCAGTTGCATCCGATACAACTCAACTTTATGGGGGAAGGTATGCGGGTTTACCCACCCGCGACACCATTATTTACATTAAAGCAATTTTCAAAAATGTCCCAATAACGAAAGTATAATATTAAAAATAAATTTGGCAAGTCAAAAATGACATTTTTATGCATTTTTTTATACATTTAAAATAGGGCAAATTAATCCACGACATATTACCTCCCCCGATATACCCATTATTGAATTGGTTATTCCCTTGGAAAAGAGGTAGAAACCGGAAATTGATATTTTTTCGTATTAAATCAGGGTAATCCGTTTTAAGACGAATTGTTTTGCAGAAAAAGTTTGTTTCTTCGTTTTCTTTTTCTGGAATAGACAATTTTGACTTTATGCCCGGCGAGTGATTTTAATTTTTCTATGGCGCCGTCGATGAGAAAATCGGGTGTGGAGGCACCGGCGGTAAGGCCGATTTTCTCAATAATTTTATCGTCGGGAGTAAGCCATTCGACCCGTATATCATCGGCCGAATCAATCAAATAGCTTCGCCCGCAAATGGCTTCGGATATCTGGACCAGCCGTTTGGAGTTGGCGGAAGTTTTTGAACCGACAACAAGCATCATATCGACCCGGGGCGCAAGTTGCATTATGGCCGCCTGCCTTTGACAGGTAGCATTACAAATCGTATTGAATACCTTGACTTGAGGATATTTTTTTCGAACGGCCTTTTCAATTTCGTTGAAATCGGAAACATGGGCCGTGGTCTGTGATGTCAGGGCAAGTTTTCCATTGGAAATTTTCAATGCATTTAAAGCGGCGCGGCTGTGTATCACGGTCATTTTTTCGGGGGCGTGTCCGACGATGCCGATGGTTTCGTCGTGCTCCGGATCACCGAAATGAATAATAAAATAACCGTCTTCGGCCAATTTTTTGACGATTTTATGAATACGAATTACCAGCGGACAGGTAGCATCGACTATTTTGAGACCTTGTTCCTCGGCTTTTCGGAGGATGTCAGGCGATGCCCCGTGCGCCGAAATAATTACGGTACCGGTTTTTATTTTGTCGATCGATGTCGATTGCCCGACCCCGGCGCGGGAAAACTCCTCGACGACAGCGTCGTTATGGACTATTTCGTTTAAAATAGTGACCTTTCCATTACGGCGCATGGCCTCGCGGGTGGTTAAAATGGCCTTTTCGACGCCCATACAAAACCCGTAATATTCGGCGATAATAATCTTTTTCAAATTGACCGATGCCATAATTACCTGCTTTTTATACGGTACGTCAGATTCATTAATTTGACCATTCTTCGTCATATATTTGACTACTTATGGCCCGAGACGAATTTCTCCAGAAAAAATCTCGTAAGTGTGAGATCATCATGCAATTCCGTATGAAATGAACTGACCAGACATTTATTAGACGAGAGTAGGACCGGATTATCACGATATGTCGATATAACGCTTACATTCGGGCCATAACTTCTTACGATCGGGGCTCTGATAAAAGATGCCTTCAGAATTGTCGCGGTGCCATTAAGAGTGGCTTCGAATTCCGCATAAGCCGAATGAATCTGGCGACCATATCCGTTACGAATTACATCGAGATCGATTATTTTCAGCGGGCGAACTCGTTCATCATCGACTTTCGAGGCCAGCATAATCAAACCGGCACATGTGCCCCAGACAGCCTTTTGCTTACAAAAATCGGTCAGTCGCTGACGCATGCCAAAGCGGTCGATCAACTCGGTCATTGTTGTCGATTCGCCACCCGGAATAATTAATGCGTCTAGTCCGTCTAATTCGTTATTGGTGCGGACTTCGCGGCAGTCCACATTCAAGGTTCTAAGGCGAAATAAATGCCTCTCGAAATCGCCCTGTAGGGCAAGGACGCCCACTGTCAAACCGGAAAACATAATTTAAAAAGGCGATAACAAACGGATTAACGAACCTGCAAAAGGTCTTTTTCCGGTATACCGGCAGCCGCTACGCCTTTCATGGCCTGGCCGAGCCCGCGGCTGCATTCGGCGACGACGGCAGGATCATTGTACTGTGCTACCGCGGTTACGATGGCCCGACCCCGTTTTTCCGGATTCGAAGATTTAAAAATACCGCTGCCGACAAAAACCGATTCGGCGCCCAGTTTCATGACGAGGGCCGCGTCGGCCGGAGTGGCGATACCGCCTGCCGCAAAATTGGGAACCGGCAGTTTGCCCAGCCGGGCGACAATTTTTACGACCGTCAGGGGTGCCGACATCTCTTTGGCGACACCATTTAATTCTTCATCGGACATTGTTGTCAATTGCCTCATGGCGCCGTTGATTTCCCGAAGATGGCGAACCGCTTCGGAAACGTCGCCGGTGCCGGCTTCGCCTTTGGTGCGAATCATGGCGGCGCCTTCGGAAATTCGGCGCAAAGCCTCGCCGAGATTGCGGCAGCCGCAGACAAAGGGGACTTTAAATTTCCATTTGTCGACATGATATTTATAATCGGCCGGGGTCAGGACCTCAGATTCATCAATAAAGTCGACTTCCAGAGCTTGAAGAATCTCGGCCTCGGCGAAATGGCCGATACGGCATTTGGCCATGACCGGAATGGAGACGACGGTCTTAATGGCCTCGATAATCTCGGGATCAGCCATCCGTGCGACACCGCCTTCGGCCCGAATATCGGATGGGACTCTTTCGAGAGCCATCACTGCCACTGCACCTGCTTGTTCGGCTATTTTGGCCTGTTCAGGTCCGGTGACATCCATTATGACCCCCCCCTTGAGCATTTCGGCCAAACCAACACGCACCTGATAATCTTTATCTTCGAAGTTCATTTCAATTACCTCCAAAAATATTTCTTCAATTGAGCGGACATATCTCCGCCAATTTTCCGATAAATATTACAAAATCACGGCCGAAAAAGCAACCCCCATTACAGTAATATACGGCCCTTCGGAAAGTATTGATTAAAGCGAACCTGTGCGCCAGGTTCGATTATCGGCCGACAAAGGTGTCGTTTTTTGTCGAATATTCAAGACCGGGAGCGGACATGAATCCTCACCCGGTCTAAAATTCAAGTTTACTTCTTTTTTGAAACAGCTTTGTATTTTTGGAAATTGGCCTTAGTGAGGACCCTTATAAAATGCTCCTGCTCCTTAAGCCAAAATTCCCGAATGGTGCAATTCTTGGAATGGTCACAATTTTTCGGATTTACGACACACAGATTAAGTGTAACCGGCCCGTCCATAGCTTCAATAACGTCAAGAAATGTTACATCTTTCGGAGCTCTCGCAAGACGATAACCGCCGGTCACTCCCTGAAATGAGACCAGAATTCCGGCCCAGGTTAAATCTTTAAGTATTTTGGCCAGGAATTCCCGGGGAATGCTCTGAGCTTCAGCCACAGCCCCAATTGAAGCCAGTTGACCTTTGGGCAAACCGGCAAGATGCATAACCGCCCTGAGTGCATAATCGGATTTTCTCGATAGCTGCATATTGTGTTACTTCTCCTATTTGAATGTAATACCTAACATCAGTTATACGTTCAAAATCGCCCCAATATGGACATTAATCACAATTATTTCAAGCTTTTTTTTCGTTTTTTTTAAGATTAAAGATTTTATTGCTGTTATTCGCCAGGCTCCCGGATATAATATTCGGATTTTGGTGAATTATTGGAAAAGCCGAATTAAAATACCGCGCCCGGTGGAATTAACCTTATTTGCGAATTCAGGGCTATCCGCAGTCCGGCTCAGAGCCGCCGAGATAAAGGTATTGTATTAGATAGACGATATCGAATATATTGGTATTCCCGTCATTATTAACATCGATCATATCGGGATAGATCGGTGCCGGACCTGAAAGATATAAATAGTTTATAATAAAGCCAATATCAAAAATATTTACCAAACCGTCAAGATTGGCGTCACCGCAAATTTGCCGGAAAATCGGACCGCAATTATTCACTCGCCGGTTGTATCTCCAGAAAGGCGCCGGTGATGTCCCCTCTGAATAGGGGACGTTATCGAAACTTATAAATATCAGTTCGTTCTCGATTGTTGTCATCATCACATCAATATCACCATCGCCGTTAATATCCCCGACGGTCGGCGTAAAACGACGCGTATGAAAACAATTATCGGCAGCCACGGTGATTGGCCAGCCATCAGCTATTTCCGCGTCCTTATTCCAGGCGATAAGGCGATTTGATGCAATATCGCACATTACATTGGCGCCGGCAGAGGCTACCAGTTCGGGGAAACCATCGCCATTGACATCCGCAAAAACCGGATCATATAATCTGGCCGGATGAGGTGCGGCAGCGAATAATGGATTCAGACTATCTCCCGATAGAGGAGTACCGTCGATTCTCCATCCATAGGCAATCCCCTCGACCAACTCATAAAAGGTAATAAAGTATTCCAGCAGGCCATCACGGTCCATATCGACAAATACCGGTTCCGCCGGGACCAGAAATGAACTCACCGAAGTATTGCGCGGCCAGCCTTCTTTTAGAGATAGATTCTCATCAAAAGCATAGATCCAAAAATAATTATCTCCGATAGCCGTCACAATCAATTCAAATTTTCCGTCAGCGTCGATATCCACGGGGGAAAGATATTTACAGTTTCCATATTCGGGAACCATCTCTTCCAGATCAAAACTATCCAGAATCGTCCCATCCATATTAGCTTGATAGAGTTTTTCATAGGTCATGTAAATTTCGTCCTGACCATCGCCGTCGAGATCAGCGGATTGATATGTACCATACTCGCCGGGCACTTCCACAATCGGCGAGCCATCCGACTCATAGATGCAATAGCGTGGCGACAATGACTCAGCGCCGGCATAGAGGAGTATTTCATCCATACCGTCGGAGTCGACGTCCTTAAGGGATAAACACGGAAAACGCCAATCTTCACCGCTTTCGAATTCTTCGATTCGGGGCGTGGTATTGAGGGTGATTTCAAAGGATGGTGCACTTGACGGAAAACCATAAATATGGGTTTCGTTGCAAATAACAAAATCATCATGGCCGTCATTGTCAAGATTGCCTACCGCCGCCGGAACCCTGTAATCACCGGGCGGTAATACCGGCACACCGTCAGTCTTCAATGTCCCATCAGGATTAATAAAAATGACGTCGCCGTTTCGCCCGAGAATGATTTCATTGGTGCCGTCATTATCAATATCACAGAAATTAGGGCAGGGAGTAACGTCAAGTTCATTTGTCAATTTCCAATTATCCCCGTAAGAGAAAAGCGATCGAACATAAACCATAGTAGAATCGACTTCGACCTGACCGGTATCCGAAAACAGCCTTAAGCGTAGATAGTACCACTCTTTGGGAAGGTCGTTGGTATCCCAGTTCGCCATCTCGTCGTCAAAAATCGGTCGATTTGAATATACAATCTCTGTCCAGTTTTCAGGCGACGTTGATGGCCGATAATCTAATATAAAGTGATCGAAATCGCGGCAGTAGGCGGAACCGATAATCGAATACGTCGTTGTAATAGTATCACCGGAGGCAGGCCTGATTATTTCCGTCGATATGCCATTGGCGACTAACACTGTTACCATAGAAATATTGGCATCTCCCACTTTCAACCTCAATGTATATATGCCGTCCAGACCGGAAGTATTCCATTGAGCAATTAAATCATGGGTCACCGGAATCGTTGAAGAGACGATTTGCGTCCAGGAAGTCGGCGACGATCCAGCTCCATATTCAAGCTGATAATTGGCAAAATCACCACCGTCAGCTATTCCTGAAATGGCCAATTCTCCGAAAATTATGGAATTGGGTAAGGGTGTTTCGATTAAAGATCGGATTTTCGGCACGGAATTCAGGGCGTTGTAAAGGTTCACGCGGCCATATCCACTATACATATCCCACCCGGGATAATAACTGCCGTCACCATAGGGGTCGGTCAAATCATCGGCCGAACCTTCGATTACATCTTCGGCCGCGTCGGGAGTCAATCCCGGTGATACTGATCGCATAAAGGCGGCCACCGCGGCGACATGAGGGCAGGCCATACTGGTTCCGGAGGCCAGATAATAAATATCATCAATGATATGAACGCCAGGTTCCGTCGATGAGTACATATCGGTAGAATCCGCCCTTAAGGATAGAATCGATTGTCCGGGAGCGGAAATATTCAAATGGTTACCATATGTAGAAAAAGTCGTAACCTTGTCTTCCCATTGAGTGGCGCCAACGGTTATTACACCTGAAATCGCCGCCGGATAATTATAGGCCTCATAGCCGTCATTTCCGGAGGCGGCGCATAGAATGACACCTTTTGAGCGAGCGTAGTCGAGAGCATTTTCTAAAACACTCGTCACCCAGGGCGTTCCCCAACTCATGCTTATTACATCGGCGCCATTATCGGCCGCATATATTACAGCCTTGGCAGCGAACGATGTGAACATGTTGGGATAAAATTTAAGTCCCATAATACGACAATCGAAATTGATACCGGCAATACCGTTCAAATTGTTAGTGACCGCCGCCACGATACCGGAGCAATGAGTGCCATGACCGTGAGGATCGGTGATATCATTGTCTTCTATGGGAGGAAGTGACAAACTATCTCCGCTAAAATCCCAACCGTGAACATCGTCAATGTATCCATTATGATCGTCATCGAGGCCGTTATCCGGGATTTCACCGGGATTTGTCCAAATGTGACCGGCCAGATCAGGATGATCAGTATCGACGCCGGTATCGATTATAGCAACGACCGCAGTTTCGGTTTGATCCGGGGGATTATCGTACACTTCCTGAAAATCGATGTCCGCATCAGGAGATCCGTAAATAATTCCCAGAGTATCATTTTCGTAACCGGGAATGCGTATAACCGAACGGCATCCCTGGCCGATATTATTGAGGGCCCATTGTTCCCCATAGAGAGAATCATTGGGAGTTTCATAAAGTTCAAGCGGCCAATCCGGATGCGCATATTCAATCTCCGGTAATTTTTCAAATTCCGCCAAAATTTCTGAAAGGTCGGCTTTTTTCGGTATTTGTATAACGATAAGGTTCTTTAAGTTGTCGGGGCATCTCGCATTAACTGCATCCGGCAATAACATTTCCATTTGCTTTACGGAAAATTCGGCCGCGATGTTATCGACCACAGCGAGGCCGGTTCTGGCAATGCCATCGACCCCGGTTGAAATTCTGATTTTGCTTTTGGACGGTAACTTGACAATTATTCGGCTTATTTCGGACTGGTCAATTACCGACGCCGGTTTATTCATATAATATGCAACCGACGGTATTGGTATTAATAATGCTGCAAAGAGGATTCCGAAACTGCTAAAAAATCGGTTAAGCATACTTCCTCCGAGAATAATGACTTACCTGATATGAGCCCAAAATTAACTTATTCGTTATCAAGAAGCATGCATTTTAAATATATGGATTCTGTCGTTTTTGTCAACGGAATTATTAGCCGGGCCGCTTAAATACTGAATAAAACGGCAGCAAGTATATTAAAAAAGAGAGTATATTAAAGTCAGATTATTGATGACGGTGCGTCAAAAATAAATAGACAATCGATTAGATTTATCCGTTTTTTATCGAAATATTTATATTTCTTTTCTTCAGCTGCGCGATGAAAAAGGCCGGGTCGACGGCAATTTCCTGGGGAACGACGCCGCGGTGTTCTATCCGCCCGGAACAGGCCATCCAGGCGATTATAGACACCGGGAATGCGGTGGTACGCATCATCGAAGTCAGCCCGGTGCGTGTATCCTGACGATCGATAATTTCGTAGACCATTTTTTTTGGCTGGTCGTCTTTGGTCCCCTCAAAAATCAATTTAACCAGGACCAGATCCGGATCGTTGAAGGCCAGATTTTTTTCAAGGACTTTTTTCAGAACTTCCCGTGGTTCGACATTTTGTCCATCGACTTTAACGGCGCTTTTGGAGCCCAGCCCGATTTCAAGCATCGGTTTGAAAGTCTGGCAATGGCCCTTATATCGAATCGTTTTATAATCAAGAAAATCAATCTTGTCTTTATAGGTATTGGGCAGAGTTGATGTTCCCCCCGATGTATAAAAGGCCTCCAGTGTGCCGATACCGTCAAATTCCAGCTCTTCCAAACCGGTCATGGGTGCAACGATTTTTTTCTTACCCTCCTCAAGAATAATGACCGGTTCCCAGTACTCATTGATTAAACCTTCCGACGAAAAAACCATTTGATAATTAAGAGGCGGCCGGGGATTCTGGGGTAAACCGCCGACCCGAATTTTAAGTGAAGATACTTTATCGAATTCCTTGACACCCGCCGCCGCCAGTATCGAAACCAATCCGGGCGCCAGACCGCAATCCGGAATGACGATAATATCGGCCGCTTTGGCTTCATCGTGCATCTCGAATTGGAGTCGCACGACATCGTTATTTCCACCGAGATCGAAAAAATGTATTCCCGTCTTTATCGCGGCCCGGGTCAATCCCGGATTGTATTTAAAAGTCACGGCCGAGATGCAGGCATTATAATCCCGCAAAACCTCGACAACCTGCTCTTCATTACCGGCGTCGATTTGCCCGGTGATGGTTTTTTCATTTCCGAATTTCCGAGCCACTTCTTCGGCCAGATCCGAATCAAAATCATATACGCCTATTTTATCTACATTTTCGGCGCGGCATAAATCATAGACGATTGCCTGTCCCATCAAGCCGGAGCCGATAACAGCGATTTTCATGGTTTTCCGTCCTCATTCTATATTCACACGAACCAATAAAACTCGAGATGGATAATTTATCAACAAATTATTTCAGGCGAATCAAATCAACTGAAATTGTTTTCGCAGCAGCCATTCGGCCGAGAGAGCCAGAATAAAAAGCGCCAGAAGCCAGAATTTATTCCACAGTATTATCTCTTTTTGAATCGATTCAGTGACCCTCGCTTTGCCGACAGAATTATACAGGCTGTCAACATTATTAAGCGTGTAAAAATCGCCCCCTGTCTTGCGCGACACCTCGGCGAGGATACCGAAATCGGGCCGTCTCTGAAATTCTTCGATGGAAAAAGCCTCGATTACGATCTGTCCTGAAGTTTCTTTCAGCTTTTTTCCCTCCTTTTCGATTTTGCCTATGAATTTGTATCTCCCGGGCGGCAGAATATCATAATCGGCACGATACAAACCGTCACCATTTTCCACGAATTGCGAAATAGTCGTATCGTTATCGTTTTCACCGACCAGGGCGATATATCCGGAAGCGCCCAAAATAGGGCGAAACCCAAGATCAAAAACAGAAGCATTAAAGCTGACTTTTTCACCGCGCGTATAAATTGTTTTATCCGGTCCGATCGTAATCGGGTCGGATTCTTCTTTTATGGACAGCCAATTGACGATACCGTCGAGAAATTGACGATACTCGTGATCATCGCCCCCGAATCCATAACCAAAAAAGGCCCAGTGCCAGTACGGTATGGCCGAAGTCGCCAGCACTTTTCCGGCGCCGAATCGGCGATATCCCAAAATGGGGTAATCGGTTCGCTCTCCCTGCAGGCTGGCCGTTGCCAGAACCACCGAATTGGGTGTCAGCGAATCGAGAGGTACCAATGCTTCAAAGTGGGGGAGATTCTGCCACGCTTCGCGGATTCCCTGACGGCTGTCGGAAATCCTCAACGCCGGGTGGAAAAGATTGTTTTCGGCTGGTTGCCCGTTATATTTTAAATTCAGGATTTTGGTGTTCTTCCGGATTTCGACAAAAGGCAGGTACTTATCGAGCCAGCGTGGAAAGGGCGATTTAAGGTAATTATCGCCGAGTAAAACGAACATGCCACCGCCTTTATCATTTAAGAAGGATTCGATAAGAGCATCTTTCGATTTTAGCGAGTTAATGTTAACGTTGTAAAGAATGACAAGGTCATAGCGATTAAGAGCGGCTTGCTCGGAGGGGAATGCGCTCTGATAATATCCGCCGCCTTTTTTATAAACGACCTGGGTTAATTCGACTGATTCGGAATTTAGCAGGAAACGAGCCAGGAAGGCGTATTCCTGATCCAGCCGGTCGGAGACAAGCAGGACCTTCATCCGGCTTTTAAGGACTGTCATCGAGAATGAACGTTTATTATTGTCAGTCGAAGTCTCATCGGCAAATCCGGTTACGGAAGCGGTAAAAGCCTGCTGACCCGGCTTTTCAGGAGTAAATTTCAGCTCGATTTCGTCCTTAAGATTACCGGGCGACAATGTGACATTTTTGGAAACGAGCGTTTTGTCGCCGCTTTGAATTTTGACCGCAACATTGTCATTATCCATACCCTGCCAGCTGATCTGTACTTTGACGTCGGTCGGTTTGCCGGCAAAAACAATGCGATTATGCTCGACCTGCCCGATCGCGACGTCTTTCTCCGACGACAGCGACCCGAATCCGATTGAATAAATGGGCGTATTGATATCGGGGGCGACCTCCACGGGCGAAATCCCGCTATTGGAGATTCCGTCGGACAAAAGCAGCCAGGCCTCCGATGGCTGTGCCATCTCACGCCCGGCGAGTTTGTTCAGGACTTCACCGAGGGCGGTTTTTTCGATATCCTTCGGTTGATTACCGAAAATGTCGCCGGCAAATGATACCGTATGAACATCAAAAGAATCGGCGAAATTTTCGAATCGATCCGAGGACAACAGCGAATCAACTCGCTGGGAGCGGCTTTTGTCGTTTTCGACGATATCCATGCTTTTCGAGCGGTCGACCAATAATGTCAGCTTCGGTTTCCTTTCGAATTCGCGCCGAAATGACAATACCGGCTCAAAAAGCGCTAAAAACAAAGCTGCCAGAGCGATAATTCTTAACGCGGCCAATATACCTCTGATTGATCGCGGCAGCGGCGGATTCGTGTGGCGATAAAGATAAGTAGCGAATAAAAGAAAAAGAATAAAAAAAAGGGATGTTAAAAATGGCCGGCCGGTCAGGAAATTGAGCGATAAATCAGTAATACCATACATAATATCTTTTTACACATTCAGCCTTAGACTACCAACAACTTTTTTGGGAAATTTCACGCCGCCCGGGTGGTGGAAAAGTCAACCATTCCCAGAAGCGAGTCGAAATATACCGAGTTTTTCAAATCCTTGACCATCGCCAGTCCCTCATGAGCTATTTCAAAAGCGCGGCGATAGGCGTAGTCTATTCCGCCGGCTTCGGTAATATACTCAAGGATTTCTTTAAACTGGCTTTTATCGGCGCCGTTGCCGAGAATTTTTAAAATTTCACGGCCTTTCCCTTTATCACCGTGACGCAGCGTATATATTAAGGGTAATGTAACCTTACCGCTAATGATATCGTTTCCCGGCTCCTTGCCGGTGATATCGACATCACCGACAAAATCCAGCAGATCATCGGCAATTTGAAAGGCCAGCCCGATTTTTTCACCGAAGGCGGAAAATTGTTTTCTGATTTTACCGTTTTTTCCGGCCAGAATGGGCCCGGCCTCGCAACTAACCCCAAAGAGCGAGGCGGTTTTATCCGAAATAATTTTCAGGTACTCTTCTTCGGAAAGGTCATAATTGGAGGTTTCTTCGATCTGGCGCAGCTCGCCGACCGAGGTCCGTTCGGTCGCCACCGATACGGCCGAAACAAATTCCAGCGCTCCGGTCGAAACCATCAACCGAAATGATTTGGCAAAAAGGTAATCGCCCATCAGGACCGATATAAGATTTGTCCATTTGAAATTGACCGTCTCCATCCCGCGACGCATGGGGGCGTCATCGACGACATCATCGTGCAGCAGAGTGGCGGTATGAATCAGTTCGATGGCGAGCGAGGCGTCAATGGTATGTTCGGTAAAGAATTCAGCCGCCCGCGAAGACAGAAAGGTAAAGGCGGGGCGGATTCTCTTGCCCTGGCTGCGCATCAGGTGTCGGGCGATGGAGGTTATCAATGGGGAATCATGCTTGATACATTCGGCCAGCCGACGGTCAAACAGGTTCAGGTCAGGTTCTACCGGTTTTATCAGGCTTTTTAGCTTTTTATGATCCATATATTATTTATGCTCTTGTCGTCGATGCAATAATTCTCGGCAAAACCAATTATCGGCTATTATATCGCAATTTTACTTTCTTGTCAAATCAATATTTCCTGCCGAATAAATGGTATCTTAGAGACGATATTTAAAATTCGGAAAGTCTTTGTTCAATTAAAAAACCGGCCATTGATGGCCGGCTTTTTTATGTTTAATCAAACCAATTTACGGTTTTAAAATCATCCAGAAGGGCACCGAACCGGAGTGGGCCGGCTTGGTTTGCGGGGCGATAACCGAATCGGGATGATTGCTCGTAGCCGCAAGCGATAACTGAATAGAATCCAAACCTGCCATGTTAACGTCATCGTAGATATGACCGGTATTTAAAGGACGGGCAAAAACAACGGTCCAGTCGTGGGCAGTGGGATTATACTCTGCGATCGACCTGACATCATTGAGACTTCGACTCGTGTCCAAATGGAATAGTGTAGAATCTATCACATACCCCGGCATGATATAATCTACCGGCCAGGTTGTTCCGTTGAGCAAGGCATCATTCTTAAATGTAATTGCATCATTCCAATATAATACCGGAACCTCAATCTCCGTCGAATCTTCATGCATCCACTGTGGCACGCCGAAATTTTCGTTGTCTCTTATGGCATAATCGTTGATAGTGGCATCAGCCGCACTTCCAGTACCTGAAAGCCATTTATCAACTGCCATCTTGGCCGGAACAGATGCCGTTGCCATCCATTTCCATACGTCGGCATGTCCGCCACCGGTGGTTTTCATTCCATCGGCATGACACATAGTGGCGCAATCGGCCTTTTCCGTGCCATTATCCTGAGCATCAAGTAATATGAATAACATATCCTGACCAATAAGGTTGCGATAATCCCAGAAATTCAACTGCGATAATTTTTTAAATTGATTGGCAACAGTATCTGCTCCGGATGGATCGTGCCAACGAAGCCTAAGATATAGGGTATCGGATTTCAGGATAGCTTTCATTACCAAATCCTGTTCGCCCAGGCTGTTATTTTTGCCATAAGTGTTGGCGTCGTGACCGATCCGTACCAGAAAAGAATCGACATTCGACCATGTTGCCTCATTGACATCAGAAAGAGTCGGAGCGGTTGCCAGAATATCTACTACAACTCTGGCCGGTTCGGGTGGGGGATTTTCACCATTTGTTATACCGTTATCATTTTTTTTGCTGCAGACGGCGAAAATTAACATGACCAATAAAATGATGGGGATAAGTAGCTTTTTCATTCCTCCTCCTGGATTTAATGATTTCCTTTTCATTAATTTAACTTTATATATTTTTATGTCAACCGAATATTATCCGGTTAGTCTCCTCCGCCGATCGATTAAATATTTCCTATAAATCATATATGTAAGATAGGTCACAGCTTTTTCAAAACAATCATAGTTAAATCGTCGAAAACAAAGGATTCGGCGGCGAATTCTTTGACCCGTTCGAAGATTTTACTCTGAATTTCCTGCGCCGGCAGAGGGCGAAATTCCTGCAGCGTCTTAACAAGCAAATCGACCGTAAAATCTTCGCCTTTGTCATTATCAACCTCGGTGACACCATCGGTATAGAAAAAGATTAAATCACCCGACTGCAAATAAATCGGACGTTCCTCATAATCTTTGTCAGGCATTATTCCCAGCGCCAGACCGCCTTCCTTTAAAAATTCAACATCGCCGTTTTGGCGAAGTAAAATCGGCTGGTTATGCCCGCAGTTGGAGAAGGTAAAAATGTCATTCTTGGAATCGAGAACGCCGTAAAAGGCGGTGACATAATTACCCTGTTCGACCGATTCGCATAAAAGGGAATTGACCTTGCGGCATATCACCCGGATAGCATAGTTGTTGCGAATCTCTGCGATCAACGAGGCGCGGAACGATGCCATAATCAGCGAGGCCGGGATGCCTTTGCCGGAGACATCGGCGATGGCAATGCCGGTTTGATTGTCGATGATTTTCAGAAAATCGAAATAATCGCCGCCGACCTCTTCCGAAGGAATATTAATACCGGATATATCATAGCCGTTGATGACCGGATTTTGTTTCGGCAGAAAAGTGAGCTGAATCTGACGTGCAATCGCAAGCTGCTGTTCAAATCGTTCACTTTCCAGCATTTTATTATGGAGATAAGCCCGTTCAATGGCTATACCGGCATGACTGGCAAAAGCGGTAATCAAATCAAGGCTGTTACGATTATAGGCGGAAATCTTATCCGATTCGAGATTTATAACACCAATTATACGGCCATCGATTTTTATGGGGACGACGATTTCTGATTTCGTACCTGGGTTGGTATTTAAGTAACGATCGTCCTTGGAAACATCGGGGATAATCACCGCCTCGCCGGTTTTAGCGGTCCATCCGGCCAGCCCCTGCCCGATTTTGAGTTGGAATATTTCATCGCTTCCGCGGGCATAGCCGACCGAATGGGCGGTGTTTATATTACTGCTTTTTTCATCCACGAGAAATATACCGCCCGCGACATAGCCGACGACTCTTTGCAAGGATTCCAGTATTTGCTTAAGAACTTCATCGATATCCAGCGTACTCGATAATGTTTTGCTGATATCATAAAGCAATTTTTGCTCGACCGCTTTCCGGCTGGCCTCGCGATACAGGTTGGCATTATCAATAGCAACGGCAAACTGATTGGCCAGACCGACCAGTGTATCCAGATCGTTATTATCGAATTCGCCGTCGACTTTATTAATCACCTCGACCACGCCAATCATCTGCTCGCGGCCAATCAGGGGTACCGCCACCGCCGATCGGAACTCCAGCTCGACGATTTTCTCGATCTCGCTGCCGAATCGTGGGTCTGATCTAATATCATTGGCGATAACCGGCTCACGATTTCGGGCGACCCAGGCAATAATACTTTCGCCTTCGGGCAGCCTGAAATATTTAAAAGTATCGTCGCAGCATCGGGCAAAACGAACGCGCATGCGTTCGACCTCTTTTTCAATTCGATAAACAAGAGCGGCTTCAGCATCGGTCGCTTTGGCGGCCAACTCCAAAACCAGTTTCATGAGTTCGTCGTAATCGAGCGTTGTCGTCAGCATCCGCCCGGCGTGCAACAGCCATTTTTCCATTCTGGTTTGTTCAGTCATAGCTATACCTCATAAGGACTAACAAATTATATGTACGGGGAAGAATGTCAAGAGTTCAAAAACAACCTAACAAGTTTTTAACGGAAGGAGAATCTCGGTCGGCCGGGCGAGAGTCTCCTGTCCTTACGGTGCCGGCAATCACATCCACAGGTTGCGGTCGAGAGAGCGGTAATGGATGGACTCGGCGATATGAGTCGTGTCAATATCGTCGACGTTTTCCAGATCCGCGATTGTCCGCGCAACCTTGAGAATACGATCATAGGCGCGCGCCGATAATCCCTGACGGTTGATGGCCAGACTCAGGAGGCTTTTCGATTTTTCGTCAACTTTGCAATAATCTCTTATATTTTTTGACTGCATATGGGCATTACAAAATATCTTTTTCTCGTTCTTGAAACGCGCCAGTTGACGTCGGCGCGCGGCATTCACCCGCGCGCGAACGATTTCCGATTTTTCACCGCAGGCTTCGGAGGATAACTCTTTGAATTTTACCGAAGGAACGTTGATATGAATATCGATTCTGTCAAGAAGCGGCCCGGAGATTCTCGACATGTACCGCTGAATCGAGGCCGAAGTGCAGTTGCATTCATGGCTGTTATCGCCGAAATATCCGCACGGGCAGGGATTCATGGCCGCCGCCAGCATAATCGAGGCGGGATAGGTCAGGGATGTGGTCGCCCGTGACAGCGTCACCTGCCCGTCTTCCATCGGCTGCCTTAAAACCTCCAGTACGTCCTTATGGAATTCGGCGATTTCATCCAGAAATAAAACCCCATGATGCGCCAATGAAACTTCGCCCGGTTTCGGAATTCGGCCGCCGCCGATCAGACCGGCATCGGAAACAGTATGATGCGGTGATCGAAAAGGTCGAACGGCGATTAAAGGAGTATTTTCCGGCAACAGACCGGCAACCGAGTGGATTTTGGTT
This sequence comes from uncultured Ignavibacteriaceae bacterium, assembly GCA_964452645.1. Classification (GTDB taxonomy): domain Bacteria; phylum Zixibacteria; class MSB-5A5; order GN15; family PGXB01; genus CAYXTW01. Next base: position 39,100 of record CAYVMO010000017.1, read on the forward strand.
GTCTCCAGCGCCTCATCGATGGTCATGTCAGGCAGGATGGTCGGCAAACGCCGCGCCAGCATGGTCTTGCCCGAGCCGGGCGGGCCGATCATGATAATATTGTGACCTCCCGCAGCGGCCACCTCCAGCGCCCGTTTGGCCGACTCCTGCCCTTTAACATCGGCAAAGTCGACATCATGTTTTCTCGCGGTCGAAAAAACCGACTCGACATCCAGTTCGAATGCCCTGATGGCGCTTTCGTCTTCGAGAAAATGAATTACGTCTTTAAGTGTTGAGGCCGGATAGACCGGCAAATCCTGGGCCATGGCCGCTTCCGAGGCATTTTCTTTGGAGACGATGACACCCTTGAAGCCGTCAGTCTTCTGAATATGCATGGCCATCGGAAGGACACCGGGGACCGGCCGAATGGCGCCGTCAAGAGAAAGCTCGCCCAGCATAACATAATCATCGAATTGCTCGCGCAATATTTGGCCGGTGGCGGCCAGGATGCCGACGGCGATGGGCAAGTCAAAAGCGGAACCTTCCTTTCGTATATCAGCCGGGGCAAGATTAACAGTGACTTTTTTGCTGGGAAAAACGAAATCGGAATTTTTTATGGCAGCGGTGACTCTTTCTTTAGATTCCCGAACAGCCCCATCCGGCAGGCCGACGGTTATAAAGGAGGGCAATTGCTGCTGAATATCGGCTTCGACCTCAACCGTGTAGGCATTGACACCCAGCGTCGCCGACGAATATACTTTGGCGAGCATATATTTTTCCTCCAAATCAGGTTTTAATACGCCATCCTGTGGTCGTTTTAGTATCGCCTGCCGGAGTATAGGCTCACCCCCTGACAGGTAATGTCAGTAAAAAATTATTAAATCACGAAAATCGGCTGATTTAAAAAGGCCGCGAAGAACGCGGCCTTTCTCGAGATATTACTATTATTATATTTATCTACCTATCAAATTGATTTTTCTATAAGTGCTATCCGCCCCTCGAATAAAAACCACGTAATCCTGAACGATACTTTGGGTAAAATCGCCGTTAGGGCACATTGTCGGATTGCATGTCTGATAATTAACATTAGAATCAAGAACACTTAATGTAAGAATATTATTCCGGTATAAATATGTACCTGAAACATTACATAAATTAAAATCGCTTCCAGTAGCAGGAGAATCTATGGTCATTGTAAAATTAAGATCTCCCGTAAAATCGAATTTAACATACGCGAGGGATTTCATTTCATTGTCAGGCGATTGCCAATTACGGATTACATAATAAGTGCCGCTGTAAACACCCGGGGGTTTGAATGAAACCGGGGCGGTCGGTTCTTCCTTGCTGCAACCGAGCGGCAGAATTAATGAAATGAAAATTATACCGGCGATAAAATAACTAAAGGGTGTTTTTGCTGTTCTTCTTAATCTAAGTTGCTCCATAAAGCTCCTTTAATCAAAAACCTTAAATCGGAACAAACCAAACTCTCACCATTTTTATACTTATAAATATATCATTTGGAGTCAAATCTTCCATAATCAGTGAATCAATTTCGTCGGGATAATGATTAGCCGTCAATGAAAATTCGCCCCCGGGGAATTCTCCATTGATGCAAGGCGGGGATATGGCAGAAATATTAGAAAGCAATATCTTCCCCGCTTGAGTCAATTCATAATCGCCGTAAAAGTCACAGACAAAAGGAGTTGCCTTTTCCTTATTAATCGCTCGGCAGTAAAACTTCGATTCGACGAATTTCCATTCGACAAACTGAGAATCGATTATTTGCTCGTCGGCCTCGGAGCTGTAATTTATGATCCTTTTATAAATACCTTCGTAGGCTGTGGTCGGCACGGGCGGATTGGATACTATGGCCTTATCCTTGCATGAGGAGCATATTGACATAGAAAATAAAACTATTGTCGGCAAGGCGATAGCCAGTTTTTGAAATTTTTTATTCATGTGACATTCCCCCCGAAAAGATTACTTAATTTAAAAACGATACGACTGTTTCTTATTCCGAGACTTTGACTATGGTTATATTTTTAAAAGCATGAATGGCTTCATCATACTGTTTCAAAATCACCGAATCTGCGGACCGCCTCATCTTGAATTCACCGACCGGGACTTCATAATGCTGGCAGGTCTGCTCGGCAACAACGGTATCTTTCAGGACCATCATATCGGTAATTTCATAGAAGCCGTTGACATCGCAGAATATCTGCGGTTTTTCGTCAGTTCTGTCAGCAGTCATCCAGAATCTGGTATCGCTGAAAGTCCAGGCGATATACTGCTCACGCGTTGGCCCGGTGTCAGGATCGATTTGGTAAAGCCCCTTGTAGTCGCCCCGCAGGTCGGAAGCTTTGGGGATTATGATATCTTTCGCGCAGCCGACTATCAGACAGATAATAATCAAAATAAGAAACAGCCTGTTCATTATATATCACTCCTTTATTAGCAATTTAATTCCAAAGACATAATAAAAAAAACAGCTCCGATTGACAACATATTTTTTTCCTTTGCCTGAAAATAAAGACTCAATAAAACATAAATGTGTTTAACGATATTTAAGTCGTTTCAGCCATTTTTGGGCCGGACTAAGATTTTATGCTAAAGAAAAATATTTTGACCTTCGGAATTTTTAAAAAAATCAATTCATCACCGTAAGTTATTACTAATCAGGGTGATGTCGAGGAGGTCGGATAATTTTTCTATCGTGAAATCGGGCTCTTCCAGCGGATAGCGGATTTGCTGATTTTTATGCGGCCCGACCAGCAAACGCACCGTTTTCATACCCAATAATTTGGCCGGGACAATATCGTTATCGGGACGGTCGCCGACCATCAGCGATTCCTTCGGTTTCGAGCCCAGATTATCGAGGATTTTCTGGAACATCCTGATATCCGGTTTAGAAAATCCGATTTCGTCGGAGACCTGCGTGGAATCGAAATATTGCAATATACCTTCGTTTTCCAAAAATTCGTAAGCTCGTTCGGGCTGATTGGCGGCAATACCGAGTTTAAATTTGCCGTGCAGCTTTTTCAGAACGTCTTTAACGCCGGGCTGAATACGATAATATTTTACATACGAAGTATCATAAAATAACTTGCGGATATCATAAAAGAGTTCTCTGTCCGGTTTGACCAATTGCCAGATAACGTAAGAAAACATGGATGGCGCATAGCAAGTGATGGCATCGTTTTCAAGTCCGAAGATTTCTGAATCGGTGACATTCCGCCCGGCTTTTTCCTCGACAAGCTGCTTGATTCTATTGTTCCAGAAAACCTGAACTTCGCTTTCATCGACAATCGGCCAGCCGACATCGATAAGGATAGTCGTCAGTTTTTCCATTGCGTACTCTCTGAAATGATTGTGAAACCAAACAGAAAACCGCCCGAAGGCGGTTTTCAATGTCCTGTAGTTTCCAAATCCTTCTGATTTTTATTTATCTCTTTCAGCCGTGGCCTGTTTTTCCTTTATTGTCGCCTGGGCGGCCGCCAGTCGTGCAATGGGAACCCGGAATGGAGAACAGGAGACATAATCAAGGCCGACCATATCGCAAAATTCAATCGAATCGGGATCACCACCATGCTCACCGCAGATGCCGACTTTCAGATCCGGCTTGGTCATCCGGCCCTTCTCGGTTCCTATTTGCAGCAGACGCCCGACACCGTTGCGGTCGATACTGACAAAAGGGTCCTTGGGCAGAATTCCCTTTTCGACATAATAACCGAGGAATTTGCCGGCATCATCGCGCGAGAAGCCCATCGCCATCTGCGTCATATCATTGGTTCCGAAGCTGAAAAAATCGGCTTCCTGAGCGATTTCATCGGCAGTCAGGGCCGCACGCGGAATTTCGATCATGGTTCCGACATGATACTCGAAATCTTTGACGCGTGTCTTTTTGATAATTTCGTCGGCGATTCGCCGGACGACTTCTTTCTGATTTTTCAGTTCATTGACATGTCCGACCAGCGGTATCATGATTTCCGGAATTGTCTTCTTTTTGGCTTTAGTCAGCTCGCAGGCAGCTTCGATTATCGCCCGGACCTGCATCTCGGTTATCTCCGGAAAAACGATTCCAAGCCGGCAGCCTCGAAGCCCCAGCATCGGATTTACCTCTTTTAGCTCGTCGATCCGCCGAAGCATCTTTTTCTTTTTTTCGACTTTCTCTTCATACTCCTCGTCGAATTTGTCAATTTCCTCGATTTCTTTCTCAATTACTTTTTTATCGGGAAGAAACTCATGAAGAGGCGGATCCAGCGTCCGGATCGTGACAGGAAGTCCTTCCATGACGTCAAATAATTTTTTGAAGTCCTTTTTCTGGAAGGGAAGCAATCTGTCAAGAGCATCCTGCCGCTCCTCGACGGAATCGGCGAGAATCATTTCCTGAACAATCGGGAGTCGTTCCTCGGCAAAAAACATGTGTTCGGTGCGGCAAAGGCCGATACCTTCGGCTCCGAATTTCCGGGCCTTGATGGCATCGACCGGCGTATCGGCATTGGCTCGGACTTTCAATTTTCTGATCTCATCGGCCCAGGTCATAAATTCGGCGAACTCCCCGGATAGTTCCGGATCAATAGTGGGGACGCTTCCCAGAATAACTTCGCCGGTGGAGCCATTGATAGTAATTATTTCCTTTTCCTTGATGATCAATTTGCCGATTTGGAGCTGTTTTTTGGCCTCATTGACCCGGGCGACTTCACATCCGGCCACACAACATTTACCCATACCACGGGCAACGACCGCGGCGTGCGAGGTCCTTCCGCCGCGGGAAGTCAGGATACCGGCGGCCGCGTTCATACCTTCGATATCATCAGGATTCGTCTCCTGCCGCACGAGAATAACCGGCCCGGCGCCTTTGGCCGAAGCGGCTTTAACGGCCGCCTCCGAAGTAAAGTAGATCGCTCCGGAAGCCGCCCCGGGGGAAGCCGGTAATCCGGTTGCGATGACTTCATATTCGGAGCCGGAATCCAGCCGGGGATGGAGCAATTGATCCAGCTGCGCCGGTTCAATACGTATCAGAGCCTCTTCTTTGGTTATCAGTTTTTCCTTGACCATATCAACCGCGATTTTAAGCGCGGCCTGAACCGTGCGTTTGCCGGTTCGGGTCTGGAGCATATAAAGGTTGTTGTCCTGAATCGTAAACTCAAAATCCTGGACATCGCGATAATGTTTCTCCAGTTTGCCGGTCAGATTCTTAAGTTGTTTAAACACCGCCGGCATTTCGTCGGCCAGTTGTGAAATCGGCTGGGGTGTTCTAATTCCGGCGACGACATCCTCTCCCTGAGCGTTCAGCAGATATTCTCCATAAAATTCCTTCTCGCCGGAGGCAGGATTTCGAGTAAAGCCGACACCGGTTCCGGAATTATTTCCCATATTTCCATATACCATCACCTGAACGGTGACAGCCGTGCCCAGATCACCCGGGATATCATTAAGTTTTCGGTAGCTGATCGCCCGCGGATTGTTCCAGGAACGAAAAACGGCGTCGCGCGCCATGCGAAGCTGAACATATGGATCATCCGGAAAAGATTCGCCGGTCTTACGCTGAATTATGGATTTAAATTTCCTTATAATGAAGTTAAGATCTTCGACCTGGAGCGACGAATCCTGCTTTATTTTTCGATCTCTTTTCCTTTGTTCAATAACCTTTTCAAATTTATCCTTGTCGATTCCCAGAACGACATTGCCGAACATTTGGACAAAGCGACGATAGTTATCGTAGGCAAAGCGCTCATCACCGGTTTTTTTTGCCAATCCGGTAATGGTATTCTTGTTCAAACCCAGATTCAGCACCGTATCCATCATCCCCGGCATCGAAAACTTTGCGCCGGATCTGACCGACACCAGCAATGGATTATCGGGGTCACCGAATTTGGCCCTGACAAGAGTCTCGATTTTGGCCATCTGTTTTTCGAGCTCGGCATCAATGTCCCTCGGAATTTCGAGATTATTTTCATAATAGATACGGCAGACCTCAGTAGTTATAGTAAAGCCGGGCGGAACCGGTATTCCAATGCGGCTCATTTCGGCTAATCCGGCCCCTTTGCCTCCCAGTAAATCGCGCAGAGTGGCGTCCCCATCCGCCTTGCCACCACCGAAAAAGAAATATGGTTGATTCTCCAAAGTTGTCCTGACCTTCTCTTTTGACTCTGTTTTGGGTTTGGCAGTTGATTTTGCCTTAGTTTTAGATTTGGCTTTTATTTTAGATTTTACCTTGACCCGAACCGGAGCCCCTTTTTTCTCCGGCTTACGCAGCACGGAAACCGGTTTGGCGGTTTTTTTGGCCGGTTTCTTTTTGGTCTTCGCTTTCGGTTTTGCAGTTTTCTTTATTTTTTTTCTTTTTTTCTTTGTAGCAGCCATTGTTATCTCCCTGTTCAGTCAATCTTTACCGGATAATAACCGGATATTAAGACATTACGCAACAAAAAAAGGCGATTTTGGACAAAAAATTCCCTTAATCGCCTTTAATCTTTGAAATGGATAAGAACTTTTACATCGTGAAAAAGCGCTCGCCGCTGATTATTTTCTCAAGAATTTTCAGAGTTTTTTCAACCGGTGCATGCATAATATCGGCGGTGTTGAAAGTATTGCGGATTACCTCCCGAGGACACATAAAATTGGCTTTTCCCCTGCCTCCCCGCGCCTTTTTCTTGTGCGTAAGGTTATACAGCCTCTGATACTCCTTGGCCTTTTCCTTATGCATCTGGTAGTACCGTCGCTGGTACTCCCGCCGGGCTTCCGGAGTGGAAAGCTTGCCCTTACCTTTTTTTCTCCTGGTTTTGGTTTTAGACTTTACGTCCGTAGATGCGGCCGTCCTAGCCATCCCCCACCTCTCTTCTTGGAGTAGACGTTAGTTACTCGTTAAGAACCCGTATATTAGTTATAACTTATAAGGAGAAATATATAGGAAGTTCCCGGTCGTGTCAAGCGAAATTTGAAAAAAATCTTTATAATTTTTTATACCCAAAGAGGTTATGATTATAAAAATAAATTAATTAGAGGAATTCATTGTGTATCAGATACTTATCGGTATATATTTGTTATAAATGAGAAACACCGCTAAGGCGGCGTTTCTCATAAAGTTATAAGTAATCAGGAAATTATTTCAACTATTGGGTTATTTCTCCTCTATTCCTAAAAAATGTAATTATTTCATATACGGCCCATACGGCGAAAATACCGAAAGTCAAAAACCAAAAGACTATAAATCCGCCGCTACCTGACGGACCCCAGGTCATTTTGGTCCAATCACCCACATATTGAATTCGCTGTACAAAAAGCGAAATACGTCCCATGACTGTATAACCAAATGATGCCCCGAAGCCGATCATAAGAATCCATATTCCGAATCTGGCGGCACCTTTGAAGACGCCGGTATGCTCTTTAGAGAAGAAGAAATAGAACAGCGCCGCCACCGTGCCTAAAAAGACAATCAATCCTGATAATCCGGAGGCAGCATCCAGAAACCCGGCCCCGAAAAAATTTCCCCAGTCAAGCGATTGCATGGTCGCATAAAGCTGCAGATTGACGCGGTTTTTCATCTCCAGAGGAACCGACACACCGGTGGCGATTCCCATGTACAAGGCGATTGGCCAGCGGCTGACCCAGGACCATTTTTTTGAAAATCGAGTCCACATCATCGCTCCCAGGAGGGCCGGAATGACATACCATGGTTGAGCGGAATTAAGCCAGAGGAAATAAGAATTGCCGTCTTTGAGCATATCAAAAAGATTGGGTTGCAGGCCGTTGTGCCAGAGAATGATGACGAAGTAGCCGGCTGAAACGCCAACCACAAGATGTTCCGCGATTTTGTAAAAAATATTATCTCTGTAAAGAAATGAAAAGATACACAAGGTTAAGAAGGCGCCCAGGGTCGTCCACAAAAAAGTTCCGAATGACATAGCTTCCATCTTACTTTACCTCCTTACCCATTCTCTTCTTGCGCGAGGCAAGGAATCCGATATTACCGATGATAATAAAAAAGATGATGACTATATGAGCATATACCTGAATTCTCATACCATCCATCGCCGGGCCGGGATTATCGGATAGTTTCTCATATTGAGCCGCGCCCAATAGACCGCCCATCAATCCGAAGATTTGCCCGGAATTTAGAAAGGGATAATAGTCGGCGCCCATAACCCCGGTTAAGCCCAATGCAAGAGGGAAATTGTACCTGCCCTGCCCGTAAGAAATCCAGGCGTCTGCCACATTTCCTGCGGTTATATCCACGACGCACTTAATCTGGTCATAATTCAAAATGCCCTTCATCATCGGAATACTGTCAAGCGGTGTTCCATAATAGTCGGTAGGAAACGGTATCCGGAAATTTTGCCCCATACCCAAAATAACAAGAGCAAAATAAGGTTTATATCCGAGAAAGACATAATCGACACCATTGACTATAGTGCGTCCCGGATAAAAGACGCCATTGTAAGTCCGATCGAGCTTGACCGAATCGGTGATATCACGAATGGCCTGATCGGCCATCCCCGGACCGTTTTGTGAAAGCGTCACGAATATAATTTTCAGCTTTTTGCGGAAAGCGTGCTCGGCGATGGCGTAAGTCATCGGATGCAGCTCCGCCAGGGCATTGGGATCATAATCGATGCCCAAAAAGATATAATCGCCGGCCTTTAACGTATCGATAAAATTAAAAATATCTTCGACCTCATTGGTGGTTCGAATCGGAATAGAAAAAGGCCAGACATAGGTAACAACGCAGACTACCGCCAACAAAAGGAAGACCCACCGACGGTCGAGCGACATCATACGATCGAATATATTCATACGACCCTCCTCAATCCTTACCTAAATATTGACGTTCTATGCCCAGCATGACTTTCAGCGACGTTGCCACCATTCCCAGGCCGACACCAATGATAATCGCCCGTTTGGCGGCCAGGTTGGGAACATTCAGAAGCCATGAAGCGGTTTTTTCCATATAATCACCGAAAAATCCGAGATACGGATTGAAGCGGAGCATAATAATCAGGGCCGATAGCAATAGCAGGGTCGCCAGCAGTGATCTGGCGCGGAAGGCGCGGTACGCAGCCGAAGCGATAAAAAATGCAAGCAGGGAAAACATGGTTGATTGAATGGGAATCAGGATGTAATCGAAGAAGGCTATAAACATGTAGTTCTGCAATCCTTCGGCGGTGAAAAAGTGCCGAAAATAATCGAAGCCGAAAATAATCATGGCAAAAAGACCGCCCAGCGTGATAAGTGCATAAGGCCAGTTTGGTCTTTTGTGTTTCACTTTATCCCACGAGACACGTATAAGAGACCAAATGCCGAGCGCCAGGGCGAAGATGCCGATAATATAAATCCATTTTAGAAAAAACTCGTATAACCATTCGGAACTTTCGTGCGGGACGAAATATTGAAATATATGGAAAATTCCGAAGATGAAAACAAGTGCCAGCGGAATTTGTCGTTTCATAATTTCACCCTTCTAATTGCTGACATAGAAAAGTTGTTTAAACCATTCTAAGCCGAAATTTACAGTTATGAAGCCGATAACAGCCAGAATAATAAAGGCTGCTTTGGCGTAATCCTGAGCTTTCAGGGAGCCAAGAAGAAGTGGTTCTCGTCCCAGATAGGCCGAGGCCGCATACAATTCTTCCCCAATCAGAGTATAATCGCAGGCAACTATGAAAAAGGGAATCTGAGCAATCTGATCGGTTCCGGAAATCTGTATTGAGCCGGCCAAAGCCCCGGTTTCCGCCAGAATCAGTGATTCGGCATAGAATAGGCCCATGTAGATATTTGTCGCCGGACGTTCACGCAGCATGGTGCCGTTCACGGCCGCCACATAAGCAAATTGTGACTGAGTTACGAAATAGACCATATCTTCATTGTAGTCATCCGGCCGACCGGCATCAGCGTAGGCCGTCTTGACCGTTTCCTGGGCCACCGTCATTGTAATCGGGTCGTAGCAGGGAACTATTAACCGGGTCTGATATTCGGCCACTTTTTTGGCAACCCGTCCCAGGATAGTGTATGATGCAATCGTGGCGATATCCGCCGCTGTTCCCAGTCCCAGGACGTACAGAATGGGTTTGCCCATCTCGGTCGCGCGGCCGATAGCTTCATCGACGGCTTCGATTCCCGCCAATCGCCTGACAAAGAGTTTGGCGCCGCCTTTGGCTTTCTGGATAAGCAAAATTGTAGTACACATAAAGCCGACGACGAAAACCAGAACCGGTATTCGGCCGGTATTAAACCATTGTCCGTAGCATTGAACCGGGCCGAAAACATCTGAATCGGAATAAACCAAACTGTCGGAGGTTATGGCTCTGACCTTATAATAATAATCAGTATAATCGGCCATATAATCGCCCGATTCTTTCTCTTTGGCGCCGACATCGATATGGCTGGAGGCGCCCGAAGGTAAGGCCGCTCTTTTCTCGAATGGGCCGTCGGCAGATTCGGCGCGATACACCTCATAGCCAATGACGCTCTTCAGCCCGGCACCGTCATCCGGCGACGGTTCCCATTTCAATGAAATGGAATGTCCATGATCGTTGTCGGTATCCGCTGCAGTCAGATGGGAAACCGGGGCCGGAGATGCCACGGCAGTCGAATCCACCAATGTGGTATCGGCATTCTCCTGGGCAACGGCCAAAGGTATTATTCCCAGCAGCAGACTGCAGAAGATACTCAGTACTTTCAGCTTCATAAGAGCCTCACATTATTTATATGAATTTAACTTATTAATCCCAGCCAATCTTTAAACAGGTAAGTAAGACGGCCAACCAGAAGCGAGACACGCCCCATCACGGTATAGCCGAACGAGGCACCGAAAGTTATCATCAGCACCCAGATACCGACCCGCGAGGCGGTCCCGAATATGCCTTTGTGTTCCTTCGAAAAGAAGAAATATATCAAACCGCAAAAGACCCCGATAAAAATCACCCAGTTGGAAAGAGTCATCGCGAATTGCCCGGTCAACGACAGCGAAAAATGGGAGAAGAAAGGCCCGATCCCTTTCCAGTCGACAAGCATCGGTAGGAAAGTGTTACTCACCTGACTGATAAAATCAGTTCGCAGGTATCTGATGAGATTCAAGCCGGCGGTCGTGCCGACAATCCAGGCCAGCGCCCAGCGGGAAATCCACCCATGTTTGGAGGAGAGTCGCATCAACAGGATTATACCGAGTATTAACGGTACGAAATAAGTAAAATGAAATCCTTTGTACGGGACCTCAAAAAAGGCCGATAAAGTCTGAGAGATATTGGGCACCAGGTTGCCAACCAATGTCGACCAGAAGCCGACACACATCCAGTACGACGCCGATATCCCCACAAACAGGTGTTCGGCGAATTTATAATAAGGGTTGTCTTTATATAAAAAGGAGAATATTGCCAGGGTCAAAAAGGCCGCCATCGTTATAAAGAAAGCATCGCGAATAGAGAACCATAATCCTGTGCTATTCGGACTGCCTTCCAGATTGAAGGCCTTGATTATCCAGCTTAATAAAAATAGGGCGATAACCACGACGAGGATGATAATTGATATAAGCTTACTCCTGGCCACTACTGCTTTCTCCTTTTGGTAACAAAGAAAGCAATATTACCGATGACAATAAAAGCCATTACAACCAGATGCGCCAGGGTCTGCGGGCCCATCATGGCAATACCCGGAGTGGGCATATTCGCAAAACGAGGATAAACTCTTTTCAATTCCGATTCATACTCGGCGGCACCTTTGATGCCGCCCAGCAAACCAACCATTTGTTTGGGATAATAGGGGTACAAAAGCGGGGCCGCAACGGCGGCACTACCACCGGCCGTAGGTATATTGCCCGGAGATCCCGCGAAGAGGATCCATTCCTTAATGCCGGGAGAACCGCCGCCGATCGATATCAGCAGGTCCATATCCTTAAGTGATCTTATTCCGTTAAAAATCGGCACCGAATCGAGATTGACACCGTCAACATCGGTCAGATACATCTTGCGAAAGTCGGTAATGATAACGTTCAAGACACCCGTACCGCCAGCCTTGAAGCCAATATTTACATAATCTACACCACTTACTTTTTCCGGAAATTCTTTTTTAATAATCGAATCGATGGCGGTTGCAATCAGCGATTGACCGGTGGCCCAGAGGCACATGATAAAAACTTTATGATTTTTAGCCAGAGCGTGCCTTAAAAAGGCGTTTGACATCGGCTCGACCTCCGGAGCCATCGAGGGACCATAATCGTAAGAAAGAAGTATCTTCGAACCTTCCGGTAGGTTTTCGATTTTATTAAAAACAGCTTTGACAATCGGCGTCGCTTTTTCGGAAAAGGAAATTTTAAAAAGCAGTGGTACCGAAACAGCCAGCCCGATAAAAATAAAGATTATGCGGCGGTCAACTTCCTTGCCCTTCAGGGCCAATATAAGAAGCCACACAAGGCCAACACCGATAAACAGTAATGATATAATCAGACCGATGCTACTCATTTTCCATCCCTAAATAGGTTCGTTCGACACCAAGAATCAATCGCAGCGACATGGCTACAACCCCCAGCGCAATACCGATCATAATGGCTCTCTGACCGGCCAGATTCGGTGACGTCATGACCCAGATGGCCAGATTCGGAATCTGCAGCAGTGAAAACGACTCCGGGATCCAGCCGGTAGCATACATACCCAGCGGGGTTCTTCCCAACAAAATAATGAAGGCCGCAATTAAGAGAATAGTGGCATCCCGGTTTTTGGCGCGGAAGGCTCGATACGATGCCGAAGCAACATAAAAGGCCAGCAGAGAATACATGGTGGCGCCAAGCGGATTGAACATCCAGTCATACATAAGCTGGAAAAGCGAGCCGGTAGCGGCCACGTCGGCTGATATATCACCCGGATTCCAAAGCTTAAACAGCCCGGCAACAAGCATGATTAAAAAGCCGACTATCGTTACAATCGAAAAGCCCCAGTCATTTTTCTTTTTACTGATTCGGTCGGTGTGAACGCGTATCAGATTGCCGCCACCGAGGAAAAACGCAAAGACCGCGATAATGTCGAAAAAGAGCGAGAAATCTTCACCCCAGGTTTCAACGGGAGGGAAAAAGACCGATAGTATTAGTACAACGCCGACGATAAAAGTAATCGTCAATGGGACCTGTTTTTTCAATCCATATTCCTTTTTTCAATTCGTTATCGTAAACAGCCGGTGCATAAATTCATCGAGCCAGATAAAAAACGAGCCGCCCCAGGCCTTAGCTATGGTGGCACCTAAAACGCCCAGCGCAATAACAATCATCGCCATGAACTTGCCGACATCCTGTCCTTTAAGTGAACCCAGCTGCTTGGGCTCATTGGAGAGATATGCCGAAGCCGCGAAAAGTTCCTCGCCGATCAGTGTATAGTCACAGGCGGCGACAAAAAACGGCAACTGCGCCGGCATAGCCGTTCCGGCAATTTGAATAGCCCCGACCGAATTGCCGGTTTCGGCCAGAATCAGCGATTCGGCAAAAAAAGCGCCGAGGTAAAAGCAGGTGGCCGGTTTCTCCCGTACCATGATACCGTCGACGGCGGCGACGTAGCCGAATTGCTCATCGGTGATATAATGCACCATATCATCGCTATAGGCATCAGGTCGACCGGCGCCCACATAGGCTTCCTTGATTGTCTCGCGTCCGACCGTCATGACAATGGATCGCGCCACCGGCATATTTATTTTAATATCATAATCGGCAACCACTTTGGCGACACGGCCAAGAAGGGTGATTCCGGCAATGGTCTGGACATCATCCATATCATTAATGCCGGGGATAAATAAAATCGGACGGCCCATTTCGGTGGCACGACCGATAGCTTCGTCAATCGCCTCGAGGCCCGCGATTTTGCGGATAAACAGTTTCTTGCCGCGTTTGGCATGAGCAATAAAAAAGATGACCGAACCGGCAATCAACAAACCGATAATAAAAAGATTCAATAAATTCCAGTTGACTATCTCCGTATCGGGAGTAACCGGTTCCGATAGTGCCATCGGAGATGTTTGGCCGTTATACATCGTGGCAACGCCATAAATATAGCCGACACCATTCTCGGTTGATTTATCGTGAAAAGAATTTACGCCGGGAAGGACGACCCCGATCGAGGCGAAATCATCGGTATCGGCTTCGGAGCGGAAAATTTCATAGCCGGTTAATTTGCCGGTGCCGTTGTCATCCGAGGATAGCTGCCATTCCACGATCGCCGATTCACCGCGATCATATTTGTAATCGGTCGCCGTGACCTGTGTGGGAGCATTGGGAATAAAAACTGAGGTTGTATCCTCGAGGGAGGTTTCGGAATTGACGGCATCTGCGGAGGAAATTATTAAAAGCAGTGATAGGAATAAAGTCAGAATTGCGATATAAATATATTTTTGCGACTTTCCCGTGCAATCCATCTTATTTAATCATCCCCAGCCATTGGCCGAAGAGAAAATCCAACCTTCCCAACATTAGTGACATACGGCTCATCACCGTATATCCGAATGAAGCGCCAAAAGTGGCCATCAAAAACCAGATTCCGATTTTGGCGGCACCGCCAAAAACGCCCTTGTGTTCCTTACTGAAAAAGAAATATATCAGGCCGCAAAAAGTCCCGGCGATAATAAAGATATTCGAAATTGTACCGCCAACCGACCCGGTATAAATTGGCATAATTGTGGCCGATATTTGCAGCATGGCATTCGACACGAAGTAAAACATCATATATACGCCGGCGGTCGCACCGATAATAAAAGCCAGCGGCCAGCGCGATAACCATCCGATTTTTTCGAAAAGCCGGCTGAGTATCAATGCGCCCAAAATAAAACCGATCCACGGGGTCCACTGAGGATTGACCGGGTCCGTAACCTGGGCGTAAAATTTACCGTATAAGTTATCCCAGAAGTATGTGATAAGCCAATATCCTGCCGAGATACCGACAAATACCGCCTCGCAAATTTTATAAAATATATTATCCCGATAAAGGAATGAAATTATTCCGAGCGTGAACACCGCCGCCAACCAGACTCCGAATAAGTCCCATGATTCCATTATTTCTTCGACCTCCTGCTCCGTAGGAAAGCGACGTTCCCGATAATAATAAATATAATTACGACCGCATGGGCAAATGACTGCGATTTGATAAAAACAGTGGCCTTATCAAATTGTCCTGTTAATTTTTCGAACTCAGCGCCGCCCGCCATACCGCCCAAAAGGCCGTCCAGCTGGCCGGCCTGCAGATAGGGGTAGGCCATCGGAGCCTGGACCGCAGTATTTCCGGCCGACATTCTTAGACCGAATCTATCGACTGCACCCTGGATCCATTCAACCGTCCCGGGTTTACCGGCCGAAAAATCAAAACAATAATCAATATTTGAAAAATTCCTGACATTCCTGAGCAGGGGGATTGAATCGTACGGTGTATTATACAGGTCTGTCAGAAACATCGCCTTAAAACTTTCACCCATTCGAAGAATAACGAATTCATTTCCGGATTGAAAACCAAGATTCACATAATCCTTACCGTACGTAACTTTATCTTTTAGACCGGGAATATCATCGAAGGCCTTTTGAATCGCCTGGTCCGCCTGCTGCGGACCCTGAGGCCAGAGCCCCATTATTATTACTTTTAATCCCCGTTGAAAGGCGTACTTCATAAAGGCCACCGCCATAGGCTGTAATTCCGGGGCTGAGGGCGGATCATAATCAAAAGCGGCGAGGACTTTAGAGCCTTCGGGAAGTTTTTCCAGTTCGTCAAAAGCCGCTTGGACCTCGGGAGAAATCGGAACCGGCAAATTAAACTGCATGAAAAAAGGCAGGGTCAAAGCGATGCCGATAAAGAGGAAAACAATTCGTCTTTCGACGTACCTGCCCATATAAGTCATAATACCCATAACCAGAAGTGTCAAAGCCAGAAGGATAGTCAATATCACCGATACGGTGGATGAAAATTCGACCGGTTTGGGAAAAAAGAAATAGGCGCACAGGAAAAAGGCAATAATAATAACCGCCGCAATAATTTCTTTGGTTTTCATCATTCGCCTCCCAAATAGGCGCGCTCAAGCCCGAGAATAATTCGCAGCGAAGTCGATACCAATCCCAGGGCGATTCCAATCATTATGGCTCTCTGGCCAGCCGTGTTCAGGACATTCATAATCCAGTTGGCCCATTGAGAAATCTGCAGATTCGCCGGAAGCCAGCTGGACATCAAGTCTCCGAGAGGGACTCTTCCCAGCATTACAAAAATTCCTGCGAGCAGCAATATGGTCGCCTCCAAATTTCTGGCGCGGAAAGCGCGATATGAGGCCGATGCGACAAAGAACGCCAGCAGGGCGAACATCGTCGCGGATAATGACGAGTAAACATATTTATAAAGCCAGTCGAATCCTGTGCCCTGATCACGGAAGGAAAACACCGGATCGGCATACAATCCCCTGATCCCATCGTAAAAACCGAAAAAAATTATTATCAGAAAAGAAATCACTATTAATGAAGAATGAAGGATGTCGATTTTCCTTTTAAATATTTTAATAAAACAAATTTTAATAAGATTTAAAGCGCCAAGCCAGATCGCGAACGCGGCGATAATCGTAAATGAATCATTAAAAGTGTTTTCGAATTCATTGAACGGGGGGTGCGGAATAAAATATGCAAAGAGAAAAACAAAACCGACAACGAATGTTATTGCCAGAGGTATTTCGCGTCTCATCTATAAATCCTCTCAGCTACCGCAACGTAAACAGCCGGGAAACATGGATTCCAAACGACTCCAAAATTACACCAATCAAAATAGCCAACAAAAAGACCGCCTTGCCGAGGTCCTGGCCCTTCAACGAACCCAATAATTTCGGCTCTCGTGACAGATATGCGGAGGCGGCGAACATTTCTTCGCCAATCAATGTAAAATCGCAGGCGGCAACGAAAAAGGGCAGCTGCGCCGGCATGGCCGTGCCGGCTATCTGAATCGCGCCAATTGAATTGCCTGTTTCGGCCATAATCAATGACTCGGCAAAAAAGGCACCTATCAGAAAAATGGTGGCCGGTTTCTCTCGTATGAAAAGACCGTCAATAGCCGCCGCGTAACCGAATTGATCATCGGTCAAATATCTGACCTGATCCTCCTGATGCGCATCCGGCCGCCCGACCTTGCTGTAAGATTCTTTGACTATTTCCTTGGCCGTTACCATCACCATCGATCGCGAAACCGGAACATCAATACGCGTTTCATTCTGGGCCGCGATTTCCGATACTTTGCCGAGTATAGTCATAGAAGCCAGGGTCTGGACATCATCCATATCGTTGATACCCGGGATATAATATATCGAACGACCCATCTCGGTGGCACGTCCGACTGCGTTCTCAACCTCCTCGATACCGGCTATTTTTCGGATATAGAATTCCTTGCCGCCCGTGGCCGCCATGATAAAATAAATAATTGCACCGCAAAGAATTATGATGCCGATAAAAATATTAAGACGGCCCATATTGAACCATTGAGCGCTGGATTTTATCGGTCCGACAGGATCGGTTTCCGATAACACCTGCCAGAGAATTTTGCCGTTGGACAATTTATAGTTGATTGCGGCGACTTTGTAGAAATATTTCTTACCTGTTTCGGCGCCATTGTCGGTATATTTGGCATGACCCATGGTGCTGGCTCCGACTTCTTTGTAATCGCCATTGATGCTGTCAGCCCTTAATATCCTGTATTCTTTTACTTTGCCGTCAATATGATCATCGGGTGATAACTTCCACTCGATAGAAACCGAACCTCCGGCATCATTGGGAACATCCTCGACACTGACATTTTTCGGCATGACCGGGGTGACATTTGGAGGCGGTGTATTTAATGTATCGGCAACAATAAGGGTCGAGTCACCGGATTCCTGCCCCGCCGCCATGGCGAAGCAAATTATTAGAATCAGAAAAATCAGTGCAGTCTTTATATTCGACAAAATCCAGCTTTCTTCAGTCAAGAAGTTCCGTCGGCTGTCCATATATAAATTTCGGAGCTGCCGCTTTTTGTCAAATCCAGCCTAAATCGGTTCATCTTTCAATAACGCTGACGCACGCCGGCATATATTGATTAACGAAACCTAAAGAATCTAACCAGTAAGCCTTTATATGTCAAGGCAAAAAAACAGGCGACGACAACGAAAACTACCGGTTGACTTATATGACATATTTTATATCTTAAGTCTTTGATTGTGTAACCGGAGAAGAAATGGTCGATTGTAGACGCATAAATGAGACGGATAACAGTTCGGAAGATTCGATTGAATCCGACTGTAGAAACCGGATCACCTTATTAAAAATCGACACTTTTTCTCTTTTTTTATTTTCCGATAAATCCCAGCTTGAATCCAAAACATCATAAAGAGGTTGAAATATGGAATCGTCGTCGGACAACCTGATATACCTTGACAACGCGGCCACCTCCTGGCCGAAGCCGGATTCGGTTTATGAATTTATGATAAAATTTTACCGTCAATGCGGTGTCAATCCGGGACGAAGCGGATTCGACAAAGCGATCGAGGCGGGAAATATCGTCGAAGATTTACGTAAACGCCTGACGAAATTTTTCGGCGGTGATGAAAACACACCGGAACGATTATGTTTTACGTATAACGCCACCGATGCACTAAATTTAATAATACAGGGTTTGCTTTCTGATGGCGATCATGTTGTCAGCACCAATATAGAACACAACTCGGTTATCCGGCCGATTAATCATATGGTCAGAGATTTTGGAGTGAAGGCGACTTTTGTGCCTTTTAATAATGATGGCTTTGTCGAACCGGACGAGATTAAAAAGGCGATAACGCCAAATACGAAACTTGTCATCGTCAATCATGGCTCGAATGTGCTCGGGACAGTTCAGCCGGTTAAAGAAATCGGAAAAGTGTGCAAAGAAATGGGCGTGACATTCGCGATTGATGCTTCGCAGACGGCGGGTGTGATTCCGATTAATATGAAAGAGATGAATATCGACGTGCTCGCTTTTACCGGACATAAATCGTTGTTGGGCAGCACCGGAATCGGCGGTCTGTGCGTGCGTAAACATCTGGATATTCGTCAGACCCGTGCCGGCGGTACCGGTGTGCGCTCGGCCTATCCTTATCATCTCGAGGAATATCCGTTCCGGATGGAATACGGGACTCCCAACATGGTCGGGATTGCCTCATTATGGGCGGCGCAGGACTGGCTCGACGAAAAAGGGATGGAAAATATCTATGCCCACGAGATAAAACTGGCGCGCAAATTAGTCGACGGTTTCAAACAGACCGAAGGTGTGATTACATACTGCTGTGATAGTATGAAAAATCATATCTCGACTGTGACTATCAATGTCGAAGGTCTTGAGGCGGGCGATGTTGGCATTATGCTTGATGTCGATCACAATATCGCCACCCGCACCGGACTGCACTGCGCTCCATTGGTGCATCAGCAACTGGGAATTCTCGAAATCCACGGCGGTGTCCGGTTCGGTATCGGCGCCTTCAATACCGAGGCGCATATCGACGCGGCCATTAATGCCATCGCCACCATCGCCGAGGACGCCCACACCCGCAAAAAGCCGAACCTCCAACCCCACGCCCGGTAGAAATATTTGAAAAAACGATTAATTATATTTTCCATTGTTCTTTTAGCCTGTATTTATAATCAGGCTTGCGGTAAGATAGAAAATGTATCCATCGGCCTCAATGGCGGAATGATGTACCAGAAAATTGGCTCACCCGTTAGCAAACTACCTGAGATCGATGTGTACTATGAAATAAAGGACGAGTACGTGCCATTTTTACATATTTATATTAAGGCCCAGTTTGCAAATCGTCACTTTTTGGGTTTAAATCTGGAACATTTCGAATTTAAGGAATCAATATTTGTAATAGATTATTTAGGTGACGAAAATAATCCCAGCGCGTTGACGACATCGAATTATAAATGGAATATTTCATGTTATCCTATCAGCCTGTTTTATGAGTATTTAATTAAAGATTCCGAAACCAATGTAATACCGTATTTGGGTATTGGCATATCCTTCTATCTCTGCAAAATTTCCGGACGACCAACCTATTTATATACATACGGTAACGGGACGCGATTTGCCGAATTATCAAGTAATGAAAATGGCTGGGGTGTTTTTTTTAATTTGGGAACAAAAGCATTTATAAATAGCAGGATTTTTGTAGATTCGAAAATAATATTGCGTCATGCTGAACCGACGTTCTTTTCAAGAGGTGATGGCGATAATTATAATTTCAGCAATGTGAGCCTTTTGGTCGGTATTGGATGGCAATTTTAAATTATTATGTGGGCGGCAGACGTCCTCGTCTGCCCCAAAAATGGCTTCGTTTCTGATTTTCGGCTTGGGTGACGCACCCTTGGGATGTCATTCCCTTGGGGCGAGGGACTGTTCAAAGCAGCTAACTGGAATAGAAACCTACCCCAAGGGGTAGGCCACCCCATCCACACCACCCCAAATTCGCTACCATTTTACTGTTGATCCAATCCATCGGCCGTTATGTAGAAACGTGAAATAGAACAGATATGAAAAAGATATATTCAAAAATCAAAATGATAAACTCTAACCGAAGCCATTTCTTGAGCATACGAAGACTGACACCAACCATAAGATGATATTTTGTGATCCAAAAGGAAAGGGGCTTTTGCCCCTTAAAATATGCGAAACGAACCCAATTCATTGGACTAATAACTGCCTCAACCGATTACAAGGAATTTTTGCGGGAAATATGACAAGAAATGACAAAATATTGCCATATTTCTACGATTTTTTCAATACCGTATCGAATGTTTTAAACGACGTCTCATCGTACAA
>CAYVMO010000018.1:0-20364 GCA_964452645.1 uncultured Ignavibacteriaceae bacterium
CGTCATACCAGTTACCCCCGTCATAGCCGGCACCCACGCAGGTTTCGATTCTTATTTCTTCATCGGTATTATCCAAATAGCCGTAGAAAGTCATCTCTCCGTTGGCTGGAGTGGACGCGTCAGAATTCGTAACCGTGCCGAAAATCGATCCCTGAGCAAAGGCCGATGTCGCCGATATAACAAAGCTTAAAATCAGCAATGTCATAAATTTCAATAATTTGTGTCTAAATTTCCCGAAATGCACCTGGGCACCTCCAAATATCTCAAAGTATATTTTATACATCGTCATTTATCTCCTTTCCTCACCTATGGTCCGGGAAAAATATCGTTATTGGCGGCATTTGCCTGATATGGTTTGCCGGCTTTGACCGGGAAATTGACCCCGAATCCGGCGGCAAACCTCGATTCAAAGCTTTGCGAGCCAGCAACATAACGATTCAGCGTGTTGAAGCTACCGGGGAGATTGTCCAGAACATCCTGGGCTGTCAGAAAATCCGCTTCCCTGTCGAACGGTACTGAAATGAAACTGAAGTCGGTTGTCGCTGTTGTTACCAGTTGATAACTAACTGTGCCTGGTGCCGGGACGCCGCCCGCGATCGAGAACGTTGTCGGCGCGGCGGCATTTACCTGATAAATACCACCGACAGCTATATTAAAATTAACACCAAAGCCGGCCGCGAATCGTGATTCGAAACTTTGCGACGAACTCTGGTAGTTATTGACTGTCAAGACATTGGAGACACCTATGGCCGCGATCAAATCAACGGCCGTAGCGATGCCTGTATTTTCGAACGGAATACAAATCAGATTATAATCGGTCGAGGCGGTCGTGATCATATCATAATCATACTCCCCGACGCGATTGGAAACGTCCGATCTGTTCCCGTAAATGTCATACACAACAACAGTGTAAAAATATTGATAAAGAGTGTCGCCGACAACGTCGGCGCCACCAATATTATTATCGGTAAAGGTGAAGGTCAGAGAATCGGCAACACCGATGGAGTCATTCGATCCGGGCGTAAAGTACGCCATCGTATCACGATAAATTATGTACCCGCCGATTAAAGTCGGAACGCCGGTCGTATCCAGCGTCGCCTCCGACCAATCCAGTTGAATAGCATCACCGACAATGGCTATCGCCAGATCATTGATGGCCTGCGGTGGGGCCGCGTTTACGGCGGTAATCATAACCGTATCCGGTACTGAATAAAGATCACCATCGAATACCGTAAGCTCAAACAGATAAGTATCAGCCAGCGGCGGTATGAAAGTCGGCATGACGGCTGTCGAATCGGAAAGTGATACGGCAGCTCCACCGACTTGAATCCAGTCGTAGGTTAGAGGATCCGAATCGAAATCACTGGAGGCGGAACCATCAAGCGTAACGACCGAATTGACGAAAACATCTATTTGATCCGGACCGGCATCAGCGGTCGGTGCAATATTGACATGATTAACCGTAATCGTCACTACTTCGGAATCAGTCAAAGTACTGTCATCCGCATAGAAGGTGACATCATAAACACCGGATTGAGTGAAATCAGGCGTCCAGTCAAATACGCCGGAACCGTCGCCATTGTCGGTAAAACTCGCCCCGGTCGGCAATATGGACGTGGATAATACCGGAATCGTGGAGTCGGCATCCGAAGCGGTAACGACGAAATTGAGATTGACGCCCTCATCGACAGCTTGCGCACCAATCGAATCAAGCACCGGCGCCTGGTTACCCGCTTCATTAACGGTTATCGTGACAACTTCGGAATCGACACCGGCGGTATCATCAGTAGCATAGAAAGTCACATTATAAACACCGGCCTGAGTGAAATCAGGCGTCCAGTCGAACAAACCGGTACCATCGCCGTTATCAGCGAAGTCGGCACCGGACGGTAGTGTGGATGTCGACAAGACCGGAATGGTTGAATCGGGATCAACGGCCGAAACACCGAAAGTCAGATTGATATTCTCAGTCGTAGTCTGAGCGCCGATGGCCGTTAAAATCGGCAACTGGTTACCGGCATCAATAACTGTTATCGTAACAATTTCAGAATCGACGCCAGCCGTATCATCAGTGGCATAGAATGTTATGTCGTAGCTGCCGGACTGGATATAATCAGGCGTCCAATCAAAAGTGCCGGTGCCGTCACCGTGATCGGTGAAGCCGGCATTGGTCGGTAGTACTGACGTTGACAAGGCCGGTATGGTCGAATCGGGATCCACGGCCGATATACTAAAGTTCAGATTTATATTTTCCGTGGTGGACTGCGCGCCTATCGATGACAGAATCGGCAGTTGGTTGCCGGCATCATTAACCGTAATTGAAACCACTTCCGAATCGATGCCGGAAGAATCGTCGGTCGCGTAGAAAGTAACACTATAAAGACCTGACTGAATGTAATCAGGCGTCCAGTTAAAAGATCCGGTGCCATTCCCGTTATCGGTAAAGACCGCATTAGTCGGCAAAGTCGATGTCGACAAGGCCGGGATCGTGGAATCCGGATCAACAGCCGAAACACCGAAACTTAAATTTACATTCTCGGTAGTTGTTTGCGGTCCGATAGCGGCCAATACCGGCGGCTGATTGCCTTCCTCGTTGACCGTGATAGTAACGATTTCGGAATCAACACCGGCGGTATCATCGGTGGCATAGAAGGTGACATTGTAAACACCTGACTGCGTATAGTCGGGTGTCCAATCAAATGTGCCGGTCCCATCGCCATTATCGGAGAAGCCGGCACCGGTCGGTAGTGTCGAAGTGGACAGGGCGGGTATCGTCGAGTCGGGATCAACCGCCGTAACTCCGAAACTCAGATTGACATTTTCAAGAGTCGATTGCGCGCCAATCGATGATAATACAGGATTCTGATTACCGGCTTCGTTTATCGTAATTTCAACGACTTCCGAATCAATAAGGAAAACATCGGAAGCATAAAATGTCACATTATAAACGCCTGATTGCGTATAGCCCGGTGTCCAATCAAAAGTGCCGGTACCGTCCCCATTATCAACAAATGTAGCACCGGTCGGCAACGTCGAAGTGGACAGAATCGGATTGTTACCATCAGGATCACTGGAAGTGACGGCAAAATTCAGGTTTATACCTTCAGTCACGCTCCGGGGACCGATAGTCGCCAGAACCGGCGGCTGATTACCGGCTTCATTGACGCTGATTGTCACAACCTCGCTGTCAGAGGCGGTGCCGTCATCGGCATAGAATGTTATATTATAGACACCGGCCTGCGTATAATTCGGCGTCCAGTCAAAAGTACCGGTACCGTCACTATTATCAACAAATGCGGCGCCGGTCGGTAATGTCGAAGTTAACAACGCCGGAATTGTACTATCCGGATCGGTGGCCGAAACACTGAAGTTCAGGTTGCTGCCTTCCGACACCGAGCGGTTTCCAATGGCAGCCAGATTCGGCGTCTGGTTACCGGCTTCATTAACGGTAATCGTTACAACTTCGCTATCCGTGGCCGTGCCGTCGTCGGCATAGAAAGTTACATTGTAAATACCGGCCTGTATGTAATTCGGTGTCCAGTTGAAACTGCCGGTACCGTTGCCGTTATCGATAAAAGCTGCATCGGTCGGCAGCGTTGAAGTCCTCAACGCCGGTATCGTAGAATCGGCATCGGTGGCCGAAACACCGAAACTAAGCAAAATGCCCTCTGTTATGGATTGCGGACCTATTGCCGCCAGGATCGGGGCCTGGTTACCGGCTTCGGTAACGGTTATCGAGACGATTTCGCTATCTATTAAAACACCATCCGAGGCGTAGAATGTCACATTGTAAACACCGTTCTGAGTAAAGTCGGGAGTCCAGTCAAATGATCCGGTGCCATTGCCATTATCAATAAATCCGGCGCCGGTCGGACGTGTTGACGTCGACAAACTGGGGATAGTACTATCGGCATCGGTAGCCGAGACGCCAAAATTCAAATTGTTGCCTTCAATCACTGTTTGCGAACCAATCGCGGCCAGAACCGGATACTGGTTACCGGCCTCGATTACAACCAGACTGACAGTTTCGGAATCGACCAGAATACCGTCAGTGGCATAGAAAGTAACTGTGTACAGACCGGATTGGGTATAATTGGGTGTCCAATCAAAAGTTGCCGTCCCGTCATGATTATCGACATAGGCCGCCCCGGAAGGAAGCGTCGAACTTGTCAGCACCGGCGTCGTACTATCAGGATCGGTAGCCGTAACTGTGAAGTTCATATTGACACCCTCGGTCGTTGAATGCGTTCCAATCGTAGCCAGAATCGGTGATTGATTGCCCGCTTCCGTAACCGAGATGGTAACGATTTCACTATCGATAGCAATACCATCGGAGGCATAAAAAGTTACGTAATAAGTCCCACCTTGTATGTAATCCGGAGTCCAGTCGAATATCCCCGAACCATCACCATTGTCCAGGAAAGTTGCACCGGTCGGCAATGTCGAAGTACTTAAAGTCGGGATAGTAGAATCGGGATCGCTGGCCGTTATCGTGAAATTCAGATTGACACCTTCCATGGTACTGCGAGGACCGATCGCAGACAAAACCGGCGGCTGATTACCGGCCTCGTTAACCGTAATCGTAACGATTTCACTGTCATCAAATGTACCATCCGAGGCATAGAAAGTGATGTCATAAACACCGACCTGTGTGAAGCCCGGTGTCCAGTTGAATGTGCCCGTCCCGTTGCCATGATCCGTAAAGGAAGCACCGGCCGGAAGTATCGAGGTCCTCAACGTCGGGATAGTACTATCAGGATCAGCCCCGGAAACTCCGAAGTTTAAATTGCTACCCTCGACAATACTCCGGGGGCCGATAGAGAAGAGAACCGGCGGCTGATTACCCGCTTCATTAACTGTTATGGACACGCTCTCACTATCCAATACGGAACCGTCAGTGGCATAAAATCTAATGTTATATGAACCGCTCTGCGTATATCCCGGCGTCCAGTCGAATACACCGGTGCCATCACCGTTATCGATAAATGAGGCTCCGGTCGGCAGAACGGACGTGTTGAGAGCCGGAATCGTGCTGTCGGGATCGGTGGCCGAGACGCCAAAATTCAAATTTATTCCCTCAGTCGTTGACCGGGGACCGATTGTCGCCAGAATCGGCGCCTGATTACCGGCCTCATTGACCGTAATCGTTACGATTTCAGAATCAACACCCGACGTATCATCGGTAGCATAGAATGTTATATAATATGTCCCGCTTTGGATATAATCCGGTGTCCAATCGAAGGTCCCGGAGCCGTTACCGTTATCTGAAAAGTTTGCACCGGCCGGCAATGTCGATGTACTCAAGGCCGGTATCGTGCTGTCGGGATCGGTAGCCGAAACTCCAAAAGTCAGATTGACATTTTCCGTTGTATTCCGGGCACCGATGGCGGCCAGTATCGGGGCCTGGTTGCCGGCCTCATTAACCGTGATGGTAACGACCTCGCTATCGGTGGCGAGACCATCGGATGCATAGAATGTGACATTGTATGACCCGCTCTGTATATACAGCGGTGTCCAGTTAAACATCCCCGTGCCATTAAGATTATCGACAAATGTAGCCCCGGTCGGGAGGGTCGACGTACTCAAGCTCGGCGTCGTTTCATCCGGATCGGAAGCTGAGACACTGAAGTTGAGATTAATTCCTTCGATTGTGCTTCGCGGACCGATGGCGGCCAGAACCGGCGATTGATTACCTATTTCATTGACGGTTATCTGGACTCTCTCGCTGTCGATGGCGACACCGTCAGAAGCGTAGAAGGTAACGTTATACGTGCCGCTCTGAGTGAAATCAGGCGTCCAGTCGAAAGCTCCGGTACCGTTGTGATTATCGACAAAGGATGCTCCGGTAGGAAGCGTCGATGTGGTCAACACCGGCGTCGTTCCATCGGGATCAGTGGCCGAAACACCAAAGTTCAGATTATTATTTTCAAGGACACTCTGAGGTCCGATTGCGGCCAGAACCGGGGTCTGGTTACCGGCCTCATATATACTTATGGTAACGATTTCGCTGTCGCTTAAAGTGCCGTCTGATGCATAGAAAGTCACGAAATATGTCCCGCTCTGGGTATAGAGAGGAGTCCAGTCAAATGTACCAGTACCATCACCGTTATCGACAAATGCAGCCCCCGCAGGAAGCGTACTCGTACTTAAGGACGGTATCGTGGTATCAGGATCCGACGCGGATATATTGAAATTCAAATTCGTTCCTTCGGCCGTGCTTCGCGGGCCAATCGCCGCCAGAACCGGAGCCTGGTTACCTGATTCATTAACGGTTACGGTCACGACCTCACTGTCGAGAAGCGAACCATCCGAGGCATAGAAGGTAACGTCGTACGAACCGCTCTGGGTAAAACCGGGAGTCCAGTCGAACGTGCCTGTTCCGTTGCCGTTGTCGTTAAACAAGGCTCCGGAAGGAAGCGTCGACGTCGACAGAGATGGTATCGTGCCGTCCGGATCGGTAGCCGAGACAGCAAAAATCAACTGCACGTTTTCCGTCGTCGCCCGGGCGCCAATCGCCGCCAAAACCGGCTGCTGGTTACCGGCTTCGTTGACCGTAATCGTAACCAATTCGGAATCATGCAAAACACCGTCGGAGGCATAGAATGTTACATTATAATTCCCGGCCTGCGTGAAATCAGGCAACCAATTGAATGTCCCCGTTCCATCACCATTATTGACAAAACTCGCCCCGGAAGGCAGCGATGAAGTCGATAGTGACGGTGTTGTACTATCGGGATCGGCCGCCGTGATAGCAAACGTTAGAAGAACATTTTCGGTCGTGCTTCGAGCACCAATCGAGAAAAGCACCGGCGCCTGATTGCCGGCTTCGACAACCGTAATTGCCACAACTTCACTGTCGGTCGCTGTGCCGTCAGAGGCATAGAAAGTCACCGAATAATTACCGCTCTGAGCGAATTCCGGTGTCCAATTAAAGGTGCCGGAACCATCTCCATTATCGACAAAGCCGGCGCCGGTCGGCACGGTCGAACTGCTGAGGATTGGAATAGTGGCATCAGGATCGGTCGCGGTTATATCAAAATTCAAATTTATGCCCTCGGTGGTCGACCGCGGACCAATTGTCGCCAATACCGGCGGTTGATTGCCGGATTCATTAACGGTAATCACGACTATTTCGCTGTCCGTATAAACACCGTCAGAGGCATAGAAGGTAATATTATATGTTCCGGCCTGGACAAAATCGGGCGTCCAATCAAATGTGCCGGTACCATTGCCATTATTGATAAAGGCCGCACCTGTCGGCAAGGTGGATGAACTCAAAGACGGAATCGTGCTATCCGGATCGGCCGCGGATATATTGAAGTTTAAATTTATTCCCTCGGTCGTACTTCGCGCTCCGATTGCAAATAAAACCGGCGGCTGATTTCCGGACTCGGTGACCGTAATGGAAACCACTTCGCTGTCGGAAGCAATTCCGTCGGAGGCGTAAAAGATTACAAAATAACTTCCTGCCTGAGTGTAAGCCGGTGTCCAATTAAAAGATCCAGTGCCATTGTGATTGTCGACAAATGAAGCTCCAACCGGAATTGTCGAAGTTGTAAGCGCCGGGATGGTCTCATCCGGATCGCTCGCTGAAACTGTAAAAGTCAGAAGTACACCTTCAGCCGTGCTCCGAGCGCCAATAGTCGCCAAAATCGGTTCCTGGTTGCCGGCTTCATTAACACTTATCGTAACAACTTCACTGTCAGTTGCCAAACCGTCCGAGGCGTAAAAGGTTACATAATATGTTCCGCCCTGTGTGAAATTGGGTGTCCAGTTAAAAGTCCCGGTGCCATTACCGTTATCTGTAAAAGAAGCTCCGGTCGGTAAAGTCGAAGTACTGAAACTCGGGATTGTACTATCCGGATCAGTGGCGGAAACATTAAAGTTCAAATTGATATTTTCTACCGTTGACCGCGCTCCGATAGCAGCCAGCGTTGGAGGCTGGTTGCCGGCTTCATTGACGGTTATCGTAACAATTTCGCTGTCGCTAACGACACCATCGCTGGCATAAAATGTTATATCGTACGCACCGGCCTGCGTAAATCCCGGCGTCCAGTTAAAGCTTCCAGTACCGTTACCATTATCGGTAAATACGGCGCCGGTCGGAAGAGTGGATGTCAGTAGATTCGGGATGGTTCCATCCGGATCGGAAGCGGAAATTGCAAAATTCAGGTTAACTCCCTCGGTAGTGGATCGCGCTCCTATAGCCGCCAGAACCGGATCCTGATTACCGGCATCATTGACCGTTATCGCAACAACTTCTGAATCCAGCAGCGTGCCATCAGTCGCAAAGAAGGTCACATTATAGACCCCGCTCTGAGTGAAATTGGGCGTCCAGTCAAACGTACCTGTACCATTTCCATTATTAATAAAGGTCGCTCCGGACGGCAAGCCGATTGCACCCAGGCTCGGCGTCGAACCGTCAGGGTCGGTTGCCGAAATATTAAAGTTAAGATTGACGTTTTCTGTCGTGCTCCTCGGACCGATTGTCGCCAGAACCGGAGCCTGGTTGCCGATTTCATTGACCGCAATCGTAACGACTTCACTGTCACTATCGATGCCGTCAGAGGCATAGAACGTCACATAGTACGTTCCAGCCTGCGTGAAATCAGGTGTCCAATCAAAGGTCGCGGTGCCGTCCGTATGATCAACGAACGTGGCCCCGGAAGGCAGAGCGGATGTACTCAACGCAGGAATTGTCGAATCAGCATCCGTTGCCGAGACGCCGAAGTTAAGATTGACACCTTCTGTCGTCGCCTTCAACCCGATAGCCGCCAAAACAGGAGCCTGATTGCCGGCCTCATTGACTGTTATGACAACCTGCTCGGAATCGGTTAGAACGCCGTCGGTGGCGTAAAAAGTGACATTGTACGTTCCCGCCTGCGTGAAGTCGGGTGTCCAATTGAAGCTGCCGCTGCCGTTTCCATAATCAACAAATGCCGCACCGGCGGGAAGGGTGGTGGTGCTCAATGACGGGACCGTATTGTCCGGATCGGTCGCAGAAACTCCGAAATTGAGATTTGTACCCTCTGTCACCGTCTGCGCACCGATCGTGGCCAGAATCGGCGTCTGATTGCCCGCCTCGAATACGGTTATGGTCACGACTTCGCTGTCGCGCAAGACGCCGTCAGACGCATAAAAAGTTACATTATAAATTCCACTCTGGGTGAATCCGGGTGTCCAGTCGAAGGTTCCGGTGCCATTGCCGTTATCGATAAACAACGCGCCGCTTGGCAGGGTTGATGTACTCAATACCGGAATCGTGGCATCGGGATCTGTCGCTGATACATTAAAATTAAGATTGACGTTTTCAGTAACGATCCGCGAGCCGATGGTGGCCAGTATCGGCGACTGATTACCGGCTTCGCCGACTGTGATAATTACCGCCTCACTATCGGAGGCGATACCATCATCGGCATAGAAGGTGATGTTATAAACACCGGCCTGAGTGTAATCGGGTGTCCAGTCGAAGCTGCCGGTGCCGTCACCATTATCGATAAAATTCGCCAGCGACGGAAGAGTCGATGTCCTTAAGGTCGGGAAAGTCCCGTCATTGTCGGTCGCTGAAACAGCAAAGTTAAGATTGGTTCCCTCGGTTGTATTTTTCGAGCCAATGGCGGCCAGAATCGGCGTCTGGTTGCCGGCTTCATTGACCGTAATAGTGACGACTTCACTGTCAATAGCGACGCCATCGGAAGCATAGAATGTAACATTGTATATTCCTGCTTGTGTATAATCAGGTGTCCAGCTAAAATCACCGGTCCCGTTGCCGTAAGTGACAAAGGAAGCACCACCCGGCAGCGTGGACGTAGTCAAAGCGGGATTTGTGCCGTCGGCATCGGAAGAACTGACACCAAATGCAAGCAGATTGCCCTCGGTAACGGACCGTGCACCGATTGATGCCAGAACCGGTGGCTGGTTGCCCGCTTCAATTACAGTAATCGTGACTACTTCACTATCTACCTGCACACCATCGCCGGCATAAAAGGTGACCTGATAACCACCCGATTGCGTATAGCCAGGTGTCCAGTTAAAAGTGCCGGTCCCATTATTGTTATCCGTAAATGTCGCGCCGGATGGCAGGGTCGACGTCGTCAGGCTCGGCAGTGTTCCATCAGGATCACTGGCAGTTATGCCGAAATTCAGATTGGCACCCTCAACAACGTTTCTTGAACCGATTGTCGTCAGAATCGGGGCCTGGTTACCGGCATCGTTGACTGTGATAGCAACCACTTCGCTATCGGTGGCGATGCCGTCGGAAGCGTAGAAGATTACAAAATGACTGCCGCTCTGCGTAAAGCCGGGTGTCCAGTTAAATGTTCCGGTGCCGTTGCCATTGTCGACAAACGAAGCTCCGGATGGCAAAACTGAAGTGCTCATCACCGGGATAGTACTGTCGGGATCACTGGCCGAGCTTATGAAACTTAGTAAAACACCTTCGGTTGTCGACCGCGCACCTATGGTAGCCAGAATCGGTGGCTGATTACCCGCCTCGTTAACTGTAACCGTCACGAGTTCGCTGTCAGTTGCGGCACCGTCGGAAGCATAGAAAGTAATATCATAGCTTCCGCTCTGAACGTAAGCGGGTGTCCAGTCAAAAGTCCCGGTCCCATTACCATGATCGATGAAACTCGCCCCGATTGGCAGGGTCGACGTCGACAGCGCCGGTGTCGTGGCATCAGGATCGCCGGCCGAAACGCCGAAGTTCAAATTGACACCTTCCAGAGTACTCTGTGAACCAATCGTAGCCAGAACCGGATTCTGATTGCCGGCTTCGTTGACCGTTATCGCGACCACTTCGCTATCGACAGCGACACCGTCGGAAGCGTAGAATATCACGAAGTAACTGCCCGCCTGAGTATATCCCGGTGTCCAGTTAAACGTACCGGTGCCATCACTATGATCACTAAAAGCCGCACCAGCCGGTAATGTGGATGTACTCAACGAAGGCGTGGTGCCGTCGGCGTCGGTAGCCGAAGTGCCAAAATTCAGATTTACACCTTCGGTCGTAAACCGTGAGCCAATCGTCGCCAGATTCGGTACCTGGTTGCCCGCCTCATTAACCGTCACCGTGACAATCTCACTATCAATTGCCAGGCTATCATCGGTTGCATAGAAAGTTATATTATAAGTTCCGCTTTGTGTAAAATCGGGTGTCCAGTCAAATGATCCGGTGCCGCCACCATTATCGACAAAAGCGGCACCGCTTGGTAAAGCAGATGTGCTTAATGACGGTTCGGGACCATCGGTATCACTGGCCGAAATGCCAAAACTTAAGGCCACACCTTCCGTAGTTGATTGCGCGCCGATTGCGGCCAAAACCGGCAATTGATTGCCGGCATCATTAACCGTTATGGCTACAAGTTCACTATCGAGTGCCAAACCGTCGGTGGCATAGAAGGTTACATTATAGACACCGCTCTGGATAAAATCCGGCGTCCAATCAAACGTCCCGGTCCCGTTACCGTTATCGACGAACGTCGCGCCGGACGGCAATGTCGTGGTCGAAAATGACGGCGTCGTTCCATCGGCATCGGATGCCGAAACGGCGAAGTTTAAATTTATCCCCTCCACGGTCGACCGTGAACCGATAGCCGCCAGAACCGGCGCCTGGTTACCTTCCTCGTTAACAGTAATGGAGACAACCTCGCTGTCGGTCGCCAGACCGTCGGAGGCGTAGAATGTTACGCTATACGAACCGCTCTGTGTGAAATCAGGCGTCCAGTCAAAATCACCGGTACCATTACCATTGTCTGTGAACGATGCCCCGGTAGGAAGTGTCGAAGTGCTTAAAGCGGGAGTGGTCGCATCCGGGTCGGTAGCCGAAATCGTGAAAAGCAGCTGCACCCCCTCACTGGTTGCCCGAGGTCCAATCGAGGCCAGCACCGGCGGTTGATTACCCGCCTCGCTGACGGTAATATCGACACGCTCGCTGTCCGTTGCCAAGCCATCGGTAGCATAAAAAGTTACACTATAATTACCGCTTTGCGTGTAATTGGGTGTCCAGTCAAAAGTCCCCGTACCATCGCCATGATTAACAAAGGTCGCCCCGGAAGGCAGGGTCGAAGAACTCAATCCGGGGATTGTACTATCCGGATCAGCGGCGGTTATGACGAAATTCAAATTAACATTTTCTGTAGTCGCCTGGGCGCCAACGGCAGTTAACACCGGCGACTGATTTCCGGCTTCAATAACCGTAATTGTTACCACTTCGCTGTCGGAAGCCGAACCATCAGAAGCACGGAATATTACCTGATATCCGCCCGATTGAATGTACAACGGTGTCCAATCAAACGTCCCGGTACCGTCACCATTATCGATAAAGCTCGCGCCGGTCGGCAGCGAGGATGTACTCAAATTCGGAATTGTCCCATCCGGATCGGACGCCGATACATTAAAGTTCAGTTCTAAACCTTCGGTTATGGATTTCGCCCCGATAGTCGCCAGAACCGGATCTTGATTGCCGGCTTCAACCACCGTTATCGTGACCCGTTCGCTGTCTATAAGTACGCCATCCGAAGCATAAAAAGTCACCAAATACGGTCCGGCCTGAGTGAAGCCCGGTGTCCAATTGAATGTCCCGGTTCCGTCACCATGATTTATAAATGATGCGCCGGACGGCAATGTCGAGGTACTCAACGTCGGCGTCGTGGCGTCGGGATCGCTGGCCGAAACTATAAAATTGAGATTGATGCCTTCTGTGACATTGCGCGGCCCTATAGTCGCCAGAACCGGCGATTGATTACCCGCTTCACCGACGCTAATTGTTACGATTTCGCTATCCGCGGCGATACCGTCGGAGGCGATAAAGGTTACGAAGTAGGAGCCGGATTGCGTGTAATTGGGTGTCCAATCGAAAGTGCCGGTCCCGTTACCGTTATTGACAAAAGTTGCTCCGGTCGGGACATTCACGGCGATCAATGCCGGGATTGTACCATCCGGATCAGTAGCTGATATATTAAAGTTGAGATTAATACCTTCGGTGGTACTCCGCGGTCCGATCGTCGCCAGTACCGGGTACTGATTACCGGCTTCAAATACGGTTATGGTAACTATTTCACTATCTATGAGGGCACCGTCGGAAGCATAAAAGGTGACATAATAAGTGCCGACTTGAGTGAATCCGGGCGTCCAGTTAAAAGTACCGGTGCCGTTACCATTATCAGTGAAATTCGCTCCGGTTGGGAGAGTTGATGTACTCAAACTCGGGGTTGTGCCGTCGGGATCGGAGGACGATATGCCGAATGTCAGATTAATACCTTCAGTAACCGACCGACTGCCGATAGTAGCCAGCACCGGAGCCTGATTACCCGATTCAAAGACGGTAATTGCAACCTGCTCGCTGTCAACAAGAACACCATCGGAAGCATAGAAAGTAATACTGTACGATCCTGCTTGAGTGAAACCGGGTGTCCAGTCAAAACTGCCGGTACCATTATGGTTATCCGTAAAAATCACACCGGAAGGCAGGCTCGAAGTTATTAAGACCGGTGTAGTGCCATCCGGATCCGTGGCCGATATCGTGAAATAAAGACTGATTCCCTCGGTCGTCGACCTTGCACCAATCGCAGCCAAAACCGGAGTCTGGTTACCGGCCTCAATAACGGTTATGGTTATTGTCTCGCTGTCTATCAAAACACCGTCAGAGGCATAAAATGTTATATTATAAAGACCGGCCTGAGTAAAATCAGGTGTCCAATCGAAATTGCCGGTGCCATCACCATTGTTAATAAATGACGCTCCGGACGGTAAAGTCGATGTTGTCAAATTCGGAATGGTTCCATCGGGGTCAACCGCCGAGATCGCAATACCAAGATTTATCCCTTCAGTAGTAATTCTCGAACCAATTGATGCCAGGGCAGGCGATTGGTTACCCGCCTCGCTGACACTTATGGAGACAATCTCACTATCGGTCGCCAGACCGTCGGTGGCATAAAAAGTAATATTATAAGTTCCGCTTTGTGTAAAATTGGGTGTCCAGTTGAATGATCCGGTCCCATCACCATTATTGACAAAAACAGCTCCGGTCGGAACCGTAGAACTGCTTAATATCGGTATTGTACCATCGGGATCACTTGCAGAAATGCCAAAGCTTAGAAGGACACCTTCGGTCGTAGCTTTGGAACCAATCGTCGCTAAAACCGGAATCTGGTTACCGGCTTCGTTAACAGTAATCGTTACCACTTCGCTATCGGTAGCAGCGCCATCAGTAGCGTAGAACGTAACCGGATAACTGCCGCTTTGTGTATAATCCGGCGTCCAGTTGAATGATCCGGTACCATTACCGTTATTAACGAATGATGCACCGCCGGGAAGCGTCGATGTATTCAAACTCGGAATAACACCATCCGGATCGGAAGCCGAGACTCCAAATGACAGGGGAATTCCCTCGGTCGTATTGCGTGGGCCGATCGCAGCCAGAATCGGAGCCTGGTTACCGGCTTCGTTGACCGTTATAGAGACAACTTCGCTGTCGATCGCGGCACCATCAGTAGCGTAAAATGTTATGAAGTATGTCCCGCTCTGGGTATAAGCCGGAGTCCAGTCGAAGGTTCCGGTACCATTGCCATTGTTAATGAAGGAAGCTCCTGTTGGAAGCGTTGAAGTGCTCAGCGTCGGACTGATTCCATCCGGATCGCTGGCCGAAACACCAAAATTAAGATTATTCCCTTCTATCGTGCTCCGCGGCCCAATGGCGCTTAATATCGGCGCCTGATTGCCCGCTTCATTGACCGTAATTGTAACAACTTCGCTATCTGTATCGACGCCATCATCAGCATAAAAAGTTATATAATAGGTACCACTCTGAGTATAATTCGGCGTCCAGTTAAATATACCGGTACCATTACTGTTATCAACGAACGATGCGCCGGTCGGAAGCGTCGATGTGGTCAATGTCGGAATAGTACTATCGGGATCGGTCGCCGAAACTGCAAAATTGAGATTACCACCCTCTAATATGGAACGAGCCCCAATCGCGGCCAATGTCGGCGCCTGGTTGCCGGCTTCGGAGACCGTAATCGTAACTATCTCGCTGTCGATTTCGGCGCCATCAGAGGCATAAAAAGTCACCGGATAGATACCGGCCTGGGTGTATAATGGTGTCCAATTAAAAGTACCGGTTCCATTCAGGTTGTCCACAAACGCGGCACCGCTCGGGAGCGTTGACGTGCTCAAATTCGGCGTGGTCGCATCCGGGTCACTGGCGGAAACAGTAAAATTAAGATTAGTGCCTTCAGTGGTATTTCTTGGGCCGATAGATGCCAGCACCGGCGCCTGATTACCTTCCTCGTTGACAGTAATCGAGACTCTCTCACTGTCGATCGCCAGACCATCGGAAGCATAAAACGTTATCTGGTAACTGCCGGACTGGGTAAAGTCGGGGGTCCAATTGAAGTCGCCGGTGCCATTACCATTATTGACAAACGAGGCTCCGGTCGGCAAAATCGACGTACTTAATGTAGGTGTAGTACCGTCCGGATCGCTCGCGGAAACGCTAAAACTTAGTAAAACATTTTCATTGGTACTATGCGGACCAATCGGCGCCAGAACCGGCAACTGATTACCGGCCTCGGTCACCGAGATAGTCACGACTTCGCTATCAACCAGCGAACCATCCGAAGCGTAAAAGGTTACATAGTACGTACCGCTCTGCGTATAACCCGGCGTCCAGTCGAAATTGCCGGTTCCATTACCGTTATCGGTAAACAATGCTCCACTCGGAAGAGTTGACGTACTCAAAGCCGGGGTCGTTTCATCCGGATCGCTCGCGGAGACACTAAAATCCAAATTTATCCCCTCAGTAGTAATTTTCGAACCAATCGTCGCGAGATTCGGCGGCTGGTTGCCCGCCTCGACGACCGTTATCAGGACAACCTCACTGTCGAGGATTAAACCATCATCGGCATAAAAAGTAACGCTGTACAGGCCGGCCTGAACAAAAGTCGGAGTCCAGTTAAAGGAACCGGTTCCATTACCATTATCTATAAACGAAGCCCCGGAAGGCAAAACCGACGTTGACATCAAAGGTGTCGTACCGTCGGGATCGGTCGCCGACACGCCGAACGAAAGCAATACATTTTCAGTTGTGGTCTGAGCGCCGATAGACGCCAAAACCGGCGGTTGGTTGCCGGCTTCAATAACGGTAATCGACACAATCTCGCTATCCCGGACGAGCCCGTCGGAGGCGTAAAACGTAACCGAATAATTGCCGCTCTGGGTAAAGCCCGGTGTCCAGTCAAATGAGCCGGTGCCGTTACCATTGTCAACAAAAGAAGCCCCGGTCGGCAATGTCGAGGTTGTCAGCGTCGGCGTGGTACTGTCCGGATCAGCGGCGAAAATGCCGAATGATAATAAAATATTCTCTGTTGTCGTTTGCGGTCCGATAACCGCCAGAACCGGAGGCTGATTGCCGGCCTCAATGACCGAAATAGTAACCAATTCACTGTCGGTAACAAGGCCGTCGTAGGCTCGGAAGTTAACGACATAAGTGCCGGTCTGAATATAGTTGGGTATCCAGTCGAAAGTACCGGTCCCGTCGCCGTTATCGATAAACGAAGCTCCGATCGGAAGCGAAATTGCATCCAGAGTCGGAATCGTGCCGTCGGGATCGCTCGCGGAAACACCAATTGTTAACTCTACACCTTCGGTTACCACACGAGTTCCAATAGCCGTCAGAACTGGCGGCTGATTACCCGCCTCGACAACAGTTATGGTTACGATTTCGCTATCGGTCGCGGCACCATCAAAAGCATAAAATGTAACATCATACGATCCGCTCTGTGTGAAATCAGGTGTCCAATTAAAACTGCCGGTACCATTGCCATTATTATTAAAAGTCGCGCCGCCGGGCAAGGTCGATGTACTCAGAGATGGTATGGTACCATCCGGATCTGTTGCCGATACGGCAAAATTCAGATTATTACCCTCGGTCACACTTTGAGCACCGATGGTCACCAATACGGGAGATTGGTTTCCGGCCTCATTAACTGTAATCGAGACTATTTCACTATCAGCCTCGAACGCGGCATCGGTTGCATAAAAAATAATCAGATAACTACCACTCTGAGTGTAACCGGGCGTCCAATCGAAGGTACCGGTGCCATCACCATTATCAATATAAGAAGCTCCGCCCGGCAAAGTCGAGGTCGTCAGCA
This sequence comes from uncultured Ignavibacteriaceae bacterium, assembly GCA_964452645.1. Classification (GTDB taxonomy): domain Bacteria; phylum Zixibacteria; class MSB-5A5; order GN15; family PGXB01; genus CAYXTW01. Next base: position 17,157 of record CAYVMO010000018.1, read on the forward strand.
CCGGCGTGGTCGAGTCAGGATCTGCCGCGGAGACAATAAAATTCAGATTGATGCCCTCGGTCGTATTATGCGAACCGATGGTCGCCAGAATCGGCGCCTGATTACCGGCTTCATTGACAGTAATACTGACAACTTCACTATCGACGATAACACCATCTGAAGCATAGAATGTAATCGGGTAAACACCGCTTTGCGTATAGCCCGGTGTCCAGTTAAAATCGCCGGTGCCATCGCCATTATCGGTAAAATCCGCTCCGGTCGGCAGAGCCGATGTACTCAGCGTCGGGATCGTACTATCCGGGTCGGTCGCGGAGACCCCAAAACTTAATAGAACACCCTCGGTAGTACTTCGCGACCCGATTGAAGCCAGCGTCGGCGGCTGGTTACCCTGATCGGCCACTGTAATTGTTACGACTTCGCTATCCGTTGCCAGACCGTCACCGGCGTAAAACGTCACCAAATATATACCATCCTGCGTAAAATCGGGCGTCCAGTCAAAAGTGCCGGAACCATTGCCATGGTCGGTAAAGGTCGCGCCGGTCGGCAGAGTCGATGTACTCAAGGTCGGTATGGTACCGTCCGCATCAGTAGCCGAAACAGAAAAATTAAGATTGCTGCCCTCGGGTATTCCCTGAGGACCTATAGCGGCCAGAACCGGCGGCTGGTTGCCGGCTTCCTGAACGGTTATCACTACTACCTCGGAATCGGTTATGATTCCGTCAGTGGCATAAAAAGTTATATTATAACTACCTGATTGATTGAATCCCGGTGTCCAGTCAAAATCGCCGCTGCCGTTTCCATTATTAACAAAAGCAGCTCCGCCCGGAAGCGTGCTGGTTGAAAGTACCGGATTAGTACTATCGGGATCGGTCGCGGAAACGCTGAAACTTAAATTTACTCCCTCGGCCACCGATCTGTTTCCGATCGACGCCAGAGTAGGCGGCTGATTACCCGCCTCAAAAACATTAATATAGATCAATTCCGAATCAACGGCGCCGCCATCCGAGGCATAGAACGTAATATTGTAAGAACCGGCCTGCGTAAAGCCCGGCGTCCAATTAAAAGTATGACTGCCATCACCGTTGTTCACAAAAGTCGCACCTGTCGGGAGAGCGGTTGTCGTCACGGTCGGGACGGTGGAATCAGGATCAACCGCCGATACCACAAAATTCAGATTGATACCTTCCGTGGTCGACCTATTCCCTATGGAACTGAGAATCGGTGCATGATTACCCGATTCGACAACCGTGATTGTCGCTATCTGGGAATCAATACCCAACGTATCATCGGTCGCATAAAAGACCAAATGATAAGTCCCCGATTGATTAAAGAGCGGTGTCCAGGAGAAATTCCCGGTACCATTGCCATTATCTATAAATGAGGCGGCATTGGGCAGGATTCCGGTCGACAGCGCCGGAATCGTCGAATCGGGATCCGCGGCCGAAACCGCGAAGGCAACATTGACACCCTCGGTCGTCGATTTCGGGCTGATCGGAGCCATCACCGGATTCTGATTACCGGCATCAATTACCGTAATACTTACAACCTCGGAATCGACGGCCGAGGAATCATCGGTAGCATAGAAAGTGACATTATATACTCCGGATTGAATGAAAAGCGGGGTCCAGTCAAAAGTCCCGGTACCGTCGCTATTGTCGGCAAAATCGGCGCCTGAAGGCAGGGTCGAGCTGGTTAATACGGGAATCGCTCCTTCGGCGTCGGTTGCTGAAATCACGAAATTTAGATTCACATTCTCAGTCGTCGATTGAGCACCGATCGTGGCCAGCACCGGGATCTGGTTGCCGGCTTCATTTACGGTGACAACAACCAATTCGGAATCGACTGAAGCCGAGTCATCGGCCGCATAAAAAGTAATATTGTACACACCTGACTGCAAATAATCCGGCGTCCAGTCAAAACTGCCGGTGCCGTTGCCGTTATCAGTGAAATTCGCACCGCTCGGTAGCGCTGATGTATTAAATGTAGGCGTGCTTTCTGCATCAGTCGCTGAGACCGGAATTACCAGTTGTATTCCCTCAGTGGTTGACTGGGGGCCGATAGTCGCTAATACGGGAAGTTGATTACCGGCATCATTGACGGTAACAGCTACGATTTCTGAATCAACCGCCGAAGAATCATCGGTAGCGTAAAAAGTTATATTATAAACACCGGATTGCAGAAAATCAGGCGTCCAGTCGAATGTCCCGGTGCCATCACCATTATCGGTAAAACCAGCCCCGGTCGGGAGCGTTGAAGTCGTTAAAACCGGAGCGGGCCCGTCAGCATCGGTCGCCGATACGACAAAATTCAAATTGATATTTTCAGTTGTCGACTGCGCACCTATTGAAGCCAAAATCGGCAATTGATTACCGGCTTCAACAACCGTAATAGTCACAACTTCGGAATCGACGGCCGAAGAATCATCGGTTGCATAGAAAGTTACATCATATGTATTCGACTGGGTGAAATCGGGCGTCCAGTTAAAACCGCCGGTGCCATTACTATAATCGGTAAAGCTCGCGCCGGCCGGCAAAGTCGAAGTCGTCAAAACCGGTGTCGTGCCGTCAGCATCGGTGGCCGAAACACCAAAATTTAAATTAACTCCTTCATCAACGTTTTGAGAACCGATCGCGGCCAGAACCGGCGTTTGATTTACATTGTTGACGGTAATCGTCACAACTTCCGAATCAACCGCCGAGGAATCATCAGTCGCATAAAAAGTAACATTATATGTATTCGACTGGGTGAAATCGGGTGTCCAGTCAAAGGAACCGGCACCATTCCCGCTGTCTACAAAGACGGCTCCCGTCGGCAAAGTCGAAGTCGTCATAACCGGTATCGTGCCGTCAGCATCGGTGGCCGAAACACCAAAATTTAAATTAGCTCCTTCATCAACATTTTGAGAACCGATCGAAGCCAGAACCGGATCGAGATTTACCTGATTAACCGTTATCGTCACAACTTCCGAATCAGCCGCCGAGGAATCATCAGTCGCATAGAAGGTGACAGTATATGTATTCGACTGGGTGAAATCGGGCGTCCAGTCAAACGAACCGGCACCATTCCCGCTGTCGACAAAGACGGCTCCCGTAGGCAAAGTCGAGGTCGTTAAAACAGGTATCGTGCTGTCAGCATCGGTAGCCGAAACACCAAAATTTAAATTAACTCCTTCATCAACATTTTGAGAACCGATCGAAGCCAGAACCGG
>CAYVMO010000018.1:20464-56324 GCA_964452645.1 uncultured Ignavibacteriaceae bacterium
AATTTAAATTAACTCCTTCATCAACATTTTGAGAACCGATCGAAGCCAGAACCGGCGTTTGATTTACATTGTTGACGGTAATCGTCACAACTTCCGAATCAATCGCCGAAGAATCATCGGTCGCATAAAAAGTAACGTTATAGGTATTCGACTGAGTGAAATCGGGTGTCCAGTCGAATGTCCCGGTACCATCGCCATGATCGGTGAAATTAGCGCCGGACGGACGCGTCGATGTCGTCAGAACCGGGGTACTTTCGGCATCTGAAGCCGAAACGCCGAAATTGAGATTAATCCCCTCATCAACGTTTTGCGCACCAATCGGATCCAACACCGGCGTTTGATTTGTATCACCAATTACAGAGAATGTCCTTGTTACGGAATTCGTCAGACTATCCTCACTATCCTCGGCAACAACTCTCCAGTAATAGTCCCCAACGCCAAGCTCATAGTTGGCCGCTATCTCGGATGCACTCAGGGCTCGATTGGTAAGACGAATCTCATCCATCGTACCGTCGAATTCCTCGGTCAAAGAAGATTGATTAACACCGATCAACAGGGGGCCATCATTGGGAAGTCCAAAAGCAACCGTATCAACAATGGTATCCACCGGTATTCCATTCAAATAGAAAACAGCATCACCGGCACCGCCGGTCACGTCAACCGTTACTGCTATATATGACCAGGTTTTAAGCGGCACGTAGACGCTGGATATAAACACCTGCGGCCAGTGACCACTGTAAAAGAGAAGATTGCCTGTGTATCTATCTATCGATACCTGATAATTTATTGGACCACTATCGCTAGCACGCTTGCAAACAATGGTGTGATAGTCATTATCTTGCGATGTGTCCGGGTAAATCCAGGCTTCCACCGTCAGAGCACCCTCAAGACTGTCAATATCCAAGCTATTATTTATATTATCAGGGATAGAAAAACCACAATTAGTACCATTAAAATCGATCGCATAACCAAAACGTCCGATCCATGTCCATAAGGTATCACCAAGGAAAGATCCGTTATTGACATTACCACTTGAATCATAGACAATGCCGCTACCATAATTATCAAAATGCCATAGGCCCATCGTCCCGGTTTCCGATGTCAATCTCTGGGCGTTCCAGTCAAATGTAATTGTTGAACCGTCACTTACATTGGTGTCGGCCAGGAGAAGAGTTTGAGGATTGCTGGTGGTCCCGCCATATATCCAAACTGACATAGGAGGAGTGTCATCGTTGACAGTTGTACTCAGTTGCATGAAATGATTAGTTGTTATTTCCCCATCAGTCGGATTGTTAAGGGTAATGACAGGTGAATTACCCTGCGCAAACGAAATCGATGCTGAAATAAATAGAAATAACAATATATATGCCGGAATCGGCATCTTAAAACCGCTGTATTTTATTCCGCTTAACATTCTACCATTCCCTCCCATCCTATTTCAAAAGCAACATCTTTTTGGTCTGATGTTCGCCCTCGACTTCCAGTCGATAAAGGTAAATCCCGGTGGCTACGCCATGACCATGTTCATCGGTAGCATCCCAGGTTACGGAATGTGAACCGGACAAAAGATCGCCATCAATAAGAGTCTGGACACGTCTTCCGAGAATATTGAAAATATTCAACCTGACGTGTTTCGTGGCGGCATCATCGGCGGCGCCGATATCGAAATCAATCCGTGTGACAGGATTAAACGGATTGGGATAATTTTGATGCAGAGTAAAGGTCGTCGGCAGAAGGACATTATTTCCTTTAGTCGGTATTTCGCTGGCGCTGCCGTTCGATAAATATGTTCGCGTGATTCTTATCTTGGTATCATCGTCGGCATTGATATTCTTCTGGGCAATCATGGGAATTTGGATAATATCTGCCGTCCCCGCCGGAATTAGAGTCCTCGAATCCCATGGTTTTTCGCTGTACAGCAGCACCTTAATCCGACCATGCCAATCGTCTTTATAAACAAGTCTGAAACTGCGTGTAGCATCAGGCAGTTCCGGATTTTTAAAGACGACGGCATCGGGGTCATAGTCAATCTGAAATTGAATACCGGCGACGTCTTCGGGAAATTCACCCTGAACGCTGAGTTTTGTCATCTGCCCCGCTTCAAGATCATCATGCTCAAATCCGACCGTAGCAAAATCTCCTGACTGACTCGATGGTCCCGGCGATGGGTTTATCGGCCAGCCGAAGATTAGATTCAATATACCGATAAGATCTACGACATTTACGAGCGAATCGGGAACGACGTTGGCCGTTTCATAATTTCGTTTTGCCAGACTGTAGTTACCGATTATATAGCCGACAATGTTTACCAGATCGGCGACGTCGATATGCTTATCAAGGTTAACGTCACCGAACATGTCGATCTGAATGACCCCCGAGTCGACCACCAGGGCCAGCGATGGAATCTCCGGATCGGGATCAACCGACTCCCAGGCGTCATATAAGTGAACCCAGTAATCACCCGGCACCGCGGCCGTATCAAGTGTGAAATAAGCGTTCAAAATGGCGGTACTCGACCCGCTAATGATCGGCTCATTGTCCAGGCCGAAAGTAACGATACGAACCGAATCGGGATATGTCCCGATATTATCATAAACCACATATTCCGGCGTCCGGTCGGTGACAACGACCGAATCGAGTCCGGCAATCGAAACCGGATAGGTCATATCAAAATTGACACCATATACCGTGCGCGTCGATATTAAATCCAGCGGGAATACGACCGGAGTCGACCCGGGTATACCTCCTGTTGGCCTGGTACCGGTTCCGTAAGTTGATTTTGAGAAAAGCCTGTCGACCTCCGGGACCTTGACTGTTATATAAATCGACTGGGTCCCCGTAAGCCCGGCGCTATCGGTCGCCTGAAATGTTATCGTATACATTCCGACATCGGCAAATGACGGCAGCCAGTTGAATATCCCGCCGACCGTCCCTCGCCCGAATAACGACGGATTACCCACAAAGGTAGCGTTACCCGGCAATCCGAAAGCTTCCAACTTGAGCGAATCGCCGTCCGGGTCTGATGCCGAAACATTTATTGTGGGAACCGTTTGACCCTGCTCCACGGTAAAGGAATTGGGTACAATATCAGCCACCACCGGCGCATTATTGCTCGGTGTCCCACCGACTGTAATGTTTAATATAGCCTGAGTTGCCCCATTCCTATTATCGGTGGCAGTAAAAGTAATGGAATAAGTATGGTTATTATGCGTTGCATTGGGTGTCCAGTCAAAAGTGCCGGCTTTTGTACTATCACCGCATACCCGACTAAATGTCGCTCCGGAAGGCAGATTAGTCGCTTCGATACAGACACTGTCTCCATCCGCATCTGCAGCCGTAATAATAATCTGTATTGGAACACTTACCGTCGCCGAATGATTGGGGCCGCCGTCAATATTTAGCGTGGGGTAATGATTGGCGCCCAGAGTATCGACCGTAAAACCACCATTATTTAAGAGCGGAAGGATATAAAGCAAACCGTCAGCGCTTGAGAATTGATTCGCCCGAGCTGTGGTATTCTGAAGAGTAAAATAAGTATACTGGCTTTGCTGGGCATTTGGATTTACCAGGAATGGTAACCTCATCACAACTGAACCGCTGGGTCCTGAAGAATCAATTACGGGCTGAGCCACATCGAAGTTTAGATCGTAAAATGGCGGAAACATACGAATATCCATCGTATGGGCATTTGAATTGAGATAGGGTTCATGATAAGCGGATATGTGGGCAACACTTGTATCATTAGGATTAGCCTTTTTCCTTAAGACCGCTCCCAAACCACGGCCGACCAGTTCGAATTTATAGTTGTAGCCAAGCGTATCGGCCGACGTTGTATCGAAAGTTGTATCAATTCCTACAACAATTGTATCTACAACAACACCCTGAATATCATACCAATCAATGATCGGAGTAAGCAGGTCGTTTGGTGACCCTTGTCCGCTGAATACTGAATCATAAGCAAATCTGACAACAAATCCGCCGATTTTTGCACTATCGTCAACCTGATAGGAATCTACTACATTCGGGATGGGATTATATAATACCCAATAAGTAGTATCATACGGCTGGTTTGTAAAACTAATCGGCAGCCAGGCGGTATCTCCCGGCGCCCCACGGAATTGACCCAGAGTAATCTGATACTTAGTCGTATTATGGATTTGGGCGTGGCTGTTAACCGCAAACATCATCAATAGCAGCATTATCAGAAGCAGTATTTTATTCGATATCATTACCCTTTTTGATTTCGATTTTTTACGGAAGTCGAGTTTCTTAAACATTATATCTAATCCTCATTTAAGAAGAAGCATTTTTTTCTCGGTCATAAAATTTTCCGCGGCCAATCGGTAAAAATAAACACCGCTCGAAACCGCTCGCCCTTCATTATCCCTTCCATCCCAAACAACCGAATGATCCCCGGCCGTAAATGTACCCTCGGCAAGGCGTTTAACCTCCTGCCCGAGAACATTATAAATCGTCAGCGTGACATCGCCTGCTCGCGGCAAACTGAAGGCCAATTCGGTCGTGGGATTGAACGGATTGGGATAGTTTTGAATCAATACAAAATCCTTCGGCTGTATATCGTTTTTATTACCGGTTATTTCCGTTTTTAAAAGATAACCATCAGCCGAAGAAAGCTGGATTTCATCTATATCAAATTTCGCTTTATTATCGATTTCAAGAAAACTGTTATATCCCGACGGCATTCTCGCACCGTCGTCACTATAAATTAAAATCCGGATAAAATCATCATTCACCGAAGTTTTGACAATCATGCCATTCTCTCCCATCCCCGAAAACAGCTCAGGAACAACAGAAGAAATATTTTCATCGGATTTCAGAATAAGTAAAAGACCACCCAGTTCATCTTCCGAATCATAAGCGAGCGTCATCCTCCCGGCATCTTTCCCTACAATCACGTCAACCGGTGAAGTCATCGGCGACAATTTTTTCCCGAGGGCCGTGATATTCACAATCCTGTTAATCATAAAAACCAGATCCGCGATAGTGGCGCCAAAACCGTCCCGGTTTACGTCGGAATTCAATAACTGACGCGGGCTTAATGGAGCCAGTTCGGGATTAATAAAGAAATTGGTAAGAATAATAACATCGCCGATTTCGTATGTTACCCCGTTAAGATTGATATCGCCGATAAGGTTTTCGGGTGATTTTCTGATTTTTACAAAACCATTCGTATAACTGATCGAATCGCGGTCGATGCGAACGCTATCCGGGTTGGTAAGCGTGTTATCGTTTTCCAGTATACCGTCGCGGAAGACAAAAGAAATCGGCACCGAATAACCCGCATAATTCAAATCATTTGTAACGTAAAAAGATAAACCGGCAATCGGTCCCGTTCCCGGGCTGATATTATCGGGTGCGCCGTCGCCATTTTGGTCCGCCAGCCCGAAAATACCGATATCGCCCAGAATTCCGCGATAATCCATCCGATAAGTAAAGTATTCAAACGCCTCCGATCGGGTCCCTGAAATAACGAACGATGCCAGCGTCAGGACACTGACATCGTATTTGATGGCCAGGCTATAACCGGAAACGGCCGCCGGATTTTCCAGATCCACATTAAGTGTAATAATCTCACCGGGGTAGGATGAATCGGACTCGATGGAAAGAAAATACGGGTCGGCAAAGGCCGAGCCCGCCCCGCCGAAAAAGACCATCATCAGGCCTAAGATTATGATACTCAGAGTGTTGGTTCTAAAATCTCGCATATTCATAACATCCCAGCGCGGATTATTCCACAAACCATTTGAGCAATTACCAGACCAACAATCAGGCCCAATTGCCAAAACAATATTTAAGTCAGATTCGTCTGACTCTGTTCAACTCCAACATCTTGCCGGGACACCTGTTGTGCCTCTTACGGCATGTGGGATAAAGAGTTATGTCCTATTTACAATTACTTCATCCCGATAACAACGGTCAAAGTCCGGTCCTTCGGTTAAATGAGGGTTTGCAAAATGCAAAAATGGCGGGTAAGGTTGAAAATCTATTACAAATCTTGCCTTTATGATGCAAGCGCTTGCAATTAAAAAAAGATACGCTCCCTGTATAAAAAAAAAGTCCCAATCCCTCCGCTGAATTGAGTCTAATAAAGCTTTTTGGATCATTAATCCATTTCCCAACTATGTCTATCTTACTATTTATTTCTTTATCGATCTTTTGTCAGTTACTCTCCTTTTTTTTCCGCCAGGGAGGGTCGAACCCTCCCTGCGGAAAATTACACGGCTTGCTTACTTCAGCAATACCATCTTCTTTGTGACGGAGTACTGTCCGGCATCCACTTTGTAGAAATAAACACCGGAAGCTTCTGAGGAAGCATCCCACTGTACCTTAACGACGCCAGCATCGCTGTGGCCGTTAAAGTCGGCAACTCTCTGGCCAACGACGTTAAAGATGGTAATCGTCCAGTCGGAAGCCGACGGCAGACTCATCTCAACTGTAGCCACAGGGTTGAACGGGTTAGGATAGCTCTTCACAGCAAAGTCGGCCGGCACGGTTACGATATTCTTGAAGCTGGCACCATCATAGGTGGCGGCTTCAACCGCAACGAGTTGGCCATTGCTATGGAGGATATGACCGTTGGCGGTCATGCCCTTCTCGAAGCTGTACAGCATGGCATGGGTCTGACCATCACGGAAGTTGGTCTTTAGTTCCATACCACTCGCGCCTTCAGCCAGGGTAACGTTGACGTCGCCGTCAAAGACGAAGTGTCCCGCACCGATAGCGTTGTCAACTGTAACTTCGCCGGAAGTGACATGCAATACCGTCGGAACCGGCTTGGCCGGCGGCAACGGCAGAGCATCACCAACGATGACACGGATCAAATAGACAAGGTCAGCGACCGTCAGGGGGATACCGTCCCCGTTGATTTCGGTAGCTGCCCTCTGCCCGTCGAAGTTAATCGTGAAGGCAGCCGGGCCATAAATGAACCAGTTGGTGAAAACAACCGCATCGGCGATTTCATTGGGAACACCATTCAGGTTAACGTCACCACGATCGTCGAGATGAGGAATCGAGATAATGTCAATTCCGCCACCGAAAAAGTCGATAAACGGAACCGGGCATTTATCCGGATTCGCAGGCGGATTCTGCGGATCGCAGAAGCATATCATCTGCGCACCCGTCCAGGTCGGGAAACCATAGTACGGATCGGTTACGTCAATCCACGGGAACACCGGATCCCAGCCGTTATACCAGTAGGCACCTCCATCCGGAATCATAGACAGGGCAGTCTTGATTTCCAGAGGATCTGCAGCTGCTTTGTAATGGAAAGCGACGGTGTTGTCACCGCAGTCCATCCAGTAGAAGTTAATCGGGACAAACATACCCGCGAAGTTGAGGTTATTGGTCACCAGGAAGTCGAGTGTGGCCAGCGCGGAACCATCGGGAACTTGCCCAAAGCCGGGATCAGGATGATGCGGACCATCATTCTGATCGGCGATAGCGATCACACGAAGCAGGCCGGACGGACAGCCGTTACCACAGTTGCCGTTCCAGCTGTAGCGATACGTGAAGTATTCCCAGGATGCAATACCGGCGCCCTTCGCAGCGCTGATGAAGGTAAGAGCGGAGGCGTCATATCCGATAAGGAAGTCAAAGCCCCACATATCTTCGGTTCCCTGCTGCTTGTTGACATTGACATAGGCATGGTGGCCCTGCATCTGATCTTCGACCTTATCGATACAAATATCAAACTTCAGGGAACTCAGAACCTCGAAGCAAACGTAACACTCATCGGTAGCACCGGCACAGTCGGTGACGGTAACCGTGAAGCAGTATTGGCAGCCATCCATATCCGTAGTCGGGCAGAAAGTCAAAACACCCGACTGATCCATCGTGTATGTTGAAGGATCCGGCGGGAACGGGCAACCTGCATCTGCGTAATAGGGTACGGCGGACCAGGTCAGTGTACCACCATTAGCATCGGAAGCGAAGAAATCCGCTGTCTTGCATTGGCTCGTGCCAACAATAATGGAATCACCACAATCACTGGTCTGCTGATTAATAACCGGAGCAGTGTTGTTCACCTGAACAGTGAAAGTGCATTCTTCACCGGTCGGGCACTGATGATTCACATCAGTCGCGCAAACAACGACGGTATGAGAACCAACGTCCTGACAGGTCGGCTGCCAGGTCCACAGACCGGAGGTGGCATTGACAGAGCCGGGACCGGAAACCATCTCGAATGTAATGGCATCCTGTTCGACGTCTGTGGCATCCAGATCTTTAGCGAATGAACTGCTGTACTGACCAACAATCGTCGTGGTCGGGCAGTTCGTGAATTCCGGAGGAGCGTTCGGCATCTTCCAGACATACCAGCACACCGGGCCAAATGACGGTACCGGGGCCTCTAAGAGCCAGTCGTAGGTGTTGTTAATGGCATCACCCTGCGTAACGCAAAACTGGCCAAGAGTATCAGAACCACCATAAGTGAATCCGGGGAAGGTTACATCGAACATATGCATGCTGCCGCTGCTCGGCAGATGCGGAGGCTGGAAGTCAATACCGGAGTAGTTGAACAGGTCACCATTCGCATTGCCACCCGGGTCCATATTGGTCAGGTCGCCATCCCAGCTCTCTTTGTAGGTGGTAAAGACACCCATATCCCAGATAGCATCGAAGGCGGCATCCTGAACAAGTGTCCCTGGGCCATCCACAGCCGTTAAACCGTCCATACCGTAGAACAAGAACGGAGTCGACCAGGCCAGACGAAGCTCATCACCGGAAGTAAAACCGGCCGAGAATGAAACCGTAAAGGCCGAGTTGGTATTGATGCAATTACCGGAATGGAGTTCAAGAACGGTCGCGTCAATGGTCAAGCCGTACGAAAGCCCAAAAGAAAGAAGAACTAATATTAATGCAAACGAAACGCGTTTCATCTTATTCTCCTGTTTTTGTTTCGTTACATAACTCATATCTAAAGACTCCTAATTAAGTTACCATCAAGAGTCCAATTTCCCCCTCAATTCCGAAATCTTGTTTTTGTTTTCTTCAGCGAGAGCCACAAGCCGAAGAGAAAACATTCAATCTCGGATTGAAGATTAATTTCTCTCCTTTGAGCGCGCGTCTACTTAAGTAATTACCTCTCTAAGTTTCACCTCCTTTCCTTTTTTTTCAATTTTAAGTTTCCGTATCTTAAATCTTTATCCTTTCCCGTTGCAATCACAGGGGTCACGTACTGCAATTAGGCGCCGGACCCTGTAAATACAAAAAGGAAATTATGTAAGTAATATCAAATATATTAACCGTTCCGTCGCTGTTGACATCACACATGGCAAGGTCCACCGGGGGCGGCCCCTGCAGATACAGCCAGGAAATAATACGCGTTATGTCGAATATGTTGACGACCTCGTCGCCGTTGGCATCCCCGCAAACGCCGTTAAGAACGCGCAATTCCCCGCTGAAGACATGCACCACCGAGGTATCAAGATGGCCTGTCAGACCGGTATCACAGCACCAGACCGAGTCAATCGATACCCCGATCGAATCACAACCCACCTCGTCGTATTCCCAGCAAATAGTGCTCTCCGGATCCACCCAATAAGAGCATGTCCAGCAGGTGCTGTCGAAAATCGTGTCGGTTATGACGCCGATTCCGTTTCCATCCTCGTCCGAGACCGAAAAATTATCCAGATTGTCGGCCTGAATATTGATTTGAACCGTCCGATCTTCCCACCAGTCGGGAATATCGAAAACGTCGGCAAGGACTTTAATCACCGGTATTTCTCCTAATTGGGGATAACCGATACCGGGCGTATAAGGGGGAACCAGAGTATTAGCCTGCGCCACGATTTTAAGGTTATTGCCCACATCACCGATCGAGCTTGACCGGACATACTGCCAGTTTTGACATAAAGTCCCGGAAACGTCGTGATTCCCGACAAAGGCCTCGGTAGTATCGACACCGATCGAATCGGGGACAACAACTCCCAGCGTGTCCATCAAAACCGAGTCGGTGATTTCCATCCATCCTTCTTCGTCACAAACAACATCCTGTTGCACCCAGAGCGTGCATCTCCAGTAGCTGGAATCATACAGCGTATCCCATGAGGTTTGGAATTCGATAATATCCGGCCGATTGAGTACCAGCCATAATTCGTAACCGGCAATCGTATCCGCCCAGTTGGTCATATAAATCGAAATCACGGAATTTTGCTCGCCGGGCGAAGCTGTCGTATCACCGACCTGAACCACCAAATCAGCGAATCCCGCTGTTTTCGGGACCGCACCAAACATACCCACGAGGAGCACCAGGGAAATTACGCAAATCCATTTTCTTGTTTCAAGATTGAAGGGCATGCCTTCCTCCTTGATTGAAATTCATTTCTGTTTTTTACTCCCTTAGCTATTCGGCAATAATTATCCTAAGGCAATATTTGCTAAGCCACAATAAATAGCCAGGATGACTTCTAATATCATCTTATCGGCTTTTTTCCTGCTTTCGTTCAGTACTGTCGGGTCCCAGTAATTTCACACGCAGTCTTAACCCTTTAAGCATCCCCCGTCGTGCTTAAAGCAGGTTCTCAAATTTTGCAGTATACTTCCGGAGTACCAGAAGAACTATTATGTCACCTATTAAAGGTTATTTTGCGGACATTACACCTATCATCAACCTGAATATATATATAAATCGTCGCTCTGTCAATAGCAAAATTGATTGTTTTTTCGATTTTTTTTTACTTTTTTCAGCAAATATACGGCCACCAGCGGGCAGGTTATTGAAAATTATTTTGTCAATGTTCCTGAAATTTCCGGCTTTCGCTAATTGAAAAACCTGTCTTCCATTAAAACATTATTAATAAAAAATACCCCCACCCGAAAGACTGTTAATCAAAATCGGATAGAAAATCTGCATTTTCCGGCAAAATTTTGCCTAAAAAGGGGTCCGAAGCGCTTACATCCGCGTCCCATTTATGTTTCTTAAAAATTTTGTCACAAATAAATTGGTGATTTCAAGGCATGAATGGCGATTTTTCAGACCCACCGGACACGTTCGGCGATATTGCCGTTGACCGGCAATATGGGTCAAGATTTTCAAGAATCGCGCTGAACGGAATTTACTGACCGAGATCAACCCGGCTGTCAGGAAAGATTCCTGACAGCGCCTCCAAAAGTCCCATAATCGAATTTAATAGTTGCAATTGGCGGGTGAATTTATAATTTTAGTCGACAAATAGACCAATCAGGAGAAAAACGATAATGGCCAAATTAATGAGTAAAAAGACTCGGGAAACTGTACAAACCATTGCAGTCCTCATTATAATAGTATTATTTATTGGCTTTTATATTGTTTATCCCCTGATAGCGGTCCCCAGGCTCGTTGCTCGACCGGATAAAGATAAATTCGACGATCCGGAGTTTAAATACGCCAACGATGCCTCATTTTTTATCGATTCGGGCCTTTTCCCGGACACATTTGCCATTGCGACCGATGATAATATCAGACTGGCGGCTCTTTATTTCCGGCCGGATAGCAATAAATTCGACTCTGTTTTTGGCACGGTCATAATGCTTCACGGCGATAACAGCGACCGAACCTCATTGATTTCATATATTTCTCCCCTATTGGATACCGGCCTTGCGGTGGTCATTTATGATCAGCGCGCCAGCGGATTTTCCGGCGGAAAATATCATGCCGCCGGGATTTATGAGGCTGATGATCTGGTTCAGCTAATTGTGGACCTTAATTTCAAAGAAATGCTGTTTCCGCCTTTAACCGTTGTCGGCTTTGATCTGGGCGCCGACGCCGTCATATTTGCTTCCCAGAAAGAAAAGCGGATTGACGGAGTCGTGGCGATCGACCCGTATTTGACTTCTTCGCGATGGATTTCAAATTTAACGCAGGCCAGGGATGTCCTCGCTATACCTTTATATAAGATGGTTTATTTCTGGTGGTATCAGAAGTTGACCGGTTTTCCGTTCGACCGCACCGGTGTCGACGATATTCAGCCGGTTGAAACCAGGACCATCCTGATTGCCGATCAATCCGCATTTGAAGAAGCCGAGTATTTAAGATTAATAGAGCTTTCACCCGATGCCGTTACGACCGTTTCGAGAGCACCCGATTCAAATAAAGAAAAATCGAGGCAGATGATTCTTGAATATATTCTCTATATGGCCGGAATTCCAACCGGAACATTAAAATAATCAATCGATTTCAGCAGTCTAAAACTCAAACAGAAGATCAAACGAGAAAGCTTCGGTCGGATAATCCGATAGTTGCCAGGTAAACACCATTTTCAGATTCATTATCGGTAAACGGCCGATCCCGAAGCCGATTTCCCGATAAGGTTTTTTGGCTACATTATAATACTTATCACTCGGCTGTTCGGTATGGTTTTTAAATTCGGTCCAGAATATACCCCCATACACCGATAATGAAAACGGTAGCTTTTTAATAAGCGGCAGACGCGACTCGCGGAACAGGCGGGTTCCGAAATTATGATCCAGATATAAGACGGCGACCCGATTTCCGCCGAAATTTTGTTCACCCATTGTCTTGAACGATCCGTTGGTTATAAAAGATTCGCCGCCATAGTCGACGATAAAACATCTTTGCGGCGGCAACCGGCCGTCCGAAGCCCCGGCATAGAAATATGCCGAACTGATTCCCCATCCGAACATCCGCCGGCTTTTTGTAATTGAAATATAGTATCGTCTGAAATCAAAATCATTATTGATAAAATCGGGTGAGGCATATTCGATACCGGTCGTAAAAATTATATAGTCGGCCGAATGCAAAATGTATATCCGGTTTTTATCCTTGAAACGATTCCGGCTGTCCCAACCGAAATTCGCGGACAGGGAGCGGAGTTTGCCCTCTTTTATCGACGGATTGATACGATGTTCTTTATCGGGATAAAAAATACTGTAATCAGTATGATTTGTCTCGGAATACTGACTATAGTCTTTATATGATAATGACAATCTTGTCTTATTCAGCAGCTTCATTTCAAGATTAAGTCTGAATCCCTTCTCTTGATAATAATCGAGCTGGTCAACCTTAAAACCGAGAGACATCAGAGTCGGGTTATGATTCGGCGACGTCATAATGGTCGGCCGCCGTGTTATTTTGTTACGGTAGTCCGCCCCGAATTTTATCCTTTGTCTTTTTGATAAAGTGAAATCAAAACCATAATCATGCTGCCAGAAATCGGCATCGAAGGCGTAACCGGTGCGAAGGCGAATATCAAGACGCGGCAGAATACTGCTTTTTTCAAAAGCTGCGCCGAGATAAGCTCCCTCGACACGATTAAAATGAAAATAATCATAGCCTTCAGTTAAAAGCAATAATGACCTCAAGCTGAGACCCAGAACTCTTTTCAGGATAGGTTTGGGGGCATGCGCGATCGAATCAAGTCTTTCATATCCTCTCATCTCCTGCGATGTAAGTGGGATGGTCGGACCGGCGAACCAGGTGGCGGAGTCGATATCATCGGCATCCTCGGCTACCTCCAGCGCGTATTCATCGAATGTTCCTTTCGGCTGCCCCTGATTGAATTGATAATTGTAAATCGAGGAAACATAATCGATATCGATTACCGGTACGCCCGGAATCGGGAAATCGACGACACCGGCAATATTCTGCGAGATCGGCATCCAGTATTTTCCTTCAAATTCGGAAAATGTCTGGCTGAATTTAAGTTTATCCACATACGGCATTTTAATAGCATCATTGAAACCGATCTCGACTCCCGCCACTTCATAGGTGGAATCGGCGATATTAATGGTGCCGATAAATAACGGATCGATTTCATTTTTGGGTTCGATTTCGAGATGAAAAACCGGCTGGCTGTCGATGTAAATCGTATCCAGAAGGTAATAATTATAATAGTCGAGGGCATCCCTGGCGGTCGGCGAGACGATTGAGTATTCATTCAAATCAATCCGATTTTGATTCAGATTGAGTATCCCACCCACCGCAACCAGGACCTGCCCGGGACCGACATTGGCCGACACTTTACGCGCCTTTACGATTTCTTTATAAGTATCCGGCGCCTGCCAATGATATTCATGCTGTGCTTCGGCTATCAGAATAATACTTTCGCTGTCGGACCTGGAGGTGTCACGCAACACCATTTTGGTGTAAGCCTCAAAAGAATAATTATCTATTTTCGACAGGATTTCCTCTTTTCGCTTGATTGCCTCAAGAATAATCCTCTCCCCCGGGCCATAGGCGCGTTCATAGACTTTTATCGGTTTCAATTGAATCATAGAAGGCCGCAGTCTGACATCGAGATTAATAACCGAGTCGGCGACAGAGACTTTAATATATTCCGAATAATACGCAATATGGGAAAATTTTAGATTATACCCACCCGGCTGAAGCCGCAGTCGATACTCACCCTGATCGTTGGCCAGCATAGACCGGCCGGTTCCCTCGACCCGAATGGTCACGGCCGGAATCGGTTCGCCGGTATCGTAATCGTAAATGGTCCCTTTGATTACATTCGCGCTCAGTAGTGAAGCGGAAAAAATTAAAATAATCGGAACCGAATAGAATATAAATTTAAATGCGGACATCAGGGTCTCCCATGAAATACCGTCATTTTTTAGAACATAATATAGTCACCTTTTACGAGATTATATCAAGATTGTTTATTTATAACCAATACAAAAACAGACAAATCGGCACAAAACCGCTTGACATTAGCTATAAAATCATCTACATTATAAGCAGGGTACAGCAAAAATAATTTGAAGATAAATGCGCATCAGCAAAGGTTTTATTATCTCTAAGAACGGCCTTGCGGATGAATTAAAAATATCAGGTCATAAAAAGTTCATATCAGGAGGATTTGGCCATGAATCATAGGTCCGCTTTTTTGATTATGGGGATGTTATTAATTGCCGCTACTGCTTACGCGACTAACCCGTATTTCGGTAACCGGCACGAATTACCAACCGGACTCGGTCCGAATTGTGTTATCTCCGCCGATTTCGACGGCGACGGCAACGCCGACCTTTGTGTTGTTAATTATATCGAATGGTCGGTATCGATTATGATTAATAACGGCGACGGGACTTTTCAACCGGAAGTCAAATACTCGGCACACTGGTCGCCATTTGCCGCCTGCACAGGGGACTTTGACGGCGACAATGATTATGATTTGGCAGTGGCCAATTTTTCATCCAACGATATTTCGATTCTCCGCAATAACGGCGACGCAACTTTCGCTTCGGCAGTAAACTATCCGACCGGTGAATACCCGCATTCAATTGTCTCGGCCGATTTCGACGGCGATGACAACATCGATCTGGCCACAGCCAATTATCAATCAAACAACGTCTCGGTATTATTCAATAATGGTGATGGCACTTTTCAGCCGGCGGTCGAGTATGCTATCGGTGATAATCCGAGGGGAATTGTCGCGGCTGATTTTGATGGTGACAATGATAATGACCTGGCCATAACCAATTCCGGCTCGGAAGAAGTTTCTATCCTGATGAATAACGGCGATGGGTCTTTCGCGCCGGTCGTTAACTATCCGGTCAATGGTTACGCTTTTGCGATTACCACCGCCGATTTCGATAACGATACCGACTACGATCTGGCGGTGACACTTACTTCAGATAAGATCTTGATCCTCAAAAATAACGGTTCCGGCGTTTTTGCAACGCCCATAAGTTATTCGACCAATAGCGACGGTACTTATTCGATTTGTACGGCCGATTTTAATGGTGATAATAATGCCGATCTGGCGGTGGCCGATGTCGACTCACACCGGGCGACAGTTTTTATGAACAACGGCAGCGGAATATTTCTGGCTGCGAAAAACTATGAGGTCGGCGAATATCCTAATTTTGTCGCATCGGGCGATTTCGATAATGATGGCGACTATGATTTGGCGCTCACGAACGGCGGCGATAAAATAGTTTCGCTTCTTTTTAATCTCGGTACGGTCGAGTGCGGTGACGTCAATGACGATGGAGCGGTGAACATTTTCGATATTACCGATATCATTGATTTTCTGTATTTATCCGGCCCTACGCTGATCGCTCCCGAAGCGGCCGATGTCGATAACAACGGCACTGTCAATATATTCGATATTACCGGTATTATTTCCTATTTATATCTGGCCGGACCTGTTCTTGTTTGTCCGGAATAAGATTATTAACGAATCTCGGCAGGATAATTAACAGCGGCAGACTTTGAATTATCGATAAGTCTGCCGCCGACTTTTTAAATCAGAAATCCACATGAATCACTTCGGCCGTTAAATTATTGCGGATTATAATTCCTCAAAATTTAGTACCGTTTTCCCTTGACGACCGGGTGATTTTGCGTATATTAATCGTTTTGAATGAATATTGAAGGTATTGAATTATGAAACGGACATATCAACCGTCGAACAAAAAGCGACTGAACGACCACGGATTCAGACACAGATCATCCACCCGGCAGGGTCGGCAGATTCTGGCGCGTCGTCGTGCCAAGAAAAGAAAACGATTGGCTGTTACCGTCAAAAAGACCAAATAAATTGCCCCGGCACAGCCTGAAAAGCAATAAGATGATTCAATCATTGCTCTCCTCCGGCCGGCGTTTTTCTTCACGCCATCTGAATCTTTATTTGGACAGGGAAATTCCCCCTCCGGGACAATACAGCGTGGCCTATCTGGTTCCCGGAAAACGCGGCAAGGCGGTCGAGCGCAATCGAATCAAACGCTGGCTGCGGGAAGATTTCAATTTTTTTCAGAAACAGTTGAAGATTCCCGGCCTCTTTGCGGTAAAGTTCAAAGGAAATATAAATGAAGTGGATCATCCTCAGCTTAAAGGTGAATTGGAAGAATTATTCGAATCGATAAACAATGATTAAATTTTTAATTTCAATACCAGCTTATTTACTGATTTTATTCATTTATATTTATCGATATACCTTATCACCGTTGTTCGGCAATCAGTGTCGGTTCTACCCGACCTGCTCGCATTATGCCGAGGAGGCAATCAGGCAGCACGGCGCTTTTGCAGGTACTATTTTGGCGATCAGGAGGGTTTTACGCTGCCATCCATGGCATGAGGGCGGTTATGACCCGGTGCCGGAAAAGAAAGAAACGGATAATTCGGGGGAGCTGAATCTTGGATAGAAAGACGATATTGTTGGTAATTTTGCTCGGCATACTTGTCATTTTCTGGATTCCGATTATGACCAAACTGGGCTTTATCAAACCGCAGGAACGAAGAATGCAACCGGTTACCGAACAGGTCCAGCAACCGCCAGCACGAGATACCGTAACGGGCAGCCAGAAGTATGATTCCGGAAAGGTCACGACAGCCGCTCCGACGACGCAACCGGCACCGGCTGAATCGGCTGCTGCTGACACCGCTGCTTCCATTCCTGAAGATACAGTCATTATCGAAACGAATCTGATGACGATTGTATTATCCAACCACGGCGGTGCTCCGATCTCGATAAAATTGAAAGATTATCAATATGAAAACGGCGAACCGATCGAGATGCTCCCCGATTGTCATGAAGCGACACCCGGATTTTCTTTCAATAGCGGCACCGTGAACACCGCCAAATACGTATTTCAGACTTCATCCGGCGGAAATTATAAGGTCAACAGCGGCAGCCGGGAGATATCGTATACTTTTCAGAAAAATGACAGCAGTACTATCACCAAACGGTATCGCTTTTATGCCGATCGGTATAACTATGATTTGATTCTGGAGATCAGCAACCGGGCCGGATTCGGTTTTGAACGCGAGTATTCCCTGCGATGGAATAACAAATTGGCACCGACTGAATTAAATGTCCAGGCCGATTATAATTCGATGTGGGCGATGGCACGGATGGGTACCGAGACGGCAAAATTCGACGACTATACCAACAACCAATTCAGCGTGGCACTGACCGGCGAGACTTTCTGGACGGCCACCCGATCCAAGTACTTTGCAGCCGTAATGGTGCCCCTATCTCATCCCGGTTCCGGGGCCGGCGCAAGCGGAACAAAAGAAAAGATCGCGACTCCATCGGGCAATGTCACGACTCGGGCTTTGACAATTTCATTGCAAATGGAAATCCCGTTTGAGCAATCTTTAACCGATAGCTTTTCGGTGTATGTCGGACCAATGGATTACGAAATATTGAGTGATTTTAATAATGATATTGCCCATCCGCTGGTCGATATCGGAACGACACCCGTGATCGGCTGGTTAATCTGGGTTTTTGCCTACCCGATTATGTGGCTGCTGCCGCGTATGCATGATGTCATCCCTAATTATGGTCTGGTAATAATTATCTTCTCGATTCTGGTTAAACTTATAACCTGGCCGCTGTCCAGAAAAAGTGTTCGCTCCATGAACGCCATGAGGGAAATCCAGCCCGAACTGGCCAAGCTGAAGGAAAAGCATAAAAAGAATCCGCAGGCGTTAAATAGAGAAATGATGAAACTTTATAAAGAACGGGGTGTCAATCCGCTTGCCGGCTGTCTGCCGATGCTTCCACAGATGCCATTGTTTTTTGCTCTTTTTGCCGTTTTTCGCTCGACCATCCTGCTCCGCCAGGCCCCGTTCATGCTCTGGTGGAACGATTTGTCAAGAGGCGCTCTGTCAATTACCGATCCTTATATAATTCTGGTTATCCTTATGGTAATCTTGATGTTTGTTCAGCAAAAAATGGCCATGACCGACCCGAAAAACAAGGCTCTGACATATATGATGCCGCTGATGATGGGTTTCTTTTTCTATAGAGCCTCGGCCGGATTGGTTTTGTACTGGACCTGTTTTTCGCTTTTTTCATTTATTGAACAATTGATATTTAAAAAACCATCGGCACAGGCCGCCGCAACTGCCAAATAACCTCTTATATTATAAAGATGGGAAACTTCGATCGTGATACCATTGCGGCCATAATTACGCCGCTCGGTGACGGCGGTCTGGGGGCCATTCGTATCTCCGGGCCGAGTTCATTTACGATAATCAAGAAAATTTTCAGGCGGGCCGAAAAAAACAAAACCGTCGATAAGACTTTCCGTCTCTACTATGGCTATATAGTGGACAATAAAGGCGATATTATTGACGAAGTCACAATGGTGCAAATGCCTCGGGGAAAATCATATACCGGGCAGAGACAGACGGAGATCTTCTGCCACGGCGGGCAGTTTGTTCTCAAACGGATATTAAATGAGATCTTCAAACATGGCGTTAGACCGGCCGAGCCGGGTGAATTTACCAGAAGAGCTTTTCTGGCCGGGCGTATCGATCTGGCCAGAGCAGAAGCGGTCGCCGATATTGTCGCCTCAAAAACCGAATATGCATACAATGCCGCCATAAACAATCTTCTGGGCAGATTATCTGAAAAAATAAACTCCATAAGGTCAAGCGCCATAGAGCTTCTGGCAGAAATCGAAGCCTCGATTGATTACCCCGATGAAGAATTGGATAGTGTCGAAAAAACAAAATGGCTTGATTCAATCGATAATATAATTGTACAGATTGATGAATTAGCCAAATCATATAAAGCGGGAAAGATCATTAAAGAAGGGTATCGCATAGCCATCGTCGGGCGGACTAATGCCGGCAAATCTTCTCTTTTTAATCTCTTGCTTAATCAGTCCCGGGCTATTGTCGCGCCGACTCCCGGAACCACGCGCGATTATCTTACCGAGTGGATCGATTTGGCCGGAATGGCAGTTTCTGTGACCGATACGGCCGGCTTGCGGAGTACCGCGGCAAGGGTGGAGCAAGAAGGTCAAAAATCGGCATTGGAAATCATGAAAAATGCGCATCTTGTTATCTGGATTGCAGATATAACCAGCAAAAAATGGCAGACAGAACTTAAAAAAGATATTATAAAGTATGGAGATAATTACAATATCTTAATTGTTGTCAATAAGATAGACAAAAACCGTAATATTGGGGAAAAGGCGCCTATTTCGATTTCTGCATTCGATAGATTAATCCCTTATACTCTTCTTTCATGTAAAACTGAATCCGGATTTAAGGAACTCAAAAACATGCTGATAGAATATATCAATAAGGCGATGCCGGACCAAACTGATGGGTTATTCGTTACATCGGAGCGACACCAGAAAAAGCTCAGAGACTCTCTAAAGAATCTTCGCCGTGTAAAAAAGGGCATAAGGGATACAATCTCGCCTGAGCTGATCGCTTTTGATTTGCGCCTGGGAATAAATGGAATTGACGAAATCACCGGCCGTATATATAATGAGGAAATCTTGGAAAAGATATTTGAACGGTTCTGTATTGGCAAATGATGGAGTGTTTCACGTGAAGCAATTCGATTTTGACATCATCGTAGTCGGCGGCGGACATGCCGGGGTCGAGGCGGCCCTGGCGGCATCAAGAATGAACCGGACGGTCGGCCTGATTACCATGGATAAGAACAAACTGGCCCTGATGTCGTGTAATCCGGCTATCGGCGGGCTCGGTAAGTCTCATATTGTCAAAGAAATAGACGCGCTGGGCGGTCTTATGGGGAAAGCCATTGATGCCACCGGTATCCAGTTTCGCAGACTGAATCTATCGCACGGCCCGGCCGTCTGGTCGACACGCGTCCAGGCCGACCGTATTGCCTATACGAATTATGTGTCTCGCTATGTAGAGAACGATAAAAATGTCACAATCATAGAAGCAATTGCCGGCCGGGTCATCGTTAAAAATGGCCAGGCGGCCGGAATTGAAACGGAAGACGGGAAAATATTTTATTCACAGGCAATCATCCTCTGTACCGGCACTTTTCTGGGGGGTTTGATTCATATCGGTGAAGAAAAAATAGCATCCGGACGACGAGGAGAAAAAGCAGCCTACAAACTTACCGAATCCCTTCGATCGCTTGGCTTTGAGGTCGGTCGGCTCAAAACCGGAACCCCGCCGCGTCTTGATGGTAAAACTATTGATTTCGATTGTTGCACAATTCAAAATGGTCATGAGCCTATTCCCTTTTTCTCATATACCACAAAGCCTTACGATGTTTATCAAAGGCCTTGTCATTTAACTTATACGACCGATAGAACCCGAGCGATTATCCAGAAAAATCTTCGGCGCTCACCCATGTTTTCCGGGCAGATTAGGTCTATCGGTCCAAGATATTGCCCGTCAATCGAGGATAAGATTTTCCGTTTCGCCGACAAACCGCGACACCAGATTTTTTTGGAGCCGGAAGGCAATGGCACCGACGAGATTTATCCCAACGGCTTTTCGACGGCATTACCGCTTGAAGTCCAGGAAAAGGCAATAAAAACAGTCCTCGGCCTGGAAAACGTAAAAATCGCCAAGCCGGGTTACGCCATTGAGTACGACTATTGTCCCGCCTATCAAATTACCGCTTCGCTGGAGACAAAGAAAGTCGGGGGGCTCTTTTTTGCGGGACAGATTAACGGCACTTCCGGCTATGAAGAAGCTGGCGGCCAGGGGCTTCTGGCCGGAATAAATGCCGCATTGAAAATAGAGAACGAATCACCCCTTATCCTCGACCGTGCCGAAGCTTATATCGGAGTTATGATTGACGATCTGATAACACGCTCCACTACAGAACCTTATCGAATGTTTACATCACGCGCCGAATACAGGCTTCAGCTTCGTGAAGATAACGCTCGGGACCGGTTGTTTAGGTATGCTTCTCAATATGGCCTGATTTCGAAAAGCGATTTCGAACACTTCGAAATAGTTCGGCAAACCGCCGATCAGAAAATCGAAAAGCTGAAGAAGATCATTGTCAGGATCGATAAGCTCGACGGTTTTTCCGATCGTTTTGTCCGAAAAGATAGTATTTCGCTGGCCAATCTTCTGAAAATGCCGGGAATTACATATAATGATATACTGGCTTTAGGACTTTTTGAGATCTCTACACCGCTTTCACCTGAACTGATTGAAAGAATATCAGTTAGAATTAAATATGAGGGTTACATAAGAAAACAGCAGCGTGAAGTCTTAAAATTTCGCCGTCTGGAAAACGATCTTATTCCGAATGACATTTCTTTCGGGGATCTTTCAGGGCTGAGAAACGAAGCGCGTGAAAAGTTCGCCAGATTCAGACCGGTTTCGCTGGGACAGGCGGGCCGGATTGAGGGAATAACTTCGGGGGATATTGCCGCCTTATCGATTCATATTCGTAAACATAAAACCTTTCAAAAATCTAACAAATAGTCCTGGATAGACTTGTATAATTCAAAAAATACAAATTCGCCTGAATTTAATGCCAGATCGATTATATCCAAGTATAATCTCGAAAGCAAAATAGGACCGTATTTTCACGAAATCCTGGAATACAATAAAAAAATCAACATTGTTTCACGTGAAACATCTCGTGATGACCTCCTGACAATTGCCGCCGATTCGTTGATCCCTTTTGAATTCATTCTGCCACCGAGCGGCAAAATATTCGATATCGGATCCGGAGCCGGTTTTCCATCAATTGTCGTTCTGCTCGCTTTTCCCGACTTGCACGGTTTTCTGATTGAACGAACCAAAAAGAAAACTGCATTCCTTAGAAAAATAATCGATCTGTTGAAACTTAAAGCTGAAATTATGGACATTAATTTCGTCGAGATAGAATTCCAAATTACTTCTTTACATTTCGATATCGGCCTGATGAAACTTGTCCGTCCCAATATGAAATTGTTAAAAAACGCCTTTGATCTTCTGATACCGTCCGGAAGATTCGTCTATTATTCTGATTTTGATGAAACTTCAATAAATATGCCGTCAAATGTCGAAATAAAAAAGTATAAATATTTTCTCGATAAGAGCAACCGAATCAGAACGATAACTGTTTTTAACAAGATTTTTTAAAAATTTTACTTGCGTAAATTGTTTCAATATCTTAATCTCTCCGAGGATAACAAATTAGCTTATTTAACGAGGGGACAATGGCCCGAATAATCGCCGTCGCTAATCAGAAGGGAGGCGTTGGCAAAACGACCACGGCCATAAATCTGTCGTCCGGCCTGGCGGTCGCCGAAAAGAAGACACTTCTGGTCGATATCGATCCCCAGGCCAACTCCACCTCGGGTGTCGGTTTTGATAAAACCAAAGTAGAGTCCTCAATCTATGATGTTCTGATCGGTCGCAAAAGTCTCGCGGATATAATAATGCCGACAGAATTGTCCTTTTTAAATGCAGCCCCGTCATCGATCGCTCTGGTCGGCGCCGAGGTCGAGATAGCCGGAATGATGTCGCGCGAAATAATCCTCTCGAAGGCGCTTGTACCTATCGTGGACTCTTATGACTACATTATTATCGACTGTCCGCCCTCGCTCGGACTCCTGACTGTCAACGCCCTGACCGCCGCCAATTCAATCCTCATTCCGATTCAGTGCGAGTACTATGCCCTGGAAGGACTCGGTCAGTTGCTGCATACGATCGAGCTGGTGCAAAAAAATCTGAATCCGTCGCTCGAGATTGAAGGCGTCTTATTGACGATGTACGATCGGAGATTGAATTTGTCGCGCCAGGTGGCCGACGAGGCGAGAAGATTTTTTAATGGCCGCATTTATAAAACAATCATTAACCGTAATGTCAGACTGTCGGAAGCGCCGAGTTTCGGTAAACCGATTATTCTGTATGACATTCTTTCCACCGGAGCCGAAAATTATATGGCCTTAACCAAGGAGGTGTTAAGCCGATGAGCGGAAAAATAGTTTTGGGGCGCGGCCTGGATGCGCTGATACCAAGGCATGATGATAGTACAATCGGCGATGCCGCGTATCTTAATTTGCCGCTGAACGAAATAAATCCCAATCCGATGCAACCCCGGCAGCAATTTGACGAAAGCGGCCTGCAGGAGTTGGCCGAATCGTTCAAAAGCCAGGGTGTGTTACAGCCGATTCTTGTCAAAAAAGCCGATAACCGTTACACGTTGATCGCCGGTGAACGTCGTTTCCGGTCGGCGCACATTGCCGGTTTGGAGAAAATACCGGCTATTGTCGTCGACGAAAAAGATGAAGCCGATATGCTCCAGATAGCACTGGTCGAAAATCTTCAGCGCGAAAATCTCAACCCGCTGGAAGCGGCTGAAGCTTTTCGAAAATTACGCGACGAAGTCGGTTTGACTCAAAATCAAATCGCGGCCCGGGTCGGAAAAAGCCGCGCCGCCGTCGCCAATATGCTGAGACTCCTGATACTTCCTGCTAAAATAAAAGAGATGATCAGAGGCGGCACAATAACCGAGGGGCATGCGCGGGCGATACTGGCCCTTGACGATGAACTCTTACAGCTTCGCCTCGCCGAAAGAATTGTAGCCGAAAACCTGTCGGTTCGTTCCGCCGAACAATCGGCGCGTAAAACGCGACGGAGAAAGCTCGTCCCTAAAAAGAAATTCCCGATACTGGTCGAGGCGGAAAATTATTTGAAACGTCTGCTGGGAACGGCGGTAAAAATTATTCCCGGCCTTAAAAGGGGGAAAATTGAAATCGAGTATTACGGCGACGAAGATTTGGAAAGAATTTTGGAATTATTCCGAAAAATAAACTAATAGGTTATGGCGCACGCAAAGTACTATAGTTTAATGATTGTTCCCGACGGGGTAGAAAATCCCCTCGGAATAAGAATCCGGGGCTGGGTGCTCAAAACCATTGTCGTATTCATTGTTCTGATAATGGTGGCCATAATTCTTTTCGTTTCTTTTTACGGAAAGATTATTACCCGGGCGGCAATTGCCGATAAACTTGAAAAAGAAAACGAAGCGCTGAAACGATATAAATACAAATTGACTTTGCTTGAAGAAAAGATGAAAGATACGCGGGACATCGTCAGTCGCATCGCTAATCTGGCCGGGGTCGACTTCAATCTCCCCGAAATGCCGGATGACTCGACCATATTCGCGCAGTTTGAGAAAAATAATCAGGCCGCCATCGTCCGGCCCGCCTCGGCACCGAATACGCGACCATACGGTTTACCTCTCCAGGGATTCATGACACGCGGTTTTCGGGATGATTCAACCGATTATCATCCCGGAATCGATATCGCGGTCGCGGAGGAAACGCCGGTTCTGGCCACCGCCGACGGAAAAGTGGTCTTTGCAGGATATGATTCGACGTACGGTCTGATGGTCGTACTGGAACATGAAGACAATATATCTACCGTTTACGGACATAATAGTAAACTTCTGGTGGAGGAGGGTGATAAGGTTTCAGTGGGGGGGCGTATTGCACTATCCGGTAATACCGGTAAATCTTCAGCCCCTCATTTGCACTATGAAATAAGAAAAGACAATAAACCGGTTAACCCTTTAGAATACATTGGTGAAAATGAAGAACTCAATAGGCAGAAATGAAGGTGGAGTTATGAATACCATTATCGGTAAGGATGCCACGTTTACCGGCACCCTCGATGTCAAAGGATCGGTGAGAGTGGATGGAACCGTCAAGGGGAAAGTCATCTGTTCCGATACCGTTACGGTCGGGACCGGCGGATGCGTCGAGGCTGATATCGAATCCCAGACGGCAGTCATTGTCGGCAAGTTGACCGGCAATATCAATGCCTCGGAAAAAATCGAGCTGCAGGCAAAGTCCGACGTGGAAGGTGATATCAAGACAAAATCGCTGGTTGTCGAACAGGGTGCTGTTTTCTGCGGCTCCTGCTCGATGAAACAGGGAAAATCGAATCTTGGTTTCATTCCTCCGACGGAAAAAATCAAAGACGAAAAGATTGAAGAAAAAGAAAAGGATAAAGTCAAAGAAAAGTTTTAAAAATAAATAAAAGGTCTCCAACGATGTGGACAACTGTTTATAGTTGTGGAAATGTCCATATCGCTTTATTTAGCAATTTCTTATAAGGAATATTTATCGGCTGACTTTATCGTTTTCCACAATCTTTATGTTCGACTGGACTCTTTAAAGGCTTGCTTTTTTTATCCTTTTATAATATTAATAGACTCTTTTTTGTAGAATAAATAAGATATAATCTGTTTCCGGAGGAATATAATGATCGAAACCAAAGACGACCTTCAAGCGGTAGAACAACTTAACGACGCATATCGACAAATAAGGGGTGAAATCAGTAAGGTAATCATAGGCCAGAATAACGTAATCGAGCAGTTGCTCATTGCCCTGCTGTCAGCCGGTCATTGCCTGCTGGTGGGAGTTCCCGGTCTGGCTAAGACGCTGCTGATCTCGACCCTGGCCAACATTCTCGATTTAAAATTCAATCGTATTCAGTTTACTCCCGATTTGATGCCATCAGATATCACCGGGACCGAAATTATCGAAGAAGATCGCGCATCAGGCACCAGGGTTTTCAAATTCGTCAAGGGCCCGGTTTTTGCCAATGTCATTTTGGCAGATGAAATCAACCGCACACCGCCAAAAACGCAGGCCGCCTTGCTTCAGGCCATGCAGGAGCATGAAGTAACTTCGGCCGGGCAGACATTTAAACTCGAAGAGCCTTTTTTTGTGCTGGCGACTCAAAATCCGATTGAGCAGGAAGGGACATATCCACTTCCAGAGGCCCAGCTTGATCGATTTATGTTTCATGTCAATGTTGATTATCCGTCAGATAAAGAAGAGCATGAAATTGTCAAAACAACCACGGTCACCCTGGATTATAAACTCGATAAGTTATTAAGCGGCACGGAGATAGTTAATCTTCAAAGACTTGTCAGAAGAGTGCCGGTTTCCGATCATTTGATTCAATATGCCATCGATATTGCCCGTGCCACCCGTCCTGATTACGAAAGTGCTCTCGATTTTATAAAAAACTGGGTTTCCTGGGGAGTGGGGCCGCGCGCCTCACAATACATGATTCTGGCCGCCAAAACCCGCGCGATTCTTGATGGCCGTCCGACACCGGGCCCGGAAGATGTCGAATTTGCCGCCTTACCGGTTCTGCGCCATCGGATTGTTACTTCTTTCAACGCCGAAGCCGACGGTGTCGACACCGAGGCAATCGTGAAAAAGTTATTGGAGACGGTAAAGCCAAAGGGTTAAGGTAGGTCGAAATCCCGCTTCAGGTTTCGGCTTTTTAGAATGTCGGAAGCCCAAAGGGCATTCCGACCTATGGAGAATGACACAACGTGCGACAGATAAATAACTAATCATGCTAACCAACTACCGAAAATATTTGGATCCCGAGATTGTCGGGAAACTGAAAGGGATGGAGCTGAAGGCCCGGATGGTGGTCGAGGGCTTTATCGCCGGGCTGCATAAATCGCCCTACCACGGATTCTCGGTCGAGTTCGCTGAACATCGACAGTACATGCCGGGTGATAATATCCGCGATATCGACTGGCGTGTGTACGGCAAATCGGATCGGTTTTATATCAAGCAGTATGAAGAAGAAACTAATCTGAAGGCTTACCTTTTGCTCGATTGCTCGGCTTCGATGAAATACAGCTCGGGCGAAACCATCAAGCATGATTACGCCGTCACGCTGGCCGCGGCGTTATCGTTTCTGATGCTCAAACAGCGCGATGCGGTCGGATTGGTAACCTTCGATGAAAAAATCCGGCGCTATATCCCGCCCCGGTCGAAATCGGGACATTTGCATGTACTATTGCAGGAGCTGGCGCAACAAACACCTTCGGACAAAACCGATATTTCATCGGCCTTGCACCAGATGGCCGAGCGAATTCACCGCCGGGGCCTGATTGTTATTTTCTCCGATCTGCTCGACGAACCTGACAAAATCGTCTCCGGATTGAAGCATTTTCGTCACAAAAACCATGAAGTAATCTTATTTCATACACTCGATCCGCGTGAACGCGATTTCGCTTTTCCGCGTGAGGCGATTTTTAAGGATTTGGAAACGGGTGAGGAAATCACCACGCTTCCCTGGCAAATAAAAAAACATTATGCCCGCCTGACCAAAGAATTTTCCGACCATATCGCTTCCGAATGTCGCCAGAGCCGAATCGATTATCATTTGATCGACACCAGTGTTCCTTTTGACCGGGCGCTGTATGCTTTTCTGGCCAAACGCGAAAAACTTTATTGATGCTGTAACCGTATATAAGCTATAAATTTTAATTGGATAAAACTGGACCCGGAATATGAAACCAAGTAGAATTAGATTTATTTTAGGCATCATTTTAATCGGTTTCGGAATTTATGCCCTTGTACAACAAGTAAGCATTGCGGCCATCATTCCGATTCTCGTCGGCGGAACATTAATCGCGCTTAATTTCGCCAGGGGACGTGTCGGCACATTAATTTTCGGTCACGCCTGTATAGTTGTCGGCGCCTATTTGATAACCTGGGGAATTCTTTTATTGCCCTATTCGAAACCAAGCGTGGGTCATATTTTCGGGCGTCCGCTTTTCTGGGGCATATTTTCTCTGATGGGCGGCATTTGTGCCATTTTTCACGGATTTTGCCGCTGTATCACCAAGCAGGTCGACATGTTCGAACAGGGAATTCCGACCAGGAATAAATAGTTATCAATCGCGGCCCTTGATTTTTTTTCGCTCTATACTTAGATTAGTTCGTTTGGATAAGATAGCGCGGCGAATAACTTAGCGTATACGTTCATAAATTATGGCACGTGCAAAAAAAGCGACTCTTTTGATAAAAAACATCGGTCAGTTGATAACTATGGATGGCCCGGTTCCGCGCTTGGGTGACACGATGAAGGACCTCGGTTTGATAACAAACGGGGCGGTGGCGGCCGGGGGAGGGGAAATTCTGGCGGTTGGCGAATCCAGGGAAATCGAAGGTCGCGTCGATCTGGCCGAAGGCTGCCGTGTCATAGATGCCGTAAAGAATGTAGTTACGCCCGGCCTTATCGATTCGCATACGCATCCGGTTTTTTCCAAAACGCGCGAAAACGAATTCGAAATGCGCATCCAGGGCAAAAGCTACATGGAAATCGCCGCCTCCGGTGGCGGTATCCGCGCCTCGGTCCGTGACCTGAGAAACAGTTCAACTTCACAGCTGATGAAAATAACCGCCGAGAGATTGACCAATATTTTATCCTATGGTACGACCACGATTGAGGCCAAATCAGGTTATGGATTATCAACCGAATCGGAAATAAAATCGTTGGAAATCATTCGCGATCTGAATGATATTCATCCGCTTGATATGGTTTCTACTTTTCTGGGTGCGCATGAAGTCCCCGATGAATACCGGGATAAGCGGGAAGATTATGTCAGGCTATTGATTGATGAGATGATTCCGAAAGTTGTCGATGGAAAACTGGCTGAGTTTTGCGATATATTCTGCGAAGAGGGTGTTTTTGATATCGAGGAATCCAGAAAGATTATGTCGGTGGCCAAAAAACATGGATTGAAACTGAAATTCCATGCCGATGAGCTGGCTTCGAGCGGAGGAGGTGAATTGGCCGCCGAAATGGGGGCGGTATCAGCCGATCATCTGGTTTATATCTCGGATAAGGGCATCGATGCGATGGCTAAAAAGGGCGTTGCGGCGGTTCTGCTCCCCGGGACATGTTTCTCATTGAAATCAAGAGATTACGCCCCGGCTCGGAAAATGATAGATTCCGGGGTGGTCGTGGCGCTGTCAACCGATTGTAATCCGGGTTCAAGTTTTACCGAATCGCTTCAAATAATTGTTACACTGGCGGCGCTCAATTATGGTATGACGGCCGCGGAATCTATTTCGGCAATCACGGTAAACGCTGCCTGTGCGATTGATCGCGGGGGGAAAATAGGTCGGCTTTTACCCGGTTTTCCGGCTGATATCGTCTTATGGAACATGAAAGATTTTCGCGAAATGCCTTATCATTACGGGGTCAACCTGGTCGATAAAGTCATTAAGCAGGGAAAAATTGTTTATGAATAGCGGTTACGAGAAACTTCGGCGCCGCTTTCTTGTTTAAGTAATTGAAATGGCAAATCGGACTATATTAGTAATTACATTCGCATTATCGTGGTTTATCGCGGGATGCGCCGTTTACAGCTTCAATCCCGGAGGGAAATCTTCGATTAAGACCATCGCCGTTTCACAAATCGAAAACAAAACTATTGAATCCGGTCTTTCCAGCCGCATGACCGATCTGATAGTCGATGCTTTCATAAGTGAGGGAAGTATGAAAGTCGTCTCGGAAAAGGATGCCGATGCGGTTCTGAACGGCATTTTGACCGATTACAAGAGAGAAGCATACACCTATGATGAATCCGACAATGTCACTCAGTACGTCGTGAAACTTGTTTTTGATGTTACCCTTAAAAAGGGCGGAAGCGATGAAGAATTATGGAAAGAAATTTTTTACAGCGAGGGGTATTATTCTACCGATATAAGTGCTACCGAAGGCAGCAACCTGCAGGTTGCTACGACCGAAGAAGGGGCTCAGGCTCAGGCAGCCAATAAGTTGGTCCAGGACGTAATTAATCGAACGACCAAAAGCTGGTAATTTTTATTGAATACATTCCGAAAACATTATATATTTTACACTTAAGAGGAAAAAATGAAATCATACAAGAATATTTTTCTGACAGGATTTTTGGTACTAACATTTATGTTACCCAACCTGATTTTCGCCAACGAAAATAATTCAAATGTCGGAACGCGGTCGTTCAATTTTCTCAAGATACAAATCGGCGCGCGTCCGATGGCTATGGCCGGCGCCTTCACCGGCGTCGCCGACGACGAGACTTCATTATATTATAATCCGGCCGGAATAGCTTCCCTCGAGGGAAAAAGATTTATTGCCGGATATCATAATAATATATTCGATATGCAATCAGGTTTTTTGGGATATATTCATCCAATCGGCGATGAGAAAAAGATTGCCCTGTATGTCAGTTATTTAAATTATGGGGAATTTATTCGAACCACTGATAAGGGTGAAAGAGACGGTACCTTTGGCGGAAGCGATATGCTGTTTGCGGCCAGCTATGCGATGACCGCCACATCCAATCTGCGAATCGGCGGAACGGTAAAATTTATCTATGAAAAGCTCGATTCCTACTCAGCCACAGGATTCGCCGTCGATTTGGGCGGCAAATACTCATTCGATTACGGCCGCACTAATGTCGGCTTGATGATTCAGAATCTCGGCTCGCAGCTTGGCAGTTTTGTTGATAGCGGCGAAACGAATCCACTGCCTCTTTGCATTAAGCTGGGTGGATCACAAAGATTAAAGGGTTTACCGGTTTTGATCGCGGCCGACGTGGTTTTTCCGTCAGACAATGATCCTTATTTCGCCCTTGGAACCGAATGGCTTAATATGAGACCCCTGTTTTTGCGCTTGGGCTGGTCAAGTTTCGGCGCCAACTATAAAACCGGCGCCGGTAATGATGATTTCGCCGGCTTTTCATTCGGTTTCGGACTGGAGTATAAAAAGGCGCAAATATCATATACTATTTCTCCGGAAGCCGATTTGGGTACCAGTCATCGGATAACTATTACCGGAGGATTTTAGTTTGGGAACGCCAAACAAAATATTGCTTTATGTATGCCTGTTATCAGCTCTTTTTGCTTCAGCGCAGTTTATAGGTTGCTCAAGCGCGGGGGGAGGTTCCCCGAAAGATGTCGTAATCAAATTATTCGGCGCCATGGAGCGCGACGATCGCGCCGGTATCGTTAATCTTCTGGATATGGCGGCGTTGATGAATATCACCGATCATGATTATGCACTTCAGAGAAAAGAGCCGAGAGTTTTTCATAATCCGGAGGCGCTTCTCGATGACCTCACCGGAACCGGCCTGACCAAAACCAAATGGTTTAATATGCAACGCGTGGTTGGTAATACCGAAATCCATGGTGATACCGCCTATGTCGAAGTTTCTTTTATCAGCAAAAAAACCAACACACAGTACTACAATAAGTTCGGACTTCACCGTCAAAACGGCCGATGGCGGATATACAGCTTCAAGACTATCAGTGATAACAAATAGCGTAAAAATTCCTGTCTGCTGACTCAGACAAGAACGTCTGTGGTACCCCTTAAAATTTACACCGATTCATAGAAAAAATATTGCCCCCAAATAGAGAGGAAGTTTACCGCAAACGGGGATAAGAGGGGGAGATCTCCGTTATAACTTAATTCGGTAAACTTCCATATCTAATGTATAAAATCAATCTCAGTCTGTCAAGCGGTAATCGGTAAATCTTTGAATAGATTGAAATTAACTAAAAGCGAAAAACCGTTGTTTTTTTAAATTCCCTTTGAAAAGTGTAGTATCTTATACACAACCACGGATAAAATCCGTAGGCGGCAAAGGCCCTGCCGGGATTTAAGAAATGTGGAAAAAAATCAATAATAAATACCAAAATGTCGGTGCGCTGGGAAGTACGCTGACCGCAATCTTACTCACTTTTTAATTCACTTGTAAAGCCCGACGCAATTTTATATCTTGCCCCATTGAAAAATAATTCTATGGAATAAGGGAGATAAAATGGATTTTGACCTATTAACCAACAATGACCAAAAAGCCATCGATAATCTAATCGACGCCTATGGCGGTGCGAAAGCCATCAATGAAAATATCGAAAAAATCAGGAAATACGAAAGCCGTAAAAAAATCGCAGGGGATAAGGGATTCGGCGAAATGCTTGAAAAAGCCGAAAAATATGTCAAAGATTTCCCCAAAGTCGAAGATTTTATCGCCAAAGAAAACATAAAAACCACGAAGGCAGGTGTATGCACGACGCAGGTTTCCGGGTTTCAGGGCGCTTATGTCACCTTTGACTGCATAAAACGAATCGCCGAGAATCCGGATGTTTTATTTCCGACCGAGATGATTTCGGTTGTCTCGCTCACGGACCATTATGTTTACAGCGGCGATTTGCTGGCCACCCTGGCGATGGCGGAAAATATTCTGGGAGCCAGTAAGTTCTGTTCGACCAATCTCTTATCAACACCATTACCGGAGGAGCGCTTCGTAAAGGTCGAAAAAATCACCGGCGAGAGATTCGACCGCAAAGATATCGGCGGCGGTCTCAGCCAGATTATTCTGAAAAATATGGGGACCGCTTTCGGTAATTTCGGCGGTGTCGAAGTGGCCGATAACAATCATCTTGTTTATCTCGATGGTATCACGCGCGCGGCGTTGGAGACCGGTAACAATTTCTTTTTGAATCCGAGCTGGTCGACGATTGTCGCCGCCTGCTATTACGGTCGTCGGATTCCAGCCATCAGTTTCAAAATTTCCATGCTCCTCTCCACCCAGAATGCGATTCTGTTCCGTATGTTGATGAATATTTTCAAGGAATATCTTCGCGATGACGGCACGACACCGATTTACGAAATCAATATCGGTAACGGTGCCAGTCCGGAAACATTCATGCAGTGCGCCGACGAACTGAAAGCGTCCGGCCTGCCGAATATTTCCCTGACGGCGCACCTGCGGATCAATCCGGACCTCGGTATGGAAGGTTTCGACTGGACCGAAAATGCTCACAAAGTCCTCGATGCTGGTTATGATATGACTATCAAGTACGAAAGCGACGGCACCTCGCGGCCGTACGATACGATGGCAGCGTATTTCCTTCCCGATGACGAACGGAACGAAAAGGCCGAGATGATCGGCGATGTTATTTATCATAAATGCATCCGCTGTGACAAAGATGCCAGAGAGATTATGCGCCGGGGGCATAAAGTCGAATTCGCCGCCATCGCTTATAAATAACAGGAGTTGAGATGAAAGAATTAATGGAAAAATGGGACGGCACCGTCTATCCGGAGATGATTCGCAATCTTCCGCAAGTCGATGTCCCCTTCGAAGGCGTTCGCGGCTGGCTGATGGGGGGCGACCGGCGACAAATCGTCTTTTTCGATATCCAGCCGGTCGGTCAGGTCCCGCCGCACTCACATTGTGCCCAGTGGGGAATCGTCCTCGAAGGCGAAATGTCATTAACCATCGGTGAAGAAACAAATAAGTACAAAAAAGGTGATTGGTACTATATTCCCGAAGGTGTCGAACATTCAGCCTTATTTCATTCACGGGTTAATGTTATCGATATTTTTAACGCACCGGATAGATATAAGGCCAAATAGATTCCAAAGTAACATGGTAGCTAACAATCCATTCGGAGGATAAAATGCGATTATTAATAATTGGTTTCGGCAACGTCGGGCAAGGTCTGGCCGATTTGCTTATCAAAAAAGAAAAAATCCTGCAAGATAAATATGGTTTTAAAGTCGATGTGGTCGGTATCTCGGACATGCTTAAAGGAAGTATCTACAACGCCAAAGGAATCAACATAAAAGAAGCTCTCGACAAAGCCAAATCGGGCGGCAAATTGTCGGAACTTTCCGATAAATTCGTCGGTGACGCTTTAAGTATGATTAAAACGGCCGACGCCGATATGATGGTAGAGGCCACCTATACCGACATAAAAACCGCCGAGCCGGCCACTTCGCATATTCGCGCCGCTCTGGAGAAGAGCATGCATGTGACCACGACCAACAAAGGTCCAACCGCTTTGTTTTTCCAGGAGATGCTCGAACTTGCCAAAAAGAAAAATGTCAAATTCCTGTACGAAGGAACAGTCATGAGCGGGACACCTCTTCTCAATTTAATACGGGAAACGTTGGCCGGATGTAAAATAACCGAGATGAAGGGTATTCTCAACGGCACCACCAATTACATTCTCAGCAAGATGGAAGAGGGATTGTCGTACGATGACGCCCTCAAGAAGGCGCAGGAACTCGGTTACGCCGAGGCGGTTCCCGATGCCGACGTCCTCGGTTGGGACGCTCTCGCCAAGGTTACTATTCTAGCCAATGCCGTTTTCGGTGTTAAGTGCAAACCGAGCGACTTTCCGTGCGAAGGTATTACCAAAATCAGTGCCGACGCTATCGCCAGAGCAAAAGCGGATGGCAAACGGTATAAATTGATTGGACGTGTCTGGCGTGATGGTAATAATATCAAAGCCAGCGTGGCACCGATGCAGGTGGAGTTGACCCATCCGCTGGCCGGGGTCATGGGCGCTACCAATGCGATGACAATTACGACCGATACGCTCGGTGATGTTACCATCGTCGGGCCGGGTGCCGGACGAACCGAAACCGGATACAGCGCTTTGATTGATATTATAAAGGCAGGAGGCAAATAATGAAAATGCTGCTTAACGGCCAATGGGTTGACCGTGATAAAAAAATCGAAGTTCTTGATCCCTTTGATAATTCTCTGGTCGATACTGTTCCCAGTGCCACTAAAGAGGATGTCGAAACGGCGTTGAGTGCGGCGGTTAAAGGTTTCGAAATAACCAAACGCATGACCGTTTATGATCGCGCGCAAATTCTTTTTAAGACGGCCAGGATTATTTCCGATAATCTCGATGATTTCGCCAAACTGATTGCACGTGAAGCATCAAAGACAATCCGTGAGGCGCACAAGGAAGCCTCGCGATGTGTCAATACTATTACCTGTTCGGCCGAGGAGGCCAAACGAATCCTGGGCGAGACAATCCCGTTCGACTCCTTTCCCGGCGGGGAAAAACGAAAAGGATATTACTATCGTTTCCCGATTGGCGTCGTCCTGGCCATCACTCCTTTCAATGATCCGCTCAATCTGGTTGCACACAAATTAGGTCCGGCCATCGCAGCCGGTAATTCGGTTATTTTAAAACCGGCGACGGTGACGCCATTGTCGGCCATAAAACTTGTCGAAGCCATGCTTGAAGCGGGACTACCGCCGATGGCAATCCAGTGCATCACCGGAGTCGGTTCGGTTATCGGCGATCCGCTCGTGTCGGATGAAAGAGTGCGGATGATTTCATTTACCGGCGGGGTCGAAGCCGGAAAACATATCGCCGGTGTCGCCGGCATCAAAAAAATCGGCATGGAGCTTGGCTCCAACTCGCCGGTGATAGTCTGGGAGGATGCCGATCTGAATCTGGCGATTGAATCATGCGTCTCCGGAGCTTTCTGGGCGGCGGGGCAAAATTGTATCGGCGTCCAGCGGCTGTTGGTGCATAAAAACATTTACGACAAGTTTAGAGATGGATTTGTGGCGCGCACCAGGCAGTACAAAAT
>CAYVMO010000019.1:0-56022 GCA_964452645.1 uncultured Ignavibacteriaceae bacterium
TAACTTGACCACGAGGACTCTCTTAGAAATCGCTTGCTAAATGGGGAGCATTACAAATAAACTTAACATAATTATTACGGTCATGACCATAATAATCTTCCTGAAATTGATAATCATCTTTGTATAACTGGTATTTTGCACGATTTTTCAGATATGTATCAATACTTAAATTATCAGCATCGTCGTACAAGGTAATTAATAAATCGAGATTATCTGTTCGTATTCTAGAAAAAATAAATTTCCTAAATTCTATATCTCGGCTTTTTATATAATCGCTGATTATATTCCTAATTCTTTCTATTTCTTCTTCATCATATGGCATATTCTCCTCCGCATGCGAAAGGTTATTATTAATCCTTATATTTTGGGGCTTATATACCCAATAATCAAGTAAGGCCGTACCGGAAAATACTACTCCAACAATCAACATAAATGAAGCGGTCGATTTTGTGTCGTTATTACTTTCTAATGCGGATACGGCTAACAAAACTGCACCTAATAATAGACATATTACACCCACTATGCCCATAACCATAACGCAGCCTTTTTTATTATTTGTACTCATTATAACAGTAATATTAAACCTTCATTTAGGCTATCAATAATGATAATATAATCTATCAAAACGACTCGTTGTCCGACGGGTAGTTGCCGGATTTGACATCGGCGATGTATTGACCGGCTGCTTTTTCTATTACCGGCGGAAGGTCGGCGTAGCGGCGGACAAAACGCGGCTGGAATTCATCGTACAGACCAAGAATATCATTTATCACCAATACCTGCCCATCACAATCTTTGCCGGCGCCGATACCGATGGTCGGAATATTGACCGCTTTGGTGATTTCGGCGGCGGTGTCGGACTGTATCAGTTCCAGCACCATGCTGAACGCGCCCGCCTCCTCAAGCGCCTGCGCCGATTCCATAAGGTACTGTTTCGATTTTTCGGTACGGCCCCTGACTTTCGGCGGTGATTTGGTCCCGCCCCATTTTTGAACCGACTGCGGCGTAAAACCGATATGCCCCATCACCGGAATCCCGCACTCGACAATACGCTTGACAGTCGCCGCCATTTCGATGCCCCCCTCAAGTTTGATCGCTTCGGCGTTGGCGTCACGTAAGAAGCGTCCAGCGTTTTCGACAGCAATGGCAATCGACGGCTGGTACGACATAAACGGCATGTCAGCAATCACCAGCGCCAGTGTAGTACCCTTCGCCACCGCCCTGACGTGCCCCAGCATGATGTCCATTGTCATCGGAAGCGTACTCTTCTCACCATACAGCACCATCCCGACCGAATCGCCGACCAATAATGCATCGACTCCGGCGCGGTCGAGAAATTTGGCGGTGAAATAATCGTACGCGGTCAGCACCGCAATTTTTTCGCCCTTGCTTTTCTTTTTTATGAAAGCGGAGATAGTAATTTTCTTTTTGTCATTGTTATTGGACATGAGATTTTGATAATTCCATATTAAATTTCTGTAGGGCAGGAGTCCCCGACTCCTGCCTTTTTATAAAGGCAGGTCTCGGAGAGACCTGCCCTACTATTTTACTCGCCATAATCTCCGTCGAAAATCAATTTTTCTTTTCTTCCCCAATCCTTTGGATACAATCCTTTTTCATAAAAGTCGTGAATTGAAGATTCTTTCCAATCGAACGGGCTGTTTACATAACCATGCTTTACGGGATTGTAATGTATGTAATCTATGTGTCTGTTCATATCATCGCGATCCCTTATAACATGATCCCAAAATCGTTTTTGCCAAACCATGCCAGACCTAACAGAAATATACCTTAATTTCTTGGAAAATGACAACTTGATCCTTTGCATGATATTAGAGAGATCCGAATTCTCGGGATTAATTATTAAATGCAAATGATCCGGTAGAATGACAAAGGCGATTAATTCGAATTTTAAATTGTTCTGATATTTCGTCATAGAATCCCGAAGCAAATCATAATGCTTAATCAATAATTTTTCCCTTTGATCCGTAACAGCAGTAATAAAATAAATACTTCCCTTCGAATAATGTCTTAATAGCTTAGACATGGCTTAATTTTGGCGTAGGGCAGGAGTCCCCGACTCCTGCCTTTTTCTTGGCAGGTCTCGGGGAGACCTACCCTACATTTTTCTACATTTTTCCCTTCAATATCGGACATATACATCCACATCTTCATCCACTTATCGTCGAGGGTACATAATATTTCTTACCGGATATCGGTTTTTGTATCATGTCGACAAGACTCTCGAAATCATTCTCATTTTCGACAAAATCTATCTCGTCGGTCTTGATTACCAGCAACGGCGAATCTTCGTAGTGAAAGAAATAATAATTAAAAGCATCGTTAAGCTGCTGGATATAATCGGCATCAATGGTGTGTTCGAAATTAAAATTTCTTTTTTTGATTCTGCCCAGCAGGACCGGGGTCGAGGTTTGCAGATAGATGGTCAGATCCGGTTTGGGAATATCGGCTTTCAGCAGGGGCAATATTTTTTCATAGAGCGTCAATTCGCGCGGGCTTAGATTGATGGTGGCAAAGACATGATCGCGGGCGAAAGAATAATCGGCGACAATTCTTTGATCGAACAGGTCGCGTGTCAATAACGATAATTGCTGTTGATAGCGGGTCAAAAGGAAAAAAAGCTGGGTGGTAAAAGCATATCGTCTGATATCTTTGTAGAAATCGACCAGGAATGGATTATTCATGGCGTCATCCAATAACAGCCGGGCGCCGATTTTCTCGGCCAGCATCCGAGCCAGCGTTGTTTTGCCGGCACCGATAACGCCCTCAATGGCAATATAATTTGCGTCAGACATGATCGCGGACAGATTCCCGGTATAAAATCAGGCTGTCAACCTCCTTTTGTTTAAGATAGCCTTCGAGCTTTTTGCCGCTGACCGGATGTACCAAATCGGGCTCGATTTGCAAAAGCGGCACCAGGACAAAGGCGCGTCTGGTCATGCGCGGATGCGGGATCGCTAAGCGTTTGCTTTTGACCTTGTCGTCACCAAAAAGCAGGATATCAATATCAATCGGGCGCGGTTTTTTATCGCCTTTACTCTCGCGCCCGAGTTTCTCTTCGATCTTTTCTATATTCCGCAGAAGCTCCAGCGGCGTGAATGAAAACTGCCCCTTGATAACCATATTTAAAAATGTGGGCGAATCCGGTTCCATGTC
The DNA here is from genome assembly GCA_964452645.1 of uncultured Ignavibacteriaceae bacterium. Lineage (GTDB taxonomy): Bacteria > Zixibacteria > MSB-5A5 > GN15 > PGXB01 > CAYXTW01. Next base: position 3,178 of record CAYVMO010000019.1, read on the forward strand.
GACCGGCTGGGTAACATAAATCGACGAGGCGTTAATCCACTCAAAGCCTTCCAGTGCCGCCAGCATCTCGCAGGCTTTCTTAAGGTTACGCTCGCGATCGCCAAGATTCGATCCCAATGACAAAAAGACGGTATTCGACATGATTTTCTCCTTTTTATTCTTCATTATCGGACAAAATCTTGGCAGCATCAGGCTGTCGACGAGTAACTTCGATTTCTATATTGCTGATATTCCCGGCAATCGGCGGAATAACTTTTCTGACCCTGATAGTCGTTCTGAAAACCGGGAATTCTTTTAAAATCTCATCGGCCAGAGTTGTCGCCAGTTTTTCAATCAAAGAAAACGCCCGCCCCTCGACAATATCCCTGATTTTCTGAAAAACGGCCACATAATCAACCGTATCGCCCAGCGAATCCGAACTCCCCGGCGTAGCCAGATCGACTTCCAGTTCGCAATCGACCTCAAATCGCCGACCGGTTTCTTTCTCGGCTGAAGATACGCCGTGGTAGCCGTAAAATGACATATTTTGAAGCCGAATAACATCCATATCTGATTATTCCCCCGTTTTTTGGCGAAGCTGTAACCTTCGAGATAACCGCGAAATCGCCTCAGTATAATCTTGCGGTGTGGCAGTCAAAGATAATCTCAAGAATCCTTCGCCGGTTTCACCCAATGCCACTCCCGGTAAAGTCAGAATTCGTCTCCGCCTGAAAATGGTCGCGGCATAAGCAGAGGAGCCTTTTCGCTCCGGTATGGTTGTCCATAAAAAAGGCGAAGATTTTCCGCCGACACTACTCCAGTTCATTTTTTCGGCCAATTGTTCGGCTTTCTGCCGGGATAAGCCGATATTTTTCTTGATTTCTTTCAGCCCCGGCGACGGGTGATTTTTAATCGCCTCGATAACCGGCTCCAACCAGGATTTTGGGATATAGGCGCCAATTGTTTTTCCTATAATCTCCAGACCGTTTATTATTTCGGGCGGCCCGATAGCAAAGCCGAACGGCATATATCCCAGACCGAATGTAAAAGCGAATGAAAAAATTTCCAGGCCGACCTTCCGCCCCCCCGGAACGGTCCGCAAAAGCGGATGTTTTTCCTCGGCCAGCGAGCAAAAGGCGGCATCATTAATGATGAATAAATTCCGTTTCGAGGCCGCCCGCACAAAATCGGCCAGCTCGTGGTCATCCATTATGGTTCCGGTAGGATTATGAGGGCTGTTGAGGATCAAGACCTTAGCGGATTTGCCCAAATTGTCGGGTAATCTCGAAAAGGACGGTTTGTAATCGGTCTTTGAAGAGATAGAATAGCTGACTGGCACGCCGCCGGCGGAAATCACAAATCGCCGATAGAAAGGCATCCCTGGCTCGGGACAAAGGACAATATCGCCGTATTCAATAAAGGCCAGACAAAAATCAAAAATAATCCGGTGAATTCCCTGGCCGATATGAATCTCTTTTCGAGGTTCTATCTTAATTCGGTATTCGCTGTCTAACCACTCGGCGATGATTTCTTTCAGTTTCGACAAATCATCCGCGGAGGCCGACTGATTAGGGGCTTGATTCGATGATTCCACTAACTCTTTTTTAGGCCAGCGGAAATGTCCCAGATCGATAATCGGCTCCTTTGTCTCGCCGGCCGCGATTGTCCGCTTCGGGAAGAACTCCTCGATGTCAAAAGGAAAATGATAAACCCGATCGGCCTTATCCAATACAATCTTTTTTATCATCGACTGCCTTCCCCATTATAATCGCGCCTGATTTTTCTCAATCGCGCCACTTCGTTTTTTTCAAGGAAATCAATCTTCCCCGCACGTTTGGCAATATACATAATTTTCGCCAGATGTTCAACCGTTTCCATTCGATAATAAGCTTCCTTCATATCTCGACCAAGTGTTAAAACACCGTGGTTCTTTAAAATATATACGTCATAATGTTTTATACAGCTTTCCAGCGCTCTCGGAACGTCATCGGTTCCGGGCGAAGCATATTCAACTTGTGCGATATCGCCGAGAGTCAGGACCGCTTCGGGATGGATATCACAACGCAATTCCTGATCGGTTAGCGAAAAGGCCGTTGCGTATGGCGGGTGGGCGTGGCAGCAGGCCTGGATATCTGCACGATTCTTGTATACAAAGATATGCATTAATTTCTCCGATGAAGGTGCGCGCATGCCTTCGAGTTTTTCGCCCTTATCATTTATCGCGATCAGGTCTCCATTTTCTAAAAATCCGAGGGACAATCCGGAGGGAGTAATCAATAACCGGTTTTTGACCCGGATAGATAGATTTCCGCCTGTTCCGGAGGTCAATCCTCTCTCGAATAAAAGCCGCCCGAAGGCAACCATTTCAGTCCTTTGAGACGTATAAGTCATGGTAACTTATTATATTAATGTTTTGGCATAAAAATGTCAATTGCAACAAATGAGATTTTCGAGTCGAAAAGGGTTAGAAATCCGTTTGAATTACAATTACCGCAATAGCTTACAGTGATTAGTGCAATCGGGGGCAAAAAACGAAACTTTATCATATAATGATAAGTATAAAAAAACAAGTAAGTTGAGGGGATTATTTTATTAAAGATGAATAAAATAATACTTGACAAATTAGTAATTTTTTTTTATAATGAAAAGCTGTATTGTTTGGAGGTTGAGAGTTGAGAGGGAGATCGCATTTAGGTTTTTCCGGGAATTTCAGACCATTTTCAGTGGGCCTGTTTGCCGTCGTATGCATATTGCTCGGTATTTTAATAGCCTCGAATCTCGATCTGAACAAACAGTCCGTCGCTGACGTCCAGGATACACGTCACCCCGTCGTTCAAAATGAGGAAGGAGAGTATTCTTCCCCGTTTGTCTCGGTAATCGAAAGCGTGACGGATGCCGTCGTTAATGTCGTTGCCGAGCAAAGTATCGCCACGACCTATCATGACGACTTTTTCTGGCGCTTTTTCCGGGCCCCGCGCGAGGCGCAGATTTCGACCGGCTCCGGCTTCTTTTTCCGGGAGGACGGCTACATATTGACCAATTACCACGTCGTCAGGGACGCTGAAAAAATCGAGGTCAGAACTTCATCGGGATACAGATACGATGCCAAACTTATCGGGCTTGACGACAAGACCGATCTGGCAGTGATTAAAGTCGACCCGCAGGAAAAAGTTACATTTATACCTTTCGGAAACTCGGCGAAAATTCATGTGGGTGATTGGGCAATCGCGATTGGCAATCCCTTTCCTCAGCAGGGATTGGACAGGACGGTTACGGTCGGGGTTATCTCGGCCAAAGGTCGAAGCAACCTGAATTTCGGCGAAGGAACGCCGAAATATCAAAGTTATATCCAGACTGATGCTTCCATCAATCCGGGTAATTCGGGCGGGCCTTTGGTTAATCTTAAGGGTGAAGCTATCGGCGTAAATGCTGCTATTTCCAGCCCGACCGGTGCCTCGGTGGGAATTGGATTCGCCATACCGATTAATATGGCCCGGGCTATAGTCCCCGATTTGATTTCAACCGGACATGTTTCGCGCGGACTTCTGGGAATAAACCTTACCGATGTTACCGAAAAGCAGGCCCGCGAACAGGGATTGGCGGCGGTAAAGGGTGTTTATGTGCACTCGGTTTTGGCCGATTCCCCGGCGGATCAAGCCGGTATTCATGAAGGCGATATTTTAGTCGCTTTTAATGGTGAGGAAATCACCGATTCCGATCGGCTGTCGGTATTGATTTCGACCGCACCGAAAAATAAAGAATCGGAGATTACTTTGATAAGGAAGGGTAAAAAGATAAATGCGAATACAAAAATAGTCGATGAGCAGGAGTTCCGACTGGCTCACTCATCGGAGTTTGATAATCCCAATCTCGGGCTTTCGTGGTTGGGCATGGATTTGCTGACATTCTCGGAAGATGTCGCCCAACAGATCGGCGCCGAGCATTTTCCGGGCGTATTTATAAATCGGGTGCAACGAGATTCACCGGCCGACCGGGCCGGTATTCAGCCCGGTTCTATTATAACGCAGGTGGATAATCAGGAAGTAAAAAACCTGGTCGAATTGCAGGTTATAGCGGAAGGAATGGAGGGCAGACAAAAAGCGATTCCGTTCCTGCTGGTCGACCCGGGAGGTTCGATAGAGTACAAGGCGGTTAAACCTTGAACCGAGGGTTTATGTTTAAATGGGATATTAAACGCAAGGAGGATTGTTGATTCACAGTGGCTAAGCAAATGTTAAAGTTCCGCGATGAGGACAGGTCGCTGGATCTGTATCTTCGTGAAATCGGAGAAACACCCCTGATTAATGCGGCCGAAGAAGTTCGATTGGCTAAAAAAATAAAGCAGGGCTCTCAAAATGCCCTGGAAGCACTGACAAAAGCCAATCTTCGGTTTGTCGTTTCTGTCGCAAAACAGTATCAAAACCAGGGGTTATCCTTAGCTGATTTGATCAACGAGGGCAACATCGGTCTGATTAAGGCGGCCAAGCGTTTCGATGAAACGCGCGGATTCAAATTTATCAGCTATGCTGTCTGGTGGATCAGGCAGGCTATTTTGCAGGCGCTGGCTGAACAGAGCCGTATTGTTCGTCTGCCATTGAATCGGGTCGGGACACTGCACAAAATCGGCAAGATTTCCAGTTCGCTTGAACAGGATCTTGGCCGGGTACCGTCCCCCGATGAAATAGCCAAAGAGCTTGACCTGTCGGCCGGCGAGGTTTCCGACACGCTGAAAATCTCGAATTCGCATCTTTCGCTTGACGCCCCTTTCTCGGTCTCCGAGGACAATTCGTTAATCGATGTTCTCGAAGATGAATACCAGCCGGCACCCGACGAGGAACTGCTGGATTTGTCGCTGAAAACCGAAATCGAAAAAGCGCTCGACACGCTGACTCCGAGGGAAGCTGAGGTTATAAGCCTCTATTTTGGATTAAACCATGAAAAAGCCCTTACCCTTGAGGAGATCGGCGCCCGCTTTTCGCTGACGCGCGAACGTGTTCGTCAGATTAAAGAGAAAGCGATCAGACGATTGAGGCACGCCTCGCGAAGCCGCTCGCTGAGAGCATATCTGAATTGATACAATTAGCGAATTTTAGAAAATCGTAATGCTTATAAAAAGCCCCGCCTCCCGGGGCTTTTTTAATCATATCAATCAATCGTAGGTCAGGATCCCTGCCCGAGACGTTGAGCCCTGACGAAATATCGAGAGGCCCGATCCCGATTTTATCGGGAGAAGGGCGATCCTGACAATCACGCAATTGATTGGTGAAGTAACCAGATGAAAATAGAAATCTAATAGATAAATAATTCTTGGTTAAATAAAGATTTATGATCGTCCGCAACATTTCTTAAATTTCTTACCGGATCCACATGCGCATGGTTCGTTCCTACCTTGTTTTTTCACTGCCCTTATTGGTCTGTTATCGACTGCAGTGTTACGGGTGTCATGTAACATCCACTTTTTCATTTCGGCGGAAAGATCTGTCGTTACTGGTGGTTTAGGATTGTAATTTACAGGTTTGCCGCCGTGTTTCGCATAAAATATTTGATCAAATACTACTGAATAGCCGGGATTTAAAAACATACGATCGTATATTTCGTTGAATAGATAATCGAATGTTCCGTGAGCAATTAAATAACCAGCATATTCCATTTCATCGTCCGCTGTTACACGGCCATGCATCTTTTCTCGACCATCCAAATACTCACATAACCTGTCTGGAGTCCATTTAAAATATGAAAAGGCATCCAATAAAGTATCCAAATCAAGTATATTTATTGCTAGTGGAAATGGAGCGTCAGTTTTCTTATTTAAAAGCAAGGACAAATCTGTCGCTAACAAACCAAAATTATCTCTTGTCACACAAATGCTGTATATCTTGTCGATATCTTCGGACTTAATTTCACAAATTTGCCTTCCATGTCTATCATATAGGCAGACAAAATTCGTTTCCTCATATATCTCTTCAATTCTTTTAGCCTGATCATAGGCCTTTTGAATTCCACGGTCGCTTTGAAAATCATCCCTAATGCGAATAAATGCCCTTTCCGGGTCTCTTAAAGGTTCTCTTGGTGGAGTTGCTTTTGCTTCAACAACAAATAATTTCTTGTTCCATAGAAATATTATATCATGCTCGAACTGTTGTTTGGGTGTTTCGAATACAGATCGCCATATAGTAACGTCTTCTCTGAAAAACCTTTGAATTACTTCAGCGGCTTCATCTTCGAGCATCTGATCACGGTGCGGTAAGAACTTATCTCTTACATCGGACTTCAATAATGACCTTTCAGTTTGTTCTAGAATAGATAGATATATTGAATGAGCCGATGGAATCATCAAGATATTGTCATCAATATAGTACAAAGTTGTTTCCATCTCTGGATGCAGGTCAGTCGGGTAAGTCAAATTACTAATGCTTCCACGCCTTGTAGCGAATTTCTGTATAAATACATTGGCCTTCTCTGAACCAAAATTCTCCTGTAAATCGGATATAGTAATAGTAGAAACCTGACGTAATTTTGAAAACAATTCCTTCGCAATATCAGCGTAAGAAGAATTTAAAACCTTATTTTGAGTTGTTTGGAAATCCCATTTTTCCCTTTCGGCCTCATCTAATATATCAAGTCGAGCCCTTTCTTCTTTTTTTATTAGATTAGATAGGCTATCAAAATCTTCCTGGATTTTTGCTCCTATAAAATCAGCAATATTTAGAAGATCAATTGCCGATAAAAAAAATAACTTGTTAACCACATTATCGAATGGTACAATGTAGCGAGTAAATCTGTTTTTAACCTGTTCGGTTGATGCAAGAAGGCCAGAATTAAAGTAATTTAAAAAAGCTGGCATTGCCACTTCTCGAATATCTTTCCATTCTTTAGATAAATTACCAGCCTCTTCAGGAGTAGGCCAAAACATCCAGGCATATGAAGAAAATATTCTCTCAAGTAATTCAACCGTTTTACTCCAGGCAGATTCATCATATTCTTGAGGTTTACTTGGTTCGGGTGATGTTAGCATAAGACCAAGTAGGTAAAAAAGTTGCCTGTGTGGGGACGTTAATTCTACATCTTTGCTTGGCCACCTTAAGAACTTGGTTGCCACAGTACCAACAATAGTCTCAGTGGAATATTGGCCTAGCAGGTTGCGTAAATCTGTGATATCGGAAATAAGTTTGTCGTGAAGATTTTTGTCCATTACTCGTTAAATACTTCTATAGGCCATTCATTTCGTGGGCGGCAGACGCCCTCGTCTGCCCCAATTATGTGCTGCCGGGTAGCCACAACCGGGCCGCCCACCCGCTCTGTCGAAGATCCTGAATGAAATGAAGGGCGGTGGGTTTCTTCCTGCCACAATTCAACACTATCGTCGTCATATTGGATATATTATAATATAATTCATCGTATTTGAAAAATCAATTTTCCCATCGAATCAATGGTGTTCCTGATCGCTGGCCGTTATATAGAAACATGAAATAAGGCATTTATGGACAAGGTGAAATCTATAAATCTACTCGGCTATTTCGAAACGAAGCCAATTTGTTGGCGCACGAGGACGTACGCCAACCACGGGTGAGGTCATTTTTCAAAGAGGAAGGGAGAAAATATAAAGATGTTAAAATATGCGAAACGAACCCAATTCATTGGACTAGTAAAGCGCGCAATCAATTACATGGAATTTTTACCGGAAATGTGCCAATTAATGACACAATTCATAACCCATCGTGTTCGGCGTAACGTGCCTCCTGATTTACGATTTATTAAAATGCACTTATCGCTTGAGCAGGCCGAGGACGGTCATGTCGTCGCTTCGGACCGTGGTGTCGGTAAATCGGGTGACCTCAGCGAAAAGATCATTGATAACGCTCTCGACATTAGGTCTTTTGTGATTGCAGATAAATTCAGTCAGCCGATCTTCGCCGAATTCCTCTCCCCTCGGATTTTCGGCCTCGACAACACCATCGGTGAACAATAAAACAAAATCGCCCGGAGAGAATGTTAAAATTCGTTCCTTGTAATTGAAATCTTCATGCACACCCAATATTCCTCCGGTGACGTCGAACCGTTCAATCGAGCCATCGCTCCGGACGACTACCGGCGGGCAATGTCCGGCGTTCGTATATTTCAGACGGGTATCAGAATTTCCGGTTTTTTCAAGGCAGAGCGATATTAAGGAAATGAATTTCGTAACCGGGACATTCCGACATAACCATTGATTCAGTCTCGAGACCAGTTCCCCCGGCGAATGAATGTCCTCGGCCAGAATCCGCAGCGCCCCCTGAAGGTTCGACATAAGCAATCCGGACGCTACCCCATGCCCCATCGCATCGGCTATTATAATCCGCGAAAGCTGATTTCCCTCGCCGCACGGCAAAAAATCATAATAATCACCGCCAACCGAACCGGCCCCCATAAGCCGGGCGGCAATATCAAAACCGTCGATTTTGGGCACGCTCGGCGGAAGCAAGGCACGCTGGAGCCGACCGGCCATTTTCATGTCATCCTCGATGGCGCGTTTTTCGCTTTCGCTGAGGCAGTCAAGACAAATCTCGACTTCTGGATGCGCCTCCAATCGTTCCCGCTCGATCTCTCCATCGCAAATCTTACATTTGCCGAAAGATTCGTTTTCAATCCGATCGAGAGCATCGTCAATCTGGCGAAGAACGTGGCGGGCCTTATCTATATCCTCGACCCCTCTGGCACCACGAGAATTCAGCCAGCTGTTGAGATCGTCGTTTCGTTCCAACAATCTGTCCCGAAAGTACTCAAAATCCTCAATATGCATAATTAACTCCGATTATTGATTTCACAACTTGTATACAATATACGAAAATAATAGCCTCTTGTTCAGGCATTCAAAATCACATTTTCAGGATAATTTGAAAGCAGCTAGCCCTTAACCATCTCCGGGTGGAGTATCCAGCCGATTGACCATAAATTTTTGTCGTCCTTGATAAGATTGACAATACCGGCGTTGCGGAATTTGACTATCTCTTTTTCCGAATCACCGCAAAGCAAATACGAGGCGAGCCTCTTCATGTGCGGCAGATGTCCGACCAGCATGATATCGTCAGTCTGTTCTTTCAAGCGTTCCGCCCAGATCAATGGTTTATCCATCGCTTTTAGACCATCGGTAACATTAACACCCTTAACCGGATTTAATCTTTTGCCGAGAATACCGGCCGTCTGCTCGGCGCGCGTTTTTCCGCTGTGGAAAATCGTATTGACCCGGATATTCAGAACTTCCGACGCGAAATAAGCGGTTTTGCGGATATTTTGAAGCCCCGTCTCGGATAGCGACTGTTCCGGATCGCTTTCCTTTGGATTGGCCTCGGCATGCTGCACCAAATATAAATTCATAATCTCACCTCCCCGGTATTGAGATATGAGTTTTGACTGATTTAATATAATGATAATTCGTCGGTGCGCAATCGGAAAAAAACGGCGTCAGGGAAACCGCAGTGGCGGCAAGATTCCTGACGCCTCGAATTAAGCGATTTTTATTATTGGCAGGTCTGGGGACAGACCTGCCCTCATCTGATGCCGCATTTTAATCGTGGTCTCAACTTACCTCTTCTTCGAGCTGGAAACGGTGGTAGATGCGGGCGTAATGACCTTCGGCAGAAATCAAATCGAGATGCGTACCGGATTCGACAATCCGCCCGTCATCGAGAACGTATATCATATCGGCCGCCTCGAGCGTGTCGGGGCGATGTGTAATCAATATTGCCGTCATATCCGGCATGACTTCATGAAGCCGATCCCATAGGGCCGATTCGGTGCGCGAATCAAGCGCCGAGGTACAATCATCGAGAATCAGAATCTTCGGTTTGCCGACCAATGCCCGCGCCAATGCGAGACGCTGTTTCTGGCCGCCGGAAATCGTCATCCCGCGAGTGCCGATAGCGGTATCGATACCTTTCGGAAAAGCGCTGACCTCTTCCCTCAACTGCGAGACATCAATCGCCCACTCCATGTGCAAGTCGGTTATATCTTTCCGGCCGAACATAATGTTATTGCGTACGGTGTCGCTGAACAAAACCGGCTCCTGCGGGACATAACCGATATTACGCCGCAAATCCTCCAACTTATATTCGCGCAGGTCGCGGCCGTCAAGTTTGATGACACCGCCGGTCGGATCGACCAGCCGCGGAATCATATTGACCAGCCAGCTTTTGCCGGAACCGACGCGCCCGACCAGAGCGATGGTCATACCGGCCTCAATTTTGAATGAAATGCCATCGATAATATTTCGCTTCATCTTCGGAAAAGCGAACTTCACTTCGTCGAAGCTAATATTGCCTTTGACATTTCCATTCAAGGGTACGCGTCCGCCGTCGGTAACCATCGGCTTGACCTTCTCGAGTTCAACAAGGCGGTTAATCGAAACCGCCGACTGTCGCGATTTCACCAGAAACTGGCCGATATCAAACATCGGGAAAATCATGTATACCACATAATAGATAAACGCCACCAGCTTCCCCAGCGAGAGACTGCTGTTTATCACCATGTAGCCGCCGGCAAGGATGACTATAATGACACCGAACTGCCAGATATACATATACATCGAGTGCACGACCGTCGTCGCCTTAATCGATGATATCTCGGCCTTTCTTCGAATATCAGTCGCACCGTAAAATCTGTCCCGCTGGGCTTTTTCTTTACCGTACGCTTTAACCACGCGAATTCCTGAGAAGCAGGCTTCCATAACATCATTGAATGACGAAATCTTCTTCTGAAGATAATCGTAACGCTTATCCAGAATGGTCGAACTGCGAAAGAAAATCAGAATCAATATCGGCAACGGCCCCGCTGTCCATAAAGTCAGCCTCGGATTAATGGTCAACATCATCACCATCGCCAGAGTCACCATCAGAAGCGCCTCATACAACCTGAAAATCCCCGAACAGGCAAACCATGATAATTTTTCGGCGACGTCATCGGTCATGCGGGTGACGAGGTCGCCGGTGCGGAACTTATTGAAAAAGTCCGGCCCTTTATGTGTCACTCCGTTGAACGAGTCCTGACGAAACAGCCATTCAAAGCGCAGATTCATCCAGGCCCGGTGCCCCTGCACAAAGGCGTACAATATCGAGGCAACGAAACCGACAATAACCAGACTGAGCGTGAATACCGCCGCGGTCGGCAGACCAAGATCATTGCCAACATTATTCAGCCATATAGCCACATGATTAGTAATTTTGCCGGTTTTGACAAAGTCAACCGTAAACTCGATCAGCCTCGGTATCGTCACCTGAAATGACGTTTGTATCGGCGTAAAAAATATCAGAACAAACAGGACATATTTATATTTTCGATAATATTTCCAGAACCATTTTATTTTATCTAACATTACTCACCACTCCATTTCTATTCTTAAACTGCAGGTGAAACAGCTTGGAGTAATAGCCATTACTCAGAATCAATTCGGTATGTGTACCGCGCTCGATAATTTCACCGCGCTTTATAACCAGTATTTCGTCGACATCCAGAATCGTCGACAGCCGATGCGCAATTACCAGTGACGTGCGTCCGGCCATCAGCCTTTTAAGTGACGCCTGGATAGTCCGTTCCGTTTCCGGATCGACCGAGCTGGTGGCCTCATCGAGTAAAAGAACATCAGGATTGACCGCCAATGCCCGCGCAAACGAGAGAAGCTGTCTCTCACCGCGACTGAAATTGGCACCTTTTTCGGAGACTTCAGTATTATAGCCATCCGGCAGACGACGTATGAATCGGTCGGCTTCGACCGTTCTGGCGGCGGCAACAACTATCTCCTCGGAGATTGATTCCGAATCAAGCGAGATATTCGCCCGGATATCGCCCGGAAAGAGAATTATATCCTGAAGCACCAGCGCGAATCTTCTGCGCAGTTCTGCTTTGGCGATATTGCGAATATCGACTCCGTCGACTGTAATGCGACCTATTTGCGGATCGTACAATCTCAACAAAAGCGATATAACGGTCGATTTACCGCCGCCGGTAACGCCGGCCAAAGCGACGCGTTTTCCGAGCGGAATCTCGAAATCGATATTCTTTACCGCCCAGTTGTCGTCATTTGTGTACGACAGCCAAACATTATCAAACCTGATTCCCTTTTTCAGACCATTCCACGCAATCGGTTTGACCGGATCGGGTAAAGTCGCTTCGGTCGATAGTAATGCAAAAATCCGCTTGGCGCCGGCGATTCCCTTCTGAATCGTCGACAGCTGCTCCGAGGTCCGCCAGATAGGATCAAACGAACGCCAGATCAGAATGATAAACATACCGATTGTGCCAACCGTAATAATTCCCGACTGAATCCAGAGCACGCCGAAAAACAAAACCAGCGCGACCATCACATACTGAAAGAAAAAGACCGTGTTAAAAAACAAAATGACCGCCGTATTGACATACACGTCCTCGTCGAATTTCTGCTTGCTGGCGTCACTGACCCGTCGACGAGCATACGTCCCGCGATGGAATATCTGGACAATCGACATTCCGTACAGAAACTCGGTCAAGGTGGCCGTCACCTCCGCCATTCTTTTGCGGACTTCCAAAAAGCGCGGGGTCGTTTTGCGTTCGAATATCACGACCAGTGTCAATACTATCGGCCCGATCATCGAAAGAATCAAAGCCAGCCGCCAACTATAGTAGTACATCACGGCAAAAATACCGACTATCAGAATGGCGTCGCCGATCAGCAGCACGACGGTATTGGTGAAGAGCAATCGCAGCGATTCCGTGTCCGATTCGACCCGAGCCATTAAGCGCCCCACCGGATTCTTGTCGAAATAGGCAACATCCAGAGTCAGGATATGATCGAACAGTTTTCTTTTGAGCCTGACCATAATATGCTGGCCGATTGTCTCCAACCGGATTTGCTGAAAATATTGCAGAACCAACGTACTGCCCTGAATCAAACCGATCATGATTACGGTTACGATCAGACCCTGAAAATCACCATTCTTGATATTGACATCCATCGCCTTCTTAAGCAGAATCGGCCAGTAGAGTGACAGCGCCGTTCCAAGCGCCAGTAACAACAGACAGAACAACAGCCCGCCGATATGACTTCTCAAAAACGGAAGCAGTTTCGCAAAGGCTTTTTTGGAGCTTATCGCTTTTTCACGTGAATTTATTTTTTCGTCTGCATAAAAATCGCCAATCATATTATCACCTTCGTGCTACAGGTTCAAAAGTTCCATCCGCCGATCCGAAGCAGGTACTAAAAAAACCCGCCGAACCAAATCCGGTGCGGCGGGTCTTACGAAGTTTGAGAATTTTTTCACAAATTAGGTAAGCCTCCCCCGCCGCGGAATACGCCAATAAGATTCTTGTCGCTAATGTAGCATGCCTGATTCATAAAATTTCTTTTTTCCTTCCGTGCGGTTTAAGCTTACACTTTCTTTCTTATGACGGTTTTTTTAACTATAAGTTTAGATATAATAGCAAATTTTTTAAATCTGTCAAGGAAAAATTTCAAAAAAAAGCCCGGGCAGAAGGCCCGGGCTTTAAGAAATTATTTAAGCAACAGCATTTTTTTGAAGCTGCTGAAGCTGTTATGCGATATCCGATAAAAATAAACGCCGCTGGCCACCTGGCCGCCGCTTTCATTGTCACCATTCCAGGCAACATCATAGCGCCCGGCGGGCATTTCTTTATTGATAAGAGTTTTTACGCGCTGACCCAGAATATTGTAAATCGCAAGACTTGTTTTGCCCGGTTCCGGAAGGGCAAAGGCTATATGCGTCGTCGGATTGAACGGATTCGGATAGTTTTGCTCCAGTTCATAAGTCAGGGGCAATAAATCGGGTTCGTCTTCATCAAGGAATTCTTTCGTACATATAAGCAACTGAGCCGTTTTGGCATCATTCGGTAAGACAACAGGTTCATTCTCGGATAGTTTCATCATGGCTCGGTTTCCCAATTTCAGCCAGGCATCCATACCCTCAGGTATTTGATCAAGATTGCTGACAGTCAAATTTCCACCGGAAGCATTTTTTAAATCCAAATCCCACGTGGCGCCGTCATCGAAAGGCGGACGGAAATCACTCTGTCGAAAACCATTTGACTGATCGGGGAGTACGAACGCCAAACGAGGACCGGCCGGGGGCGGCGGCGGTTCGAAGAAATCGTATTTATCCAAACCGGATTTGGCATCTTTGCGGACACCCGCGAAGTTACCATTATCGAACAGGCCGTTTTTCTCAAGCCTTAAATTCACCGCCCAGTATTCTTTAGTAATCTTTGATTCTTTCATCGGTTTTTTGGGTACTGTTGCACTTTCCCGATAGCGGAACCAGGCCCGCGCACCGGGGCGATTCATATAGAAGAAAACACCTTCCCAGGCAGGAATGGTATCGACCGTCACATAACCGGCGCCATTATAATAATAAGCCGAATCTATCATATCAGCGGTCGAAGTACGATCCAGCCAGCCGCCAACCGTATCGAAACGAAGCGAATCCCAATCTACCGTAAAAGCAAAGGGATTGGCGAGCTGGTTCCAGCCGGAATCAAGCGGAACCCGATAATATTTATTTCCATTATAGGTTGTATCGGGCTTAATCGAATTGCCGGGTGAACCATAGATTTTACCGGCGCGCGTAATCAACCAGTAACCGCGTCCCGGATAAGTCGAATCGGCATCCGGGTATTCGATGACCGAATCGAGCGCGGCCATATAACTGCCCAGGCGCCAATAGATTGGATCCGGGGCGCCGAAATCATCACCAAAGACGGTGCTGACTGATGACGAATCCTCATCGATATCAACGGGAAGGCCGATAATGCGATATTGTTTGGCCGGTGTCGGAGTCGGTCGCCGACCCGAAGTATTGTCCAGATTACAAATCAGGAGGTATGGTGCTGTCGGTTCGCCGACCAGAAGCGAGTCGCTTCCGACCTGAACTTTCAGATAAAATTCAAGGCCACGAATACCCAGTGCGCTTCCCGGGACAATAAAGGTGAAGACCGTATCGCCCGGATTTCTTGAAAGAGATGTATCCTTGTAGGATATCTGCCCGCCATACCGATAAAAAATCTGGCCGACGGTATCGGCTCCTCGGCCACCGCTGAAAGCGACCTGGAGGAAATAATCCGCCCCGGCAACGACCTCGACTTCCGAGCTGTCTGTATAAAAAATATTAAAGGCGTACGGCTCACCGATGGTAGCTATAACACCGCCGGACATAATAAAGCTACCCCCGGACGAGACACCTGATCCAGACAACGGTATCGAGCCGGTAAGGACATTGCTGGCGCCGGTAGATGTACCGCCCCCGCCGACAAAAGCGCCGGCGGATAATTTAAAATTGCCGGCGGACATCTGTGCCGATGCATTGCCAATAAATATCGTCGCGACCAGAACCGTAATCCAGCAAACAAATTTATTTATGTTCATAGGAACAACCTCCAATATGAGTAAAATAGCATTTTAATTTGCATGTCATTACTCATTCCCCAGTTTTTCCAATAACTGGTCAAGCTGTTCCTCCAAATGAGAAATACGATTCTCCAATAGTTCTTGCGAGGTTATATCCGACGCACTTTTTACCATCGCGCCGTCCCCATAAACAGCCGAATTATGTTGAGCATCATACAGTTCATCGTTGATAACGGCTCCGTTAACATCTTCCAACGCGGCCAATGGGCTGCCCTTTTTGCCGCTATAATCAGAAGGGATATAGACTAAAATGAGCGAAAAATTATCAAGCGTGACAGCTACCGATGAGGATCGACTACCCTTTAAATACACGGTAAATGTCCCCGCAGAAACCGGAAACAGAAACTGGGAATAAACCGGTATATCATAATTTCCAGTCGGAGCGTATCTGCTGATTTGGCCGGTATTTAGTGTCACCGAATAATAGCTTCCCCCCGGTGCGAGATATAACGAAATACGTCCGTAACTATCATAGGTTGTGCTATAAACATGCGGGATATTTAACGTTCCAAAAGCCATTGCTAAGACATATCCCGAGGCCGGAACATCAATTGCCTGACTCATTATGTCAGACGTAGACGTCGGTAATGCATAATTATTATAATTCATCGAATCGGCAGCACCGCATTCATCAAGAATCTTGAACCGATCTACGGCGTTATTGGCAATTTCACTGTTGGCGACAGCGCCGGCGGCTATTTCAGAGCTGCCCACGGCATCCGCTGCAATTTCGGAGGCTCCTACAGCATCCGCGGCTATTTCAGAGCTACCAACCGCGTCCGCAGCGATTTCAGAACTGCCGACCGCATTGGCGGCAATTTCAGACGCACCCACCGCACCGGTAGCTATTTTTGCGGCGGTTATAGAATTATCAGGAATCATTTCCGCCGCGTAGGCATATGGCGCCGACGTCATCAACTGGCGCGGTTGCATGGGGGTATCACCGAGGACCTGAATTTCCAGATATAATTTGTTGCCGCTCTGAAAAACCGTACTGCTGATGGCCGCCAATTCCGTCGTAAATATGCCACTGCTATCCGGGCTGACAATAATAGTATCAATCCATAATCGCGCACCACCGGAAAGAGCGTCATATATCGAGAATATTACCGAGGTATCGCTGGCCACGGCGTCACCGTTTGTTGCCGTCAGGCGACCCTGGTATGATAATGAATTCGGCGCCTGCGCGGCGGCGTGCATCGCTGCCAGACAAAAAAATGCCAAAAGATAGACAACCAGAATAATTAGCATTTTTCTCATTTGATTACTCCTTGCTTTTTAAATTGTCCTCCCCATCGAATTCATTTCCCGGCCGAAGTTATTTCTTTCCGGCAGGCGGCGGCGGAAAATAGGCGAGTGTATCGAGCGGAGCTTCTTCATTTCCACCACCGGTAAGAAGAATGATACCTCCGACAACGACGCCGACCCCGAGGCTAATAGCCCACCACTGCTTATACCAGGCGCCCTTTTTCTTCTCAGTCGGTTGTTCCGGCGTCGTCTTCTCGGGGACTTCGATTTTGACGGGTTCCGGTTCGGTCTTTCCCTGGTCAACCATATCCTGGGCTTCTTTCATCATGTTCATAAATTCCGAAGAGGTTATATTCAATTCGCCGCGCCACTCGCGGTAAGCCTTGAAGGCGGCAACGAATTGCTCGATGACCTTTTCCTTTTTCTCGGAGTCATTCCTGACTTTGGCGTAGTATACTTCCGCCAGAAGAATGTGCGCATCGGCCTTCTTTTGTATGTCCAGCCCTTCGGTCTTCAGAAAGTCGTTTATTTCCTGTTCAGCGCACTCATAATTGAGAGCCAGAAAATTCTTTCGAGCGTTTTCCAGAGTCGGATTGTTACGATCATACTTGCAGTCGGCTGTCTGCCCCAGAACCAATCCGGGCAGCATCATCGAATGCAAAAATATCATCAGCAATAAAACCGTGATTAGTCGAAATGCACGAGTTTGTTTTTGCATGATACCTCCTTGTAACTACGATTAGTTTACTTTTTTGACCAAAAAATCAGCATCGGCACTGATTCCATTTTCTCCCCTGCTATTGAACCAAGTGTCAGCGTCCCGTGATCGCCCCGAATCATATCGCGCGCCGGTCCACTCTCATACGGATTGACGACAATCGAATCGATTCGCGGCGTTTCCGGATTACCACTGACATCATATATTCCGGCCTCGATCTGCCACCGCCCTTTCACTTTCTTAATATCCCAGGCGGGGAAGCGCCGCAACGTATACCCGCGGCCATTTAATTTCAGTTGTATCATAATATCCTGCGGCGACGGAATTAGAGAAACCGTCAGGCTGACCGAATCATTGGAATTAAAAATATCCGGTAAATTGGCGGTAAATGTTTTCTTATCTCCGCTGACATTAAGTGTCTTCTTATAAATGGGGAAATCCTGATGCACGACCTGAATAGAGTGCCGCCCCGGTTTAACCAAAAAAGCGCTGTCAGGGCTTCCTTCCAAGCCGTCAATCATCACCGTCGCTTTGCCCGCCGGTAAAATATCCAGTATCAATCGAGATAATGTGGGTGACGGTTCGACATTTTTTTCGGTAGTGGTATCTTCCAGGGAGGCATATTCGCCCGGTCTGCTGACAGCCGCGGAACCTTTTTCAGCTTCCTCCTGGTTACCCGTGCCGGGGGGCAATTTGTTTTCAGGAGTAGTCTCCGGCTCCTTGTTTTCCGGCGAAATTTCCTCCGATTTAGATGCAATCATCGTTGTTTCGGTCGGGACTTTTGTTTTCACCGCAGCTGTATCATTCGGGACAACGACCGCCCCCTCTGTATTTTTCCCCGAAGTCTTTGCGGAATTGGTGATTGCCGTCTCCGGACCGGCCGATCCGCCTCCGGCAAACTGATTTTGCCAGAGATCGGCAATCTTATGTCGGCCCAGGAAAACACCGGCTGCTACCAAAACCAATATGGCAACATAGGGCAATACATTGTGACGCTTTTTGGCGCCGCCAAAAGCCTGTTTGAGGATTTCAAAATCCTGAGCCATCTCGCTTGCGGTCTGGTAACGCTTGGATGGATCGGGATGCGTCGCTTTCATAAGAATGGAGCGAAGCTCCGGCGAGAATTTCAGGCTGGATATTCCCCCCCATTCGGCCAGATTAGGATTGGCCGGATTTCTGTAAGGGAGATTATTTGTCGCCAGATTGAATAATGTCACGCCCAACTCATAAATATCGCTTAAAAACGGATTATAACTGCTTTCACCCGACTGTCTTTCCGGTGCGGCGAATAATGGTGTCAGCGCCTGATAGGCCGTTTTGGTGGCATCACCGCCCATTTCCTTGGCGATTCCGAAATCTATCAGATAAACATGATTATTCTGGTCGAACATTATATTACTCGGTTTCAAATCGCGGTGGGCGATTTTCTTTTCGTGAGCATAGGCGATGGAGCTTGACATCGCCCGCGCGACCTTAAGAAAAAGATTCTCGTCAAGAGGCCCGTTCTCTTTCAGGACATGGCCGCCATCCTTACCGCTGATATGTGCCACCACCAGAGCGCCTTCCTCAGGCAAAAAGTCAATCACTTTGGAAATATTCGGGTGATCCAGCATGCACAAAATCTTGGCCTCTTTTACGAATTTGCTTCGCGACTGGACACGCTTGAAGAACTTGAAAACCAAAATTTGCTCGGGAAGATGCTTATTGAAACCGCCGTAAACCTCACCGAAGCCGCCGCCGCCGAGGTATTTATTTATTTTATATTTGCCGCCGACTTCCCAGCCAATAATCCCAAGGGGATCCTGACTTCCGCTTTCGGGAACCTCGTCCCAATTCATGGTATTATCATCTTCGGGCATATAAACTCCGCAACACGCTCAATATACCTCCGGTAAATGGTAAATAAAGATTTTATTTTCCGCAAGCGCAAGAACTTTTTGGGGCGTATCCAAATTTACCCGGTTTCGGCCTTTTAATTAATTTTTTGAACGAGAGATCGAAAAGTGATGAATATTCATAAGCTGCCTTTGAAAAATAATTTCCTGATTAGCGATTTGCCGTAGTTTAACTCCGATTTGCCGAACAGCCCGGCAAAATATGTTAAGGCTGCGGCAACGATAATCAGTCCGATTTTTGTCACAATATTTAATAAATTGACCTCTGTCAGAAATCTGCTTGAAATAAATATTATGGCCGCGGCAACGACGAGCATAATCAAAAAGGCGCCATATTTATACTCGATGCGATAATAAACCTGTGACTGATAGACCAAAAGAACACACCAAACTATCGAGCCGAGAAGAGTAGCAACGGCAGCGCCCGTCATTCCGTATAACGGCACCAATACAATGTTCAAAATAATAGTAACAACAGCGGTTATAATACTTATTACCGTGAAATAAATTGTTTTCTTGGCAATATGAATCCCGAGACTCATCTGCAATCCCAGATAGAAGAAAGCCATGTAGGCGGCCAGAAGCGGCGTTATGCCGACCGCGCCAATATATTTTCGTGTTGTGAAAACCAAAAGAATCTCTCGTGTAAATAAGCTCAGTCCCAGGACGGCCACAACCGAAGCCGCAACCAGATAATTGGTTGTTTTGAGGTAAACTATGCGGGTTTCCTTTTCACGGTACCCGGAATATATATACGGGTCCAGTGCCGCGCCCACGCCGATAAAGACAAAACTGATCAGGGTCGCGAGCTTCGCTCCCACGGCATACAAACCGACCTCTTCAAGAGTACGATAATGAACAAGAAAATATCGGGAGCAGTTTTGAATCAGGTAAACGGTAAGGCCGTAGGGAACCAATGGCAATCCGTACAGCAGCAATTCTTTTAGCCTTGTTAAAGAAAAATAGAAACTGAAGTATTTCCGGGTAACTATCAAAACAGCGATTAGAAAGAAGATCGAGGAGATAAGTGAGGCCGTAAACACGCCGGCTATCCCCCATTTTAGAAAAACCACGAGCAGAACGGTCAGTGAAATTTTGCCGATCAATTTTCCGACCGACAATAATGTGTACGAAACCGATCGGTACTCGTATCTTAACATGTTGATGCAAAGCGTAAAGCAATGGTCAAAGGGGATGGCAATAAACGCCAAAATCAGGAATCCGCTCTGGCGTCCCGACCGAAACAGCAATTGCGATATTTTATCGGAAAACAAAACAAGGAGGCCCGAAGCAATAAATAGTACGGCAGCTCGGAAAAAAAGTGAGGTGGCTGCAATTACCCCTTTGTCTTTTTCATTTTCTTTTTCCAGATAAAAACGACCGGTTGCATTATCCATACCCATGATTAAGGTAACGCTGGCAAAGATAATTGTAATCTGGATCAGGTCGATAATACCATAATCCTCCGGGGCAAATACGCGGGTGTATATGGGCACCATGAAGATGCCCATAATCGGGCTGGCCAGACTTCCCATAGTATAGACAAAAGACTGTTTAAACAGGCTTATGAGTTTTTCTCTCATAATGCTGAAATGTCCTCTTTTCCCATACTTAAATTACAGGGGTACATAATAGAAGATATTCGGTTGCGCAACACAATTTAAATTTATATCAGTGTCTCCAGTTGCCTTTTTAATGATCTGCTCTGATATCCGTCCCCAGATGATACATGCAATATTTTTTTATTACACTTAGAATCTGTCCGGGAATCTTCGAATAATTTCCGCGATTTATGAATTTTATAAGCTGACTGGCCGACTCCATATAAGGAAAAGCATGCATTATGGTAAATTCAGTACTTCCGGCCAGCAGTTCTTCCCTTATATTATGGCCGGGAAGCACGACCCGGCATCTTCCGATTTCGGAAAGAAAATGCGCATCGCTTCCGACAATCATTGGCTTACAGTATTTATCCGCCAATTCTTTTGCCCTCCCGTTGGCCTCGGTACCGGCGCGTCCATTGAAAACTTCTATTAAGTCAACATCACCAATGATAAAATCAAAATTTTTATGACCCTTATAAGGATGTGGAAGTACGACTAACCCGCCCTGTTCATGAATCTCGTTTATTACGCTTCGACAATCTCTTGATTTGATTTCATCATTTATGAATAATCCAATGAGATCACCAATGTCGGTTCGTACCTCAATCCCCGAAATAACGAAAAAATCAGGATCGTCATTTATGCTCCGAGCTTCTCTCACCCCTTTTATGGTATCATGATCCGTTATGGCAATACCGTCTAAACCCTTCTTTTTGGCGGCTTGAAGAATCCGCTCGGGCGAAGCGATGGAATCATAAGAATATCTTGAATGACAGTGAAATTCAAAATTCACGATTCGGCTCCGGCAAACCATGAGGATGCTTCAGTTTTCCGCTTTTTATCAGTCGGGGAACAATGCAAATCGTATTGGCCAGTTGATAAAGATTGGGAACAGGATCGGATATCGACAGATTGCTTTTCGTATTTTTCCTGATGAAATCGGAAAACCAGTCACGTGCGGATTTCGGATTGGCCAGAAGATGAATAAAATCATCGGGAAACGGCCACCGAAATCGTAAACCCACGGGATATTTTTCAACGGTTTCAATATCACCCTCCATGGCCATTTTAGTCGCCAGGTTTGGGAAATCAACGCCACAAGCTATAGATAAATCAAGTGAACCCCAGAATTTGGGATTTATCTCCATTAGTCTGTACTTGCCGTCGCGTATGTCTTTTTTAAATTCAACCATAGCGACGCCATGCCAATTCAGGGCACTCAATAAGGTCTCGCCCTGTTTACGCAATTGCGGATCATAAAAGCTCATAGCGGCCGTACTGGCTCCGCCGGTCGTGGGGAATTCCCTTATACGCTTATGCATGAAGATTGCTCGCGGAGTACCTTTGTTATAAAGGGCATAATAACCGTATCCACCGCCAATTATATATTCCTGCAGAACAGAATCGGAGGTGTCGATACGCGAGAGCTCTTCGCGCGAATTGACATATGCAACGTGTCCTGATTCTTTATTGCCTTTAACAACTATCGGAAATCGATCGACCTCATCGGGCGTATTAAAATTTTTGGGTGTGGCTACGCCCAAGGTTCGGGCGAACTGCATTGTTTGAGTTTTATCTCCAGCGATTTGCATCGCTTCATAATCGGCCAGCGGAATTTTTACATACTTTTGCAAATCCCTCACATGTTGCGAAAGAGCGACGCACGATAGATAACCTATCGGTAATAAGACATCTATGTGATTTTTCCTGACATAATCAATCATAAACTCCGCGAACTTATGGCCGTCAGCCGGGTCAGGATAAATTATCCTCTCCCGGCAATACTTCGAATAAAACGACTGTCCTCGTCGATGGGCCCCGGCGATAACATAAATGCCTTTTCTTCCCAAGCTTCGGATTGCCGCCAGGGCATGCTTGTAACCGGCATCAGTTACAAATACTTTCACCTGCTTCTCCGCATTCTATCGGATTATGCTCCCGCCACCAATTATATAATTCACTCCCTGACGTCATCCAAGCGTCTTTTTCTTTTCCGTACGATAAAATCTTCTCATACAATTCCAGTTTTTCACCCTGCATGTCGGTGTTGTGCCAGAGTATCGATACGGCGCCGGAAATATTACTGACAGTATCCAGTAAGCGTTTTATAACCAACCAGGATTGTTCCGTGTCGAGGCGCATATACGAATCAAGGGTGCAGTCCATTATAATCAGCGGTATCTCGATTATGTCGATAAAATCGCCGGATTCCAGATTAAATGGCCGGAACGGATGTCCCATACCGTTCCTGAAGCCGACACAATCATTATACCCAAAAGTCGCATCGTATTTAAAACCCGCCCGTTTTAACAATTCCCAGGTCGACGGGATTTTAAAGCGCAGGTAATGATTTCTATATCCGACAACTTCCATACCGGCCGCTTTTTCGATTCTATCTTTCTGTTTTAGTAAAATATCCAAATTATTATAGGCATTGTGGCCGCCGTGCAAACCGACTTCGTGACCGGACTGGATTATTCCCCGTAATTCGTCTTTCAGATCCTTAATTTCAAAGCTGAAATCGGCATCGCCCCTTTCAAGAGACAAAAAATAAAAACTCGATTTTGCGCCGTATTTTTTTTCCAGCGCAATTATTTTATCGAAATTCCAGAGCGGATTGAATCTTTTGGCGCTCCTGCCAAGTATCGTTTTTGCCGACTGGCCGAATTTGCCTCCCGCCAATTGGTGCACCGATCGGCTGATTGTCCCCAGCCTCGATAACATGACATTATCGATATCATGAGTCAGGGCCAAGGCGAATCTTTTCCCAAAAGGATACTCTATATTATGCCCCTCATTGAAAAGAAATTCCGAGACCTCGGGTTTGAACACATTATGTCCGGTCGACATATAATAAGCGAACCTGTTATAGCGATCGCGAAACATCGGATCGTACTCTTCTTCTCCGGTATAAATACCCCACAATCGCTCATTCTTTTTCAAATCGCTTAAACAGGCCATCTTCTTACCCCCTAGAGTAAAAAAAATGAGTCGTATAAATTACAATGTCAACAAAAATAACCGTTGCGGACAAAATGAGTTTACCACAAATCGGCGGGGAATACGATCTCAAGGTTGACATCATGATCCGGCAGGACACATACCGGAAGAGTGATAGTGTCACTGTCAGGAATATAAATGACAGTCAGTATGTGATTACCAACCGGGATTGTATTAAAGCAAAAATTTCCATTTCTATCCGGGTTGATGGCGTCATTTACCAGACCACCGGAGCCATCGGGATATGTCAATCGCAACACCAGGGAATCATCATACGTACTACCGGGCATATCCAAGCTGGCATCGACAAGATATCCGCTGACGCTATTAGAAAGCAGCGATGCCGAGTTGGCGGCAAAGACCTTGTCGATATTTGACCCGGAGCCGGTCGAGCGCAAAAGAGTATCAATGTAGGTATAATTTATATTCCAGCCATCCCGTTTAAAATCGTCACTGTTAAAATCACCCTTGATATAAGGTCCGTTCCAGGTACTGTAGCCGCCCGGATTGGAGGCCAATGCATCCAGGTCGGGCGGCAGCGCGCCGATATCGCCGACATATCCAAAATCAGTTCGGATCCCTTTTGAATATAAATTCGGATTCCCGACAATGGCCTCGGCGATCGCTTCCATCTCCGCCCGGGTCGCCTCGAATTTGGCCGTTTCGAGATTTTCGCTGAATTTCATCGTGGCGACGCCACCCAAAATTCCCAGAACGATGATTACCATCACCAGTTCGATTAATGTAAAACCGTCAATATCTTTTGTTTTGGTAATCATATATACAATTCTTCTAAACGCCGTTCAGATTATAAAGAGCTTGAATTTCACCGGAATCGAGCACGCGATTATAAATCCGCAAATCGTCGATTTTGCCCTTAAAAGGAATTTCAATGCGTTCCGCACCAATATGCAATTTGCCATTGCCGCTGCCTGGACCCTGAGTAAGAGAAGTGCTTTCACTATGGAATACTCCGTCAACATATAATTGAACTCGTGCCGGGGTCAGACGATACGTAACGACAATATGATGCCAGGCGTTCCTGCAATCATTTAATGTATATGTACTCCTCCAATTGTAACCATTGGGATGATAAATCGTTATTCTTTTGCTTAAACCCGAGGAGTTATCAAATTGAAGCGTCCAGTGGTTATCGTCACCTGACGGCGTAGCTTTGCTGCATATACCGGCCCAGTCATTCTGAACCGAATCGGGAAATATCCAGACCGAAATGCTGTACATATCCGTCAACTGCAGTTCGGTAGAGTTTGTGGGCGTGCGGAAAAAATCATCGACACCATCGAATTCGAAGGCGCCGTCTATTTCCCCGGTCGTCCAGCCTGCTCCGGCGGCGTCATTTTGAAGCTCGGCATCGCTGCCTGACGAACAGCCATTATGTGCAATCAGCCCTGAATCCTCATCCAGTCGCCAGCAAGCAATCAAACCATTATCGAGGTTATCCCCCGGATCAAACCAGACATTTGCCGGCAATAGAAATAAGTTGTTCGGTGACGAACCGGGTAATACCGAAACAAACCTTTTGAGGGTGTCGTTATCCGGCTCATATATTATTTCAACTTCGTGATTGCCAATCGGAATTGAATCAAAACTGAAGTAACCCCCTTGATCCGGATTGGCGGTTTTTATAACGCGGCTGCCGTTGCCATCGGGAATTGTCAATCGAATCAGGATCGAATCATCATAGTCGGTACCGGGCGGGGTCCCATCCAAATCATAGACATTTCCCGAAACCTTATTATAAAGCAGATAGTCAATTGACCCGGATAAATTACGAATGATATTCGTACCCGAACCGGTTGAAGTAATGGCATTCCCGCCGGAATACAAATAATCGATTTGCCAGGCGTCTTTATTATAATCACCTGTAATTTGATCGAAGCTGTTGCTAATATAGGGACCGCTCCAGGTCGAATAACCACTCGGATTGGAATAGAGAGCATCGAGATTGGGCGGCATGGAGCCGACATCACCTACATAACCGAAATCAGTGCGAGTTCCATTATTTTCAAGTTCGGGATTGCCGCAGATAGCCATGGTCAGGGTGTTCATTTCCGCCTTTGTCTCTTCAATTTTGCTGGCCTGATTAACAGGGCCGATTTTTTTGGCACCGACGGCGACCAAAATACCGATTATCAAAATTACCAGGACCAGTTCAATCAGCGTAAAACCATCCGGTTTTTGTCTTCTTCCTAGAATGAATGATTTCATTTCTAACATCATCAATGCTTCTAATTGATTGTCACTTCCACCCAAACCTGAGTGCAATATCCCGGGAAGCTGGAATTCTGCCCTCTAAGGCGGATTCCGGCCTGTAAATTTATTATATCGGTCCATGTCCAGGGCGCACCGGTATCCGGATTTATCGTCCACTCCTGATTATAATCCGCATATGTGCCGGTCAGACCTTGTTGGGTGCCATTAAAAGCGGCGGAATTTATATATATGACCGGCATTACGTTTCCCTGGGTTTGCGTTCTTCGCGCCCGGCAATAAACCGTAACGCCGACAACACTTCCGGACGTATCGGACGGATCTTCGAAAGAATAGACATCGGTGGCGTATGAATTTGATGCCCGGATAACGCGGGTAGCATCATCATCTGTACTGCTTTCATCGACGCACTGGAAATTATCGGAGCATCCGAAATCGGTCAAGTTGGTTAACGAGCCGCTGCCGTCAGGCCGTAATGTAACCGATCCGCCGGGACCGCCGGCGACACTCCCGACACCGATACCGATATGCACGGCATCAATATTTTCGTTACCGGTTCCGAACGGAACCTGACCGTCAAAAAACATCGTTGCCGTTCCGGAGACAGGATCATATTCAGCCAAATCCTCGGCATTAAATGTTAGACCACCCAATTGCCGGCTGTCGCTGTCGACCGATAATATCAAGTGTCCATTGCTGAGAACATATAAGCCATTGACGTCAGCGCTATTTGAAAAAGCGACGGAGCCATCGAATATTATTGAAGCGGTACCGGTTGAGGGCTGATATTCGACGATATCCTCATCCTGGAATGATAATCCTCCGATCGTTGCCGCATCCGCCGTCGAAAGCATGATACTTCCGCTGTCGGTGACGTAAACGGCATCGATATCTTCATCATCCGAAAATATAGTGCTACCGTCAAATAGCATGACAGCGCTTCCGGTAGCCGGGTCATAATCGACCAAATCCTCATTCTGAAACGACAAACCGCCGCCTGACGCCGAGCCAGTCGTGGAAAAGACGATATGATTATTGGCCAATATGTGAACGGCATCGATATCTGCATTGCCGGAAAAAATGGTACTGCCATCCAGATACATGGACGCATCTCCGGAAACGCTGTCGTAATCGACCAGGTCTTCATTTGCAAAACCAAGCCCGCCCAGTGCCGCGGAGCCGGCAGTCGAAATTATCATATGACTGGTATCCGACAACGTCCCGGCGGCGAAATAATCCAACGCGAACTTATAAATTTTTCCGCTTTTATGTCGGGGAAGAATGGTCAGATAGCGGAAAAGCGTATCTGTGGCCGGTGTGTAAATAATTCGCAGAGGGTGATTGCCGACAGGTAACGAATCAAGAGTAAAGGTGCCATAAAAGGTAGGGTGATAATTCTTACTAAAAATTCCCCCGGAGCCGTCGGGGATGGTAACAATGATATCAATTGAATCGGCAAATTCGGTTCCGGGCCGGTTCCCGGATGCATCGCGGATCTGTCCGTTAAAGCTGTTCAGCAAATAATCGGAACCGGCGTCGGCGATTTTTTTTGTGATCGTTGAACCGCCCCCGGTACTGGTTATCGCAATTCCCCCGGAGTAATCGTAGGCTACACCCCATTCGTCATAACGATAACCGTTATTATCCTGCAAAATTCCAGGCGTGATATATGGCCCATCCCAGGTCGCATAACCGCCCGGATTCTGATATAGCGCCTGTAAATTCGGCGGAAAATTACCAATATCGCCTATATATCCGAAATCCGCACGATGCCCATCGCTTATTATTTCCTGATTGCCGACGATCGCCTTGGCCAGCATATCCATCTCGCGCTCGGTTCTGGCCTTCCTGACATCGTCCAGGGAACCGGACAACCATTGCATGGCACTTGAGGCGGCGATCCCGACGACGATTATCAGAATCAGTATTTCGATCAGACTGAAACCGCACTCATTTTCAGGATAATTCCTGTACTTACCAAACATTTTTGTAATACTGCATTTCGGCATAAAAATCACGACCGGGGTCAATATTTATTTGACGGATAAGCGTGTCATTATTCGGAAGATAGATCAAGTATAATGTATGCATACCGATCGGAATCGAATCCAATTCGGCATAACCATTGGCCGACGGATAACCGATTTTTGACGTTACCGACCCGCTTCCGTCCGGATATAAGAGGGCGAATTCTACCGAATCTCGATAATCTGCACCGGGTGGCGTAAGATCAAAATCAACGACTGCCAGCCGAACCGTATTATACAATAAATCGTCGGTTGAATTGGCTATCTGTCTGGTTATTGTCGTTGTTCCTCCGGTTGATGAAAAAATCGCCGCCGGAGCCGAATACGCAGCGCCCCAGCCATCATATTTAAAATCATTATTAATTGAGGAGGCGGCGAATTCATCCTGTATATAAGGACCGTTCCAGGTAACATAGCCACCCGGATTGGAGACCAAAGCGTCCCAGTTTGGGGGAAGAGACCCGACATCGCCGATATAACCATAATCGGTTCGCATCCCGTTGGAGACAAAATCCGGATTACCGGCGACGGCAAAAGCCAGTCGCCTCATTTCCGCTTTGGTTTCCTCGGTTCGGTAAGTATCGATCGCCTTGCCGAGAAAATTCGTCGCCACCCCGGCCAGAATGCCGATGATAACAATGACAATCACCAATTCGACAAGAGTATATCCTTCTACCCTGTTGGTTTTATGTTTTATCTTCATGTTATTCAGCAGGTTTATTATAATTATCGGTCGATAGGGAATGTTTTTGAATCGCGTCGGGGCCGGGAATGCTTCCCAGACGGACGGATGCTGTTATGAAAGCAGATTTATGATTAAAAAAGCAACGAATCTATTCGCAACTATACCGAATTGCTGCTTTCCACCATTCCAGCGATTCCGGCGACGGATATTATTCCGATTCAGAAATCCCTGAGATTTTCAAACTATATGGCAAAATTCCTTTATGAAGAAAATAAAAAAAATGTCCCGGCGATTGGCTCGTGATAACGTAAGCTATTGTATATTAGTATATTACAGAAAATATCAAGCCTAAAAAAACCGGAAAATTGGGTTTTAAAAAATTGAAAGATAATGAAATTTTTCACAAAATATGCTTGACTTTCACTGTAATTCTATTAAAATAATTGTCTGATAAGTTCGCCTTCGCGCAGATTTGAAGAATACGTCATTTCCGCAGAGGCGAAATAGTTAACTAAAGACCTCATTAAATTGAGGCTGAATGGATTGGAGGCATTAAAAGAATGCCCGGAATAATAAACAAGAGATTACATCAATAAATATTAAGGAGAAGTAATGGCGGATATTCCTAAAACCCCGATGCTCAATGAACTGGAAAAAGGAGCATGGCCCAGTTTCGTAAAAGAAATTAAAATGGCGGCCAAAAAGAGTCCGATGGCGGCTGATCTACTTGGCCAGTTGGAACAGTCCTATAATGAAAAAATCGGCCACTGGAAACATGGCGGTATTGTCGGTGTAATGGGTTATGGCGGTGGCGTTATCGGCCGGTATTCCGACCTTCCGGACAAATGGCCTAACATCTCGCACTTCCACACGATGCGTATTAATCATCCGGCCGGATGGTTCTACAAAACCGATGCCCTTCGTAAGATATGTGATATCTGGGAAAAACGCGGATCGGGGATGACGAATATGCACGGTTCCACCGGAGATATTATTCTTCTGGGAACCAGGACCGACCAACTCGAGCCGGTATTTTCAGATTTGCAGAAGATCGACTTTGATATCGGCGGTTCCGGTTCAGACGTCCGTACCCCCAGCTGTTGCTGCGGTATGGCTCGCTGTGAGTGGGCCTGTTACGATACCATGAAGGCCTGCTATGATTTCACCATGAATTATCAGGATGAAATACACCGTCCCGCCTTCCCGTATAAATTCAAATTCAAATTCTCCGGTTGTCCGAATGATTGTGTAGCTTCCATTGCACGCGCCGATATGTCGGTCATCGGCACCTGGCGTGATGCCATCCAAATCGATAAGGATGCCGTCGCCGAATATGCCGACAGGGGATTGGATATCCAGTCCGACGTCGTTGGTAACTGCCCGGCCAAATGTATGGCCTGGAATGGCAAGGAGCTTAACATCGACGACGAATTCTGTGTCAAGTGTATGCATTGCATCAATGTTATGCCCAAGGCTCTGCGGCCCGGCAAAGATCGCGGCGCCGTGATTCTTATCGGCTCCAAGGCGCCGATTGTAGAAGGTGCCTTGCTTTCCTCGGTTTTCATTCCGTTTATCAAGATGGAACCACCATACCAGGAAATAAAAGATCTTGTTGACAGGATCTGGGATGTCTGGTGCGAGGAAGGTAAAAACCGTGAACGTGTGGGCGAATTTATCCAGCGCGTCGGTATGGGCAATTTTCTTGATGCTATTGAAATGGATCCGATCCCGGAAATGGTCGCCACACCTCGAGATAATCCGTACGTCTTCTATGAAGAATATTTCGAAGAAGATGATGAAGAGGAAGAAGCCGAAGGATAACATTTAACCTGAAAAAATGAGCTATTGAGGTATATATATGGCTGATGTAATGAAAGACAGACGGACCGATTATGGTCCACCGCACTATGAACAATTTCTGCCGCCGATCATTAAAGAAAATTACGGCAAGTGGAAATATCATGAGATTCTTAAACCGGGCGTGATGGTTCACGTTTCGGAAACGGATGCGAAACTGTATACGGTCAGGGCGGCTTCCGGCCGTCTAGTGAGTATCAATAAAATTAGGATGTACTGCGACTTGGCCGATAAGTATTGTGATGGCCATCTCCGCTTTACCAGCCGGCATAGTATCGAATTTCTTACGACCAAAAAGGAAAATGTTGATTTCCTGATCGCCGATCTCAAAGAAATGGGCCATCCGGTCGGCGGTATCGGCAATGCTATTTCCAGTATCGTCCATACCCAGGGCTGGGTCCATTGCCATTCGGCTGCAACTGACGCCTCCGGCATCGTTAAGTCTGTCATGGACGATTTGATTGAATATTTCGAAGGCATGAAGCTGCCGGGTAAATTAAGAATCGCGCTGGCCTGCTGCTTGAATATGTGCGGTGCGGTGCACTGTTCGGATATCGCTATCCTGGGAGTTCATCGTCGCCCGCCGCGAATTGACCATGATAGATTGAGAAAGATGTGCGAAATCCCCAACACGGTTGCTTCCTGCCCAACGGCGGCTATTAAGCCGGTTGAAGTTAATGGCAATCCTTCAGTTGAAGTCGACGAAGAACGCTGTATGTTTTGCGCCAACTGTTTCACCGTTTGTCCTTCCATGCCTATGAATGACGCCCTTAACGACGGTGTTTCGATTTGGGTCGGTGGTAAAGTTTCGAATGCGCGCCATGAGCCGATGTTTTCCAAGCTGGCGATTCCATACATACCTAACAATCCGCCGCGCTGGCCGGAAGTTACCGGGGCTATCAGGAATTTGGTCGAATTATGGGCTCAAAACGCCAGGAAATATGAGAGAATGGGTGAATGGATCGAGCGTATCGGTTGGCCGAAATTTTTCAGGATGGCCGGGATTGAATTCCAGAAAGAACATATAGACGACTTTAAACATGCCGGTTGGACTTTTAAACGTTCGACACATTTAACCTATTGAGGTTTAAAATGGCCAAATCAGTAGAAGAAATCGCCGAGGCCATGTTTAATATGGTTAAGGAAGCTCAGGGTATCAAGAAGCTCAAGGCGATGGACCTCATCAAGGCTATGGTCCAGCTTTATGGTGAAGAAGGCGCCGACAAGAAACAATGTAAGGATGCCATTAAGGAATTGATTAATTCCGGACGGTGCGTTTACACCTATTTCGGCGGCAGTTACATCGAGCTTCCGCATAGAGAGGGCGCCGCTAACGACTAAAATCCCGGCGCCCCGGGTTTGGATTTTATGGCTTTTAGAACGCCGCGATTGGTAATCGCCGGTTTATCCGGCGATTCGGGTAAGACAATTGTAAGTTTGAGCCTTCTGACGGCATTACGTCAGAAGGGGCTTTCGGTATCTGTTTTCAAGAAAGGCCCCGACTATATAGATGCCGCCTGGCTGACGAAAGCCTCCGGGACGATTTGTCGAAATCTCGACACTTATCTCGTAAGTTCTGATGATGTATATCGAAATTTTGCAATCAATTCAATTGGTTCCAATATTGCGATTATCGAGGGCAATCGCGGGCTTTTTGACGGCAAAGATGCCGCAGGAACACACAGTACAGCATCGCTCGCCAGACTACTTAGCGCCCCCATTGTTTTAGTCGTAGATGTTACGAAAGCGACGCGGACAATTGCCGCGATGATTAAGGGTTGCCTCGATTTTGAAACGGGTCTTAATATTACCGGTATTATTCTTAATAATGTTGCCGGTGAACGACACAAAAAAATAATCGCCGAATCTGTTAAAACGTACTGCAATTTGCCGATATTAGGTGCTATTCCGAAATTAACAACTGACGATTCTATTATTCCGGGGCGACATCTCGGATTGGTTCCGCCTGCGGAGATTGATTCGGGCGCCGCACTGGATAAAAAATTGGCCTATATAGCCGAGCAGTATCTTGACGTTAAATCTCTTCTCGAAATTGCCGAAAGCGCCGGGCCGATTGAAAATCCGGAGGAAATTCCTTCAGAGAAAGTGGCAACAAAGGTAAAAGTCGGATATTTCAAAGATTCGATCTTTACTTTCTATTATCCGGAAAATTTGGAGGCGCTCGAGAGAGCCGGCGCCGATCTGGTACTTATTTCTTCCGTCGAAGACAAACAACTGCCGCAAATCGATGCCCTTTATGTCGGCGGTGGTTTTCCGGAGACGCAGGCTGAAAAATTAGCTGAAAACAAGAGCATGCAGCGATCGGTTAAGTTGGCGGCGGAAAACGGGATGCCGATTTATGCCGAATGCGGCGGTCTGATATATTTATCGCGATCAATTAAATGGAAAGATAACTATTATCCCATGACCGGCCTGTTACCAATCGATTTACAGATGCATGACAAACCGGTCGGTCATGGTTATACGCGGTTAAAAGTGGATAAAACCAACCCGTTCTACAAAATCGGAGATATAATCAAGGGTCATGAATTTCATTACTCCGGCCCGATTTTAATTGAAGAAGATATAGATAATTGCATGGAAGTTCAATCCGGATTCGGTTTGGGCGAAAAACGAGACGGGATTGTTTTAAAAAATACTCTGGCCTGTTACACACATATTCACTCTGACGGCGTAAAAAGCTGGGCTCCGGCTTTGGTCGAAAAGGCCTTGAAATATAAATGTAACAGGGAGGGTGATGAACCGCGAAATTTTAGGGGAAAAATAGCGAAGGCCACTACGGCCGCATAGATGTAAAGGTGTATAAAGACTCAATTATAGATTATAGCAAGATGTAAATTGAAATAAAATACCGTCGCGAATTCAAAACCGGTTGCCGAGATTTCCCGGCGGTAATGAAATCAGATATGAAAGAATTGTATTATGGCCAAAGTCGTTAAGAAAAAGAAAAGGGGACTTCATAGCCTGAGGTCTTCGGGCGGTGGTTCCGGGGTCGAAACATCTCCGCTGCGCCCTATATTTATTGAAAAAAGGCCGCCGTGCGGCGACGGTTGTCCGAATCACAACCCGATAAGAAAAATGCTGACTACGATTCAGAAGGCGGAGGATTATAAAAAGCCTTATGACCAGGCGTTCGAAGAAGCCTTCTATATCTTTATGGAAAAAACACCTTTTCCGTCGGTATGTGGTCGTGTCTGCCCTCACCCCTGTGAAACCGACTGCAACCGCAAGGAAAAAGAAGGTTCTGTGCGAATCAATAAAGTTGAGCGCTTTATAGGTGATTTTGGTCTGGAGAAGAAATTAAAGCCGAAGATGCTGACCGATGAGAAACGATCGGAAAAAATCGCTATCATCGGTTCCGGCCCCGGCGGCGTTTCGTGTGCTTATCAACTGGCTCGGCGAGGATATCAGGTGACTATTTTCGAAGCCTTCCCGAAAGCCGGTGGCATGTTACGCTATGGTATCCCCGATTACCGCCTTCCTCTTGATATTCTGGACGCAGAAATCAGCCGAGTTCTGGATATGGGTGTGGAGTTGAAATTGAATACTTCGGTCGGCAATGATGTTTCGCTTGACGACCTCCGGAAAGATTTCGACGCTATCTTTATAGCCATCGGCGCTCATAAAGGGTATTTGTTACGAGTCGAAGGCGAAGATGCCCCTAATGTTTATACCGGTGTTGATTTTCTCCATCGGGTCAACGAAGGAGAGAAGGTCGAAATCGGTAACAGCGTCGTCGTTATCGGCGGTGGCGACACCGCCATCGATGCCGCTCGTGTCGCATTGCGCATGGGCGCTAAAGCAACCATACTTTACCGTCGGACGCGAAAAGAAATGCCGGCCATTGAAGAGGAAATCGAGGGCGCATTGGAAGAAGGCGTCGAAATTCATTTTCTGGCCGCTCCCGCCGAGATTTATAAAAATAACGGCAAAGCCACCGGTATGAAATGTCAGAAGATGGAATTGGGCGAGCCTGATGATTCCGGCCGGCGGCGTCCGGTACCGATTGAGGGCGATACTTTTGATTTGAATTTCACGACGCTTATTCCGTCTATAAGTCAGGAACCGGATTTCAACGGATTCGATACTCTCATCGAGGGTCGCGATTGGATTAAGGTCGATGAGAAATTTAAAACTAAAATCGATGATGTCTTTTCCGGCGGTGATAATGTCAATCTCGGTCTGGTGATCGACGCCATCTTCCACGGCCGGCGGGCGGCCGAAGCGATTCACGAGAAATTCTCCGGTGAGGCCATGCCGCCCGTGCTTCCCAATCTGGGTGTGATTAAATTCGATAAGATAAAGCTCAGCTACTATGAAGCCAGCAATCCGGTCGAAATAAGGGAGCTTCCGGTCGCGGAGCGATTTAAGAAGATGGATGCCGAAATCGTGTCGACGCTGACGCAGGATGAGGCCATTCACGAGTCCAAACGATGTATGAGCTGCGGGATGTGTTTTGATTGCGGCTCCTGTTGGAGTTATTGCCAGGATAACGCCGTCATAAAACCGCTTATTAAGGGGCAGGAATACAAATTCAAACTTGAATTTTGTAACGGCTGTAAAAAATGCGCCGAGAATTGCCCGTGCGGATATATTGAAATGCATTAACGGATGGTTTGGAAATAAATTATTACTATTAATAGAAGCAATATAATAATAAGGAGTTAGGATGCCTATTTTCGAGTATGGTGACATTAAAATCGATGTCGACGAAGACGGTTTCATGCAGGAACCGGATCAGTGGAACGATGCAGTTGCCACGGCTCTGGCAACGACCGAAGGTGTCGACAACATGACTGAAGAACACTGGAAGCTGGTTAATTACCTCAGAGAGTATTACCTGAAGTTCGGGATTGCCCCCATGATTCGTAAACTCTGTAAGGAAACCGGATTCCCGTTGAAGAAGGTTTATGAGTTGTTTCCGTCAGGTCCGGCGAAGGGCGCCTGCAAGGTGGCTGGATTGGCGAAGCCGACCGGCTGCGTATAACTGAATTTTAAACGGCGGGGATTTCGGCGACTTTTATACGGAACCCCGCCAAGTGTTATTAGAAATAGTGCATCTTTCGATATTGATGTCGGATAATGTTATTTGAAGAGCTTCTAAAAGAAAAGAGATCGACCATTCTGAAAGGATGGTTCCGGTCGATTCTTGAATCTTACCCGGCCGATGCCGCTCAAAAATTCGAGCAGATCGTGGATAGATTTGACAATCCTGTCGGCAGTTCTATTTCACGTGCTATCGAAGTAATCTATGATGAATTATTAGGCGATATGGATGCGGCCAATCTCAATAAGTCTCTGGATGAGATAATTCGCATCAGATCGGTTCAGGATTTCCAACCTTCACAGGCCGTCGCCTTTCCACTGCTTTTGAAAAAAGTGATTTACGATAACCTGCATCAGGACATTCACAACAATGGGCTCACCAGAGAAATAATTGAATTCGAATCCAAAATCGACCGCCTGTCTATGCTGGCCTTTGATATTTACATGCAATGTCGCGAAAAATTGTTTGATTTAAAATTACGACAAAAAGAGGGCGTATTCACTCCGGTCGAACGATTAAATCGTCGCCTGGGGACCGCCGGCCCGAAAAGGGGAGCATAGAATTGAACAAGATGAAATTTATTTTTATAAAAGAGGAGTTGACTATATAATGAGAGGATTATATTCGCTCTTTTTACTATTATTCCTCATTTGCCTCGCGTTTGTCGGAGCCTATGTACTGAAATTCCATCTGCTTATGGGAGTCATTATACCATATTGCGCTTTTGCCGTTTTTATAGTCGGAATTCTCTACCGTGTAATAAAATGGGCCCGCTCCCCGGTTCCTTTTCGCATCCCGACTACCTGCGGTCAGCAAAAATCATTGTCCTGGATTAAGACCAACAATCTGGAAAGCCCCTACAATATTTTCGGTGTTATCGGGCGCATGCTTCTGGAAATACTCGTTTTTCGTTCTCTTTTCAGAAACACAAAATCGGAACTCAGGGATGGAAAGTTGGTTTATGGCCAGAATATCTGGCTCTGGCTGGCCGGATTGGCTTTCCACTGGACATTTCTGATAATCGTCCTGCGGCATCTTCGTTTCTTTACCGAGCCGGTTATCTTTTTTGTTCCTTATATTCAGAATCTTGATGGGCTTCTGGAGATAGGGCTCCCGGTTCTTTATATGACCGATGTCATCTTCCTTATTGCCATAGGTTATCTCTTCTTAAGAAGGGTCGCAATTGCGCAGGTTCGGTATATCTCTCTGGAAAGCGATTATTTCCCGCTCTTTTTGATTTTCACGATCGGCCTGACCGGCGTGTTGATGAGATATTTCGCGGCCTTCAAAGTGAATATCATAGATGTTAAAACCCTCGCGATGGGACTTGTAAATTTCAATCCGGTGATTCCGGTGGGAATCGGATGGTTATTCTATTTGCATCTTTTCCTGGTTTCGACTCTTCTATTTTACTTCCCGATGAGTAAGTTGATGCACATGGGTGGCGTCTTTCTCAGTCCTACCCGGAATCTGGCCAACAACAGCCGGGTACGCCGGCATATCAATCCCTGGAATTATCCTGTTAAGGTACATACTTATCAAGAGTACGAAGATGAATTCAGGGAAGTTATGAAAGCGGCGGGTATGCCGTTGGAGAAAGAATGATATGGCGGAAGACAAAATAAAACCTCAGAAGATTTTGGATTTAGACTATAAACCGCCGGCAAAAAACTGGATGGATACCCTGCCTGTTTTCCGGAAGGGAACCTTTAATTATGCGGCGACTGAAAAAAGCTCCCAATACTTGGGACTCCCCAACTCCAGAAAATGGCAGCCGATGGACGACGACTGGCAATTGCCGGAAAACTGGAAAGAGATTATCCTGAATGGATTCAAAGAACGGCTGGATAAGTACCGTTCTTTGAGAATTTTCATGGATATTTGTGTCCGATGCGGCGCCTGCGCCGATAAATGCCATTATTTTCTCGGATCGGGCGATCCTAAGAATATGCCGGTGCTGCGCGCCGAATTACTAAGGTCGGTTTATCGCAATGACTTCACCACCGCCGGCAAAATCATGGGTCGCTTCGCCGGGGCCAGAGAGCTTACAATTGATGTTCTGAAAGAATGGTTCTACTATTTCTTTCAGTGTACCGAATGCCGGCGTTGCTCGGTATTTTGTCCGTACGGAATTGACACGGCCGAAATAACAATGATGGCGCGCGAGCTTCTTAATCTGGTCGGACTTAATATCGACTGGATCGTCACTCCGGCCGCCAACTGTTTCCGGACCGGTAATCATCTCGGTATCCAGCCCCACGGATTTCAAGATAGTGTCGATTTTGCAGTGGATGACCTCGCCGATATAACCGGCGTTAAGATTGACGCCCCGGTCAATCGCAAAGGGGCCGAAATTCTTTTTGTCGTTCCGTCGGCCGATTATTTCGCCGACCCGCACTACTACGGTTTTCTTGGTTATATGGCGCTCTTTCACGAAATCGGTCTGGATTACACGTTCAGTTCATTTGCCTCCGAGGGCGGTAACTTCGGGTTGTTTCATTCCGTCGAGACGATGAAACGACTGAACGCCAAAATTTACGCTGAAGCCAAACGTTTGGGCGTGAAGTGGATTCTCGGCGGCGAATGCGGCCACATGTGGCGTGTTTTGCATCAGTACATGGACACCATGAACGGTCCGGCCGATTTCCTCGAAGTACCGGTTTCACCGATCACCGGGACAAAATTCGATAACACTAAATCAACGAAGATGGTCCATATCTGCGAATTCACCGCCGATTTAATCAAAAACGGCAAGCTGAATCTTGATAAAAGCCGCAATGATCAATGGCGAGTGACTTTTCATGATTCTTGCAATCCGGCGCGGGCCATGGGATTGATCGAAGAACCGAGATATATCATCAGAAAGACCTGCGATAATTTCTTCGAAATGCCGGAAAACACCATCAAAGAACAGACTTTCTGTTGTGGAAGTGGCGCCGGTTTGGGTACCGATGAGAACTTCGAAATGCGAATGCGGGGCGGCCTGCCGCGTGCAAATGCGGTTAAATACGTTCATGAAAAGCATGACGTCAATCTGCTGGCCTGCATCTGCGCTATCGACAAGGCAACCCTGACGCCATTGATGGAGTTCTGGGTACCGGAGGTCAGCGTCGGGGCCGTTCATGAACTGGTCGGGAATGCCCTTATAATGAAAGGCGAAAGGCCGGATCGGACCGATCTTCGCGGTCAACCTTTTGTGGGCCAAAAACGGCAGGAACAGGAAAAGGTGGAGGAAGTCAAGAATGTATGATGCATGGAAAATCATCGGCGGTATAATAATCTTCCTCATTTTGATAACCGGTCCGGCGTGGTACGATATGGCCAGCGGCAAAGCCGAATACAAACCAAATCCGAAAATAGTCACGACTGAAAAGCACTGTGTCATGCCGACCGAATATATGAAAGAATCGCATATGAAGCTTCTCGATGAGTGGCGTAATAGTGTTGTCCGAGATGGCAAGCGGATTTTCACGTCATTTGACGGCAAGCAATATAATATGAGTCTTGTCAATACCTGTATGAAATGTCATCCCAATAAGTCCGAATTCTGCGATGAATGCCATAACTACAGTGCCGTCGGTCAACCGGATTGCTGGAATTGCCATGTAGAACCGAAGGAGAATAAATGATGGGTATCGATAGAAGAAAATTCCTGACAATCGCCGGATTAACCGCTGCCGCCGCCATCGGCAAAAAAACGCTGGGCGATTCGCTTACGGCCGATACGCGGGAGCTTTTGCCTAAAGATGAATCGCTGGTGGGCAAAAGGTGGGCGATGATTTTCGATATCAAAAAATGTCTTCACAAGGATGGTTGTACGGTCTGCATGGATGCATGTCATCAGATTCATAATGTTCCCGATTTCGGGAATAAAAAGGACGAAGTCAAATGGATTTGGAAAGAGCCGTTCGAACATGCATTACCTGATAACGAAAGCGAGTACGTCAAAGAAGAATTCAAGGATAAACCGGTTATCGTAATGTGTAACCATTGCGACAACCCTCCCTGCGTACGAGTCTGCCCGACACAGGCAACGTGGAAACGTGCCGATGGTATCGTCATGATGGACATGCACCGCTGTATCGGTTGTCGATACTGCGTGGCCGGCTGCCCCTACGGTTCTCGAAGCTTCAACTGGCGTGATCCCCGGCCATTCATAAAAAATGAAAATCCGGAATATCCCACGCGCGAGCGTGGTGTCGTAGAAAAATGCGATTTCTGCGCGGAACGACTGGCATTCGGATTGCAGCCGCGCTGCGTTGAAGTCTGCCCCGAAAAAGCACTGAAGTTCGGCGATCTGGAAGATCCGGAATCGGAAGTCAGGCAGATTTTGCATGACAATTTTGCTATTCGCCGCAAACCCGGCCTGGGCACCAACCCGCAGGTCTATTACTTGGTATGAGGTAGTTATGCTGGAAAAAGCGATTACTGGAAGTAAAAAATACTGGGCCTGGGTGGGTTTTTTGATGCTCGTCATCTTTGTCGGCTTTCTATTCTACCTCAGGCAGTTAAGCCATGGTTTGACCGTTACAGGATTGAGCCGGGATGTCTCGTGGGGATTTTACATCGCCCAGTTTACATTTTTGGTCGGTGTCGCCGCTTCGGCGGTCATGGTCGTCCTGCCATATTACCTGCACAATTTCAAAGCCTTCGCAAAAATAGTTATTCTCGGCGAATTTTTCGCGGTCGGCTCGGTGATTATGTGTATGTTATTCGTCTTCGTCGATATGGGCCAACCCTTCCGGGCCATGAATATTATCCTGCACCCGACGCCGAATTCACTGATGTTCTGGGATCTGTTTGTTCTTTCCGGTTATCTGGGATTAAATGTCCTTATCAGCCTGATCGTGCTGGCATCCGAAAGAAAAGGAATTGCCCCGCCGAAGTGGATTAAGCCGTTCATAATCATATCAATACCGTGGGCGGTCAGTATTCATACCGTCACCGCCTTTCTGTATTCCGGCCTGGCAGCTCGCGCTTTCTGGATGACGGCCGTGCTGGCGCCGCGATTTCTGGCCTCGGCTTTTTCATCGGGTCCCGCTCTGCTGATTCTTCTGGCTATTATTATCAAGAGAATTACAAGATTCGACGCCGGCAGGGAGGCCATTCAAAAACTGGGACAAATCGTGGCCTACGCCATGTGTTTCAATGTTTTTCTGATTCTGATGGAATTGTTCACAACTCTTTACAGCGATATACCGGAGCATCTGCATCATTTTGAATTTCTGTTTTTCGGACTCGGCGGTAATACGACATTGGTCCCGTGGATGTGGACGTCGGTCGTTCTGGCGATCGTCTCAATTGTACTATTGGTAAACCCAAAAACACGGAAAAATGAAAATATCCTCGCTTTTGCCTGTGTCACCGTTTTTGTCTCGATCTGGATCGACAAAGGTCTCGGTATGATCATTACCGGGTTTATACCGTCACCCCTCGGAGATGTTCCCCATTACTGGCCGACCTGGACCGAGTTTATGATTTCCACGGGCGTGTACGGTATCGGTGCGCTGTTAATAACACTATTTTATAAAATGACTCTTTCGGTGCGCGGTCAGATTAAATCGGAATCGGATATAGAGGAATTCGAGGAGGTTGCGGCGGAAGCCAAACCGATAGGATGAACAGCAGCTAATATAACCTTTGATAGCGGGATGAATATCACCGGGGTTGTTTTATGCAGGCAATCCCATAAATTTCCGAGTAAGATATGTCTACAAATACCAAATCAAAGATCGTCGTAATCGGAGGCAAAGCGGCCGGACCCAAAACGGCTGCGACTCTTGCCCGACGACTGCCCGCTGCCGAAATAACACTTTATCAAAAAGAAAGATATTTTTCATTCAGTACATGCGGTCTCCCTTTTTTTGCATCGGGGGACGTCAACAGTTTCGAGCAATTGACCTTCACTTCGTACAGCACCCCCAAAACGCCTGAATTTTATCGGAAGTCGAAAGGTTTTGATTTTATTCCGGGCGTGGATGTTATCTCAATCGAACGAGATAAGAAAATTATATATGCCATAGAACTGGATTCCGGAAACAAACTCGAAAAAACATACGATTATCTCGTTCTTGCCGCCGGCTCAATTCCGATAGTACCCAAATTCCCGGTAGCAGATGATCCTCGGATCAGGACCTTCACCAAGCCTGAGGATGCTATTCACTTCCGGCAATTAGCGGAGCAGGGCAAAATCGAACGGGCGGTTATCATTGGCGGCGGATTCACTGGCTGTGAATTGGCAGAAGCGGTGGGAGGCATGTGGGGAATTGAGACGATTCTTATTGAAAAAGAAAATCACGTTCTCCCCTACGTTTTGGACGAAGAAATAGCCCGGATTGTCGAACGCGAAATGGCGAGGCAGAATATCGATGTTCATCTAGGCTGGGCAGTTACCAAAATTAAGGCTGAAGGTGAAAAAATAGCTGTCAGTTCAAAAGACCAGGAAGACATCGATGTCGATTATGTTTTCCTATGCCTCGGTGTTCAACCTAATTCCGGATTGGCGGAAAAATGCGGATTGGAAATCGGCACTACCGGCGGTATTATAGTAGATAAATTTTTACGAACATCGGATGCTTCCATTTATGCCGGAGGTGATTGTATTGAATCAACGAGCCATATTACCGGCAAAAATATTTATTGGCCAATGGGCTCATTGGCCAATCGCCACGGCCGGATAATCGCGGAAAATATCGCTGGTGAAAACCTCGAAATCCCGAATGTTGTCGGAACATTTATAGTCAAAGTTTTTGATATCAACGCCGGGGCCGTCGGCATTACTCAAAAAGATGCGGAAAGGAGTGGTTTGAATGCAAAGGTGGTATGGGGTACATTCGTGGATAAACCCGACTATTATCCCGAAACCAAACGGATCACTCTTAAAATGATATATTCCGGAGATGATTATAGGCTTCTTGGTTTACAGGCCGTAGGTTTTGGAGATATATGCCGTCGCTTAGATGTCTTTTCATTATATACTCAACAAAACGCTACCATAAATGATCTGTTTAAGTTGGAGCATGGTTATTCACCGCCGTATGCCGACGTTCTGGATCCACTCCACGAAATGGCGGGTATCGCCCGGGCTCAGGAGAAAGGAATGAGTTTCCTGCCTCCGGGCGCAGAATATGGAAATGTGGAACAATGGATTGACGTCCGGGAAATTGAGGAGGCGACCGGGGCACCCTGGCCTTTGCCGGACGAGATAAAAAAGAAAAATTATTTTAATATCCCTTTGGATGATGTGCGAGAAAATATCGGTAAACTTGATGCAAACAAGAAGACGGTCATAATTTGCGGACGAGGTTCCCGCTCCTATCAAGCCGCCCTGATGCTGAAAAACGCCGGATTCAGTGATGTTCATGTTATCGGCGGCGGGACTCTGGCCGTATTATCATAGGTGAAGGATAAAGGAGTTTATATATAAATGGCTTTAGGTGATTGGCAGCTTGTTGCCTGCGGAATAAATTATAAATCATCGACCCTGGCTCAGAGGGAACCGCTGCAGATCGGTCATGATGACATGGCCGAAGCAAACTCGGTTTTTTCCAATCTCCCCGAAGTCAAAGAATCGGCCATCGTATCGACATGTAATCGGGTAGAATTTTATTTTGTGACCGACCGGGAGCACCAGCCGATCGATATCGTTGAAAAGTTTTATAAAAGATTCGGTAATATTGACATCCCGAAAATAAAGGAGCATTTCTACATTAAAAGGAATCGTCATGCGGCTGCGCATTTATTCAGGGTGGCGGCCGGAATTGATTCGATGGTACTGGGCGAAAATCAGATTCTCGGTCAGGTCAAAGATGCGTATAGTTCGACCTGTGCCGTGAAAGCTTCCGGAAAAATCATCCATCGGCTTTTCCACCAGGCTTTTCGGGTCGGCAAGATGGTCCGCACCGATACCGAGATGGGTAAAGGTGCCTGCTCGGTCAGCAGCGCCGCGGCGGAATTACTAAAGACAAAAATCAATGGGACTGGCCGCCCGAATGTTCTTTTTATCGGTATCAACCAGATGATTGATCTGGCCGCATCGAATTTATATAGAATGGACATTAACAGATTCAGATTTGCCAACCGTACACCTGAAAAAGCAATCGCGATCGCAGCCAAATACAATGCCAGAGGTTTTTCATTGGACAGGCTACCTCACCTCATTCAAGAAGCCGATGTTGTCATCTCCTGTACCGGTTCCGATCGACCTGTGATTACCAGGAGTGTGCTTGACGGTATTTTATCATCGGAACCCGGAAAAAAATTAATAATAATGGATATGGCGGTTCCGCGTGATGTTGATATCGAGAAAGACTTCAATGAAAATATCGATATTCTTGATATTGAAGATGTTCAGCAATTTGTTAAGGACCAACAAACGCGAAGGGAATTAGCCGTCCCGGACGCCGAAAAAATTATCGAGCGCAAGCTTGATGAGTTTATCTATTGGTACAATCATGTCCGTTATGAACCGATTTACAACGGTCTTGATGGGCTGTTTGAATCCATTCGGCAACAGGAAATGGCCGGTGTTCTGGATGAATTGGATCCGGAAACTCGAACGAGGATCGACAGTGCAACAAAAGACCTTACAAATAAATTACTTCAGGTAAAATTAAAAGCCGGATTAAATAATAAACGGAACGAGTGATTTGATATGGCCAACCAGTTTCTGCCGATATGTATGTCACTTAAGACAAGGCATTGTCTTGTCGTCGGTGGCGGACGAGTTGCTTTGCGAAAAATAGATACTCTGCTTAA
This sequence comes from uncultured Ignavibacteriaceae bacterium, assembly GCA_964452645.1. GTDB lineage: Bacteria > Zixibacteria > MSB-5A5 > GN15 > PGXB01 > CAYXTW01. Next base: position 47,672 of record CAYVMO010000019.1, read on the forward strand.
TTATGAAACCGATATTACCGTCGTGGCGCCAGAAGCGGATGAAAAGATTGAATATTACGCATCCAAAAAACTACTAAAACTCATCAAACGCAAATATCAATCACCCGAGGCCTCGGAATACGGGCTGGTCATCTCGGCCAGCGATAATATGGACGTCAACCGGCAGGTTTCGGAGGATTGCAAAAAGGCGGGTGTACCGGTAAATGTTGTCGATAAACCGAGCCTGTGCGATTTTATTTTTCCGGCGGTTATCAGACGGGATTGCCTGACGGTGGCGGTGGCTTCCGACGGCAAGGCGCCCTTTCTGTCGGGACATGTCCGATTGATACTGGAAAATATTTTCCCCGAAAATTGGAGTAAAGTTGCGAGACTGGCCGCAGCTTTCAGACAGAAGGTGCAATCGCGTTTGAAAGGCGATCGCGAAAAGAAGACGGCAGCGTACGGCAAATTTCTCGAAGCCGACTGGAAAGCAGCGTTGAAGGAAAAACATGGCGACGAAATCGAGAAGATGCTGGACGAGATGATTGAAGTCTGAAATAGAATTTCCTTATTGTACTTATCATGCCTAATAACATGATTAAAGTCGGCACGCGCGGCAGTCGGCTGGCGCAGGCGCAAACCGATTATGTCATACATTTGCTTCAGCAAAAACATTCGAATATCCGATATGAAAAAACTGTCATAAAGACAACCGGCGATACCGACAGAATATCTTCGCTTGAAAATATCGGCGGGGTTGGTGTTTTCACCAAACAAATAGAGAAAGAGCTGCTGGATGCTGCAACCGATATCGCCATCCACAGTGCCAAAGATTTGCCTTCGCAAATGACCGACGGTCTGATCATAGGCGCCGTCCCGCCGCGAGAGAATTGCGCCGATGTCTGGATTTCCCGCCGGAGCATTAAGTTGATGGAAGCATCTCCCGGGGCGAGTATCGGCTCCGGTTCGCCGCGTCGCGCAGCTCTGATTTTAAATATGCGTCCCGATCTCAAAATAGAAAATATTCGCGGCAATATTGAAACGAGATTGAAAAAACTCGATAACGGTGAATTCGACGCAATTATTATGGCATATGCCGGGCTTAAACGAATTGGCCTTGAAGACAGAATCACCGAAATACTCCCGCCGGGAAAATTTTTACCCGCCGCCGGGCAAGGTGCGCTGATGGTGCAGGTAAGGCAGGACGATAACAAAGTAATCGACGTCGTCAGACCAATTGACAATCCAATCTCGCATCGCTGTTTAGATATCGAAAGATTGCTGCTATTCAAACTTAAAGCCGGATGTTCCGCCCCCGTTGGCGGTTGGGCGCGTATAGAGAATAACAGAATTAAATTAAGCGCCGTCGTCCTTGACAAAGACGGAAAAAGACGTTTAAATGCGGACAATGATAGCAATATTAAAACACCCGATGAGAATATCGTCGATGACGTGGTCGAACAGCTTAATATGCAGGGGGCGGAGCAAATAATCGCCGGGTATAAATGAGTACGGTAGTTAAAGGGAGAGTATATCTCATCGGTGCCGGACCAGGCGATCCCGATTTGATTTCCGTCAAAGGTTACGAACGTCTTCAGAGCTGCGACGCGGTCGTCTACGATAATCTTATCCCCTCCGAATTGATTGTATCTTTGCCGCGGAATATCGAAAAATACTATGTCGGGAAAAAAGCAGGGAATCATGCTCTTCCGCAGGATGATATAAATAGTCTGATGGGCAAACTGGCAAAAGAAGGCAAGATTGTTGTACGATTGAAGGGCGGCGATCCGTTTGTTTTTGGCCGCGGAGGCGAGGAAGCGAGATATCTTAAGGAGCATGATATAGATTTCGAAATTATCCCCGGTATCCCGGCCGCCGTCGCGGCGTCGGCCTGCAGCGGTATTCCCGCGACCGACCGGGAACATGCATCGTTTGTCGTTTACGCCACCGGGCATAAGGCAAAGGATAAGACGACCTCGGATGTACCGTGGGAATGGATCGCCTCGGCCAAAAAGGGTACTATCGTTATCTACATGGGTGTAATTGAGATTGAAAACATAGTCAGTAGACTTATTCAATCGGGAATGTCGCCGGATACCCCGGCGGCAATTGTCGAACGCGGCGCGACACCGACCCAACGGATTTTCACCTCTTCCCTGCGTGATCTCGTTAAAAAAGTCAATGAAGAAAATATTAAACCGCCGGCTTTGTTCATAATCGGTAAGGTAGTAAGCCTTCGACCATATTTGCAATGGTTTGAAAACAAGCCGCTTTTCGGGAAAAGAGTTATGGTCACTCGTCCGGCCGATCAGGCGCAGGAGATGTATAAATCGCTGCGGGAACTGGGTGCCGAAGTACTCACTTATCCGACGATTGCTACCGAAGAATACCATGACAGCGAAGGCTGGATCGCGTATAAAAAAGCAGATAATAATAATCGCTGGTTGATATTCACCAGTGAGAACGGTATCAGGTATTTTTTCGAACAATTCCGGAAGCAGATCGGTGACATCCGAAATCTCGGCGGTTTCAAAATCGCGGCTATAGGATACGGAACGAAACGGGCACTGGATAAGATGCATCTTAAACCGGATTTCGTTCCCTCGAAAGCGACGACGGCCGATTTGGCCCGAGAATTCACTTCCAAGGTGCAATTGAAAAACGCCACCGTCATTCGTGTCCGCGGCAATCTGGCCGACGATTCGGTTGAGAATATCCTGCATGAAAGCGGCGCGAATGTTATTCCATTGCAGGTGTATAAAACATTTCATCCTGATTGGCCGGAGGGACTTAAAGAAAAGCTGTTTGAATATCCGCCCGATATTATAACGTTCACCAGCGGCTCGACGGCGTACGGTCTCAAGACGATGCTTTCCGAAAATGAAATTAAGATACTGACCGACGGCGCGATTATTGTTTCGATCGGGCCGGCAACGAATAAAATAATAAAATCGTTGGGGATGCAGGTTGATTGCGAGGCGACGGAGCACAATGTTCCCGGCGTTATAGATGCTATAAGGAAGTATTATAAAAAGTAAACAAGCAGGTTTAATATGTTTTATCCCGAATCCCGGCCAAGAAGATTGAGAAAAAGCGATGTGATGCGAAAGCTCGTTAGTGAGACGAATTTGAATATATCCGATTTTATTTACCCAATGTTTGTCGCGGAGAATATCGATAAGCCAATCGTAATTGAATCGATGCCGGGTGTATATCGGTATCCATTGATCGATGTCATCGATCGGGCAACTCAAGTATTCGAACTCGGAATCCCCGGCATTTTGCTTTTCGGGATACCGGGTCATAAGGATGCGACCGGTTCTGAGTCCCTGAAACCGGATGGAATCGTCCAGAAAACAATTGCGGAAATCAAGTCGGCCAATCCGGAAATCCTTGTGTTTACCGATGTCTGTCTCTGCGAATATACGGATCATGGTCATTGCGGAATTATAAAAAACAACGATGTCGATAATGACGCCACGCTGGAGATTCTGGCCTTGCAGGCGCTTTCGCACGCCCGGGCCGGGGCCGATATGGTAGCGCCATCGGATATGATGGACGGTCGGGTCGGCGTTATCCGCAAGGCACTGGATGAAAACGGTTTTGCCGATGTCGGTATCATGTCGTATTCCGCCAAGTACTGCTCGGCTTTTTACGGTCCTTTCCGCGAGGCGGCCGGTTCGGCGCCGCAGTTCGGAAATCGGAAAACGTACCAGATGGATCCGGCCAACGGTCGCGAGGCGATGAAGGAGATGGAACTCGATATCGAAGAGGGGGCCGATATTATTATGGTCAAACCGGCGCTGTCGTATCTGGATGTAATCGCCAAGGCCAAAGAGCGCTTCGATCTTCCGATTGCGGCGTACAATGTCAGCGGCGAATATTCGATGGTGAAACTGATGGCCGATAAAAGATTGGCCGAAGAAAAACAGTTAACGCTTGAGATATTGACCTCTATTAAACGGGCCGGCGCGGATATTATCATATCGTACCATGCTCCCGACGTGGCGGAGTGGTTGAATTCATAAAATGGCTTCGAATCGAATCTTTGGGAATATTTTTTAAATTCATATATTTTCTCCATTCGATAAGAGGAATTTTGTTAGCCTACCCCTTGGGGCACAACAACAGTGGCTTCGTTTCAGATTTTTTAATTTTTTTTCTAAATCGTGGTTGTAGGGGCAGACCCGCGTGTCTGCCCATCTTAATCCATCGAGGGCGAACACATGGGTTCGCCCCTACGATTGAAATCAAATGCGCATCTTTAAAAATGGCTTCGTTTCGCATATTTAAGGAATCCTTTTTTTGGCATTTCCCCGGCGAAAAATGGTGTAATCGCTTGGGGTCGTATTAATTAGCCGAAAATGGCTTTGGCGGCGAAAGCCATTTGGCTGAATTTGATTTTGAGCCTTAAAATTGATGCCGAGATTAATATATCTGCTGAGATTTTTCATACATGCTCCCTTTTGTATTTCTATATAACAGCCGGGAGTCAGAATTAACATCGATTTGGTAAGAAATTTGTGAAGAAGTATTTTAAATATCGGATTATGGTATAGAATTGTAAGGGGAAGAAACAGGCTGCGGGGCGGACAGGCTACCGCCCTTTTAAAGTCTCCCCACCCTACCCAAAAAACAGGTTGGATTAATGATCCATTCATATTATATTTAGTATGGAGAGAGGATTAGAAAATGGTTCCACCATCAAAATATTTCCTTAATATTGACCATCCTAATATTGTCAGGAATATAGTAATCGTGGCCATTTGTATATTCTTAAGCTTTCCTTCTTTCTCGGTATGTTCACCGAGTTACGACTCCACCCATCAGATATTCCATTTTCATGGTGAGGACACAAGTTCTAATTTGGGTTATTTTATAAAATCGTTAGGAGATATAAACGACGACGATTTCGATGACATTGCGATAAGCACATTATATCCCCAGGGAACGTATATATTCTTTGGTGGATATCCTATCGATAGTTTTCCCGATTACTTTTTAAATTACTTTGGCCTATTCTTGATTTTAAGGATTATACCGGCGACGGTAATCCCGATTTCGTGATGTCTTCTGACTATAAAATATATCTCTTTAACGGACATGGTGACTATATTGATACACTTCCCTTCGATTCCATTCTGCCTCCGGAGGGTTTACAACATTTCCGTGGCGAATCTTCAGGTTTAATAGATGATGATTTTATTGGGGACATCATAGTTCATGCCGAAGACCCATTAGCAGGATATCTTGAATTGCTATATCTTAATCCCTTTGCTTCCGACAAAGAACCAGATTGGATATACGCCCTTCCAGATTTAATCTATAGCATTAATCATGCGGGCTTAATAGATTTCAATGGCGACAGCCTTACCGATATCTACATGTCAATGTGGCCCCGCTTCGATTCAATAGGTTATGCCTATATATTTTTGGGGCCCGATTATGGTTCAGAACCAGATATAATAATTGGTCCTGCAGAGGGGGTCGATACTCTGCCCAAATATTTTGCCCGGGGTGTCTTTAACATCGGAGACGTCAATGGTGATGGTTGGGAAGATTTAGGTTTAATGAATTGGTCAACGACCCTGGTATATTTAGGCGGACCCATGTATGATACGCTATATGATTTTCAACTCGACGGCATGTGTTATGTCATGAGGCCTGCCGGTGATGTCAATGGCGATGGCTTTAACGACCTGATTCTTGGCGGTTCAGATTCCTTTGACGGAAGAGTTATTATTTATCTAGGCGGTCCTAAATTCGATGGAATTAGAGACGACCAGATAGACCGTAGCGACCTACCGCCATTATTCCTGGAATACATCGGGATGTCACTTTCACCGGGCGGTGATTTTAATGGTGATGGTATTGATGATATCCTATTCACATGTCGTAATTTCGCGCACGGCCATCCTGGAGACGTTTTTGTCTTCTCAGGCGGTGGAGATATTACAGTTGATGTCGAATATCAATATGAGCCGACTCTGCCGAAGATATTTGATTTAAAACAAAATTACCCTAACCCGTTTAATCCTTCAACAACGATCGAATTCGAATTACCTCGTAGGGACGTTTTGACACTTGAGATCTATAATATTCTCGGCCAATCGGTGGCGACATTGTTTACGGACAGAATGTTTCCGGCCGGTACATATACTGTTTACTGGGACGGGATAATGCAGGATGGTTCTCCGGGGCCGTCGGGGATTTATTTTTATAAAATCACAGGGAATGAATTTACAGAATCAAGGAAGATGATGTTGTTAAAGTAGGTTAAGTCTCCCCACCCCGTCAGGGATCGACGATCCGTTGAGCGGAGGGCCCACTGACCTACGCCCCCACCCCAGAATTGAATCGATTTCCACATCAAATCAGTGTTAATCTCGTCGCCCAGGCATTATATAGAAACATGAAATAGGACTAATGCGATTATGAAGATGTTTTATAAAATCATGCGATCATGTCGAAACGAAGCCGTTTTTTCATTAGGGAAGGAAAAAAACATAAAGATGTTAAAATATGCGATACGAACCCAATTCATTGGACTAATAAGAATCACAAACAATTACGCGGAATTTTTACCGAAAAAATGACACAAAATGACATTTTATCGGCGGATCGAGGCATCTAATTCGGGTAAATGAGTCGTATTCGGTGATGCCATGCCGCCGCACCTGGCATCAGTTGGCATAGATACGATCAAGTCAAAATTTGAATATTGACAACCATAATAACAGCGGGCTAATTTCCGAATAGAAAAAATTTATCCGGTGGATGGCCGGAGGATATGATTTTCGAAGGAGGATGCTATGACAGCCGAAACATCAGGTGAAAAATGGCAATGGTCGGAGCTCTGGAAAAAAGAAGATTGGTGGGCCATCTGGATGGGCTTGGGGATTGTCCTGGTTGCAATCTTATTTTACTTTTCCGGAAGTTCATTGAAACCGCTGGCGGTGATGCCGCCTAAATGGCTCGGTTTCGGGACGGTTATCGATCATTTCGCCGGTGCATGGAATTGGTACTTACTGCTGTTTTTTATTTTTATGGTCATTTTCTCTGTCAGCTCCCGGATAATGGGTTTTAATCTGAAGGAATATGTGCCCGGCTTTATTTTGATTTTTCTTGGTTCACTTATAATTCTCGTTTTCAGCAAATGGAAATATGCCAGCGAATATAATCTGGAATCGCCGCTGGTGGCCCTCCTGGTGGGATTAATTATCGGCAATTCGGCCAGGATTCCGAAATGGCTCAACGCATCGCTCAGAACCGAATATTATATTAAGACCGGCATTGTACTTCTGGGGGCGACGCTGCCGCTGACTCTGATAATCGATGCCGGGCCGATAGCCTTTTTGCAGGCGACAATCGTTTCGATAGCGACCTTTCTGACAATCTGGTTCGTGGGCGTCAAGGTTTTCAAGCTTGATAAAAGATTCGCGGCGGTGATCGGCGGCGCCGGGTCGGTGTGCGGAGTCTCCGCCGCCATCGCCATCGGCGGGGCGATCAAGGCCAAGAAAGATTATGTGGCTATTGGAATTTCAATCGTCTCGTTGTGGGCCATTGTGATGATATTCGTTTTACCCTTTGCCTGCCGGCTTCTGGGACTTCCGGCGGGAGTTTCGGGCGCCTGGATCGGGACCTCGGAATTCGCCGATGCGGCCGGATTCGCGGCGGCCGCTTCGATTGGACATGAGGCGGCGATTCAGAGTTACACGTTGATGAAAGTCATCGGGCGCGATATCTGGATCGGATTATGGTCGTTCTTTCTGGCCATAATTGCTTGTTATTACTGGGAAGTTTCCTCGGATCGGGAAGGCGGCATGAAATCCTCAAGAGCCATCAAGGAAGTATGGTTCAGATTTCCTAAATTCGTCATCGGTTTTTTTGCGGCATGTATCATTATGAGTTTTGTCGCCAGTGGTTTTTCGTCGTCTGATTTCTCGACGATTTTAAAACCGAAACTGATCGCCCCGATCAAAGATTTACGGACATGGACTTTTGTTTTTACTTTTCTGTGTATCGGGTTGACGACCAGATTTAAGGAATTATTGAAATTCGGATGGAAGCCGTTTAACGCCTTTACCTTCGGTGTGATTATTAATGTCCCTCTGGGATACATTCTCTCCACGATTATTTTTCGGGATTACTGGGCGGCAATTAAATAGAGGCAATGAAGTCAAGGCTTTAGGGGCCCGAAGGCCGCCGACCGCGCGGCGAAAGAGACAGAAATATATTTAGTAGTTCTCATAAAGATTTTCCGAAATGACAAGGATAAAAATAGAATTTGCCACTTGAATCATCTGTGCCCGGTCGATCCTCAGAGGCTGTCTCATAAGTGGACATATTCTGGTTTGTAAATTAATTTCACA
>CAYVMO010000020.1:0-52125 GCA_964452645.1 uncultured Ignavibacteriaceae bacterium
ATGATGCGGATTGTCAGCATACGGGATATAAATGATGGTGTCATCAATAACTATCATCTGACCTCACCCGGTCAGCTAATAAAATTGCACTTCCTTATCTCGTCTAATCCGGAATATACGAATCAATTTACACATATCCAATTTTATTGGATTGACTGCGGCGATAATACTATGAGCGACGAATCAGGCGATTGGCTGTTTGTGGGCTCAAAAGTATATTGGGAAGGCGTCGAGATCAATGATCCCGGCGAAAGTTTTGGCTATTCCGGTCCCGAAGATTTTTGCTATGATACTGTCTACTATGCCGGCGCGAACTTTAAAAACGCCCCGGTAAGTTCTATTATCTTCAGGAACGGCGGTATTGCCATTGGAACGCATTATATTCCTGACGACCGCGGCGATGTAAATCTAAATGGTATTCCCTATGAAATCGCCGATTTTGTCGTTTTCGGCAATTATTTTTTGTATGGACCTGTTGCTTTCACGATTAATTTTGAGGCCCAAAAAGCGGCTACGGATGTAAATGCCGACGGTGAAACGCTGACAATAGAAGACCTGGTTTATCTGGTTAGAATTATTGAAGGTCTTTTGTTACCGATTCCATCTACACCCAAAGGACCCGAGGATAGTTTTAACGGCGCTCTTTATCTTACCGAAACTGATTCATCTATAATAATCAGCTCCAATTTTGACGATTCTGTGGGCGGTATATATATGACTTTTAATGCCCCGGGAATTCAGTCCGATAGCGACTATGTTATTAATGTTTTTGGCACTATTCCAATCGGGCACAATGGCCAAAACAATAAATTAAATATATTGATTTGCGGATTATCGGCCGGACAGCCGCCATACGTTTCCGCCGCTATTGATTCCGGATTTGTAAATTTATTTGAAATTATATGTAGCGGCGAAAAACCACAGCTTGATTCAGCTTCCGCGGCCGGATTCCTGGCCGAATATGTAAATCTCAGCATCTACGATCTGCCCGCGGCGTCACCGATTATGGAGCCATATCCATCCGCGATGACTAATAACTATTACGGTGGCTTCGAATATCAGTTCTCGGCTTTTTATCCCGATAAATCATCATCAGCGATCCGATACGGCATAATCTCAGGTCCCGGAGAGATCGATCTCGAAACCGGCCTCTGGAAATTCGCGCCCTTATGTGTTGATAGCGGTACGACCTATACTCTTGAAGTATGTGCTTCCGATCCGATCCATCCCTGCGAGCCGGGAGATTCGACTCAAACCGCGGTTGTGGTGTTATCAGTTGTTAATGAAACCCCCTTGGTGGGTGACGCCGATGGCAGTGGCGATCTGGATATCGAGGACATTATGTATATCATTGCTTATAAATATCTTAATGGTGCCGAACCTCTGCCGTCATATCGGGTCGCCGATGTCAACGCCGACGGCACTGTCAATATCTTCGATATCGTCTATATGCTCTGGTATTTGTACTTAAACGGCCCGGAACCACGATGTCCGTCAGTTGAATAGAAAAGAGTTGACGCAAATATCCATCAAGAGTATATTTAGGATGTCCCTAAAATTCTATCCAAGGAGGGCAGCATGTTAAACAAAACATCTGTTGGAAGTTTTAAACTATTGTTCGGGTTGGCCGTCGCCTTTCTGCTGCTGGCCGTTTCGATTTCGGGCAACGCGTATGAGACCGAGGACCTTGGTTTCGACATCTTAAGATTACCCTATATTGCCGATGTGATCACCATGTATGCAGCTGATATCGATCACGACGGTTACACAGATATTTTGTACACCGGTTTGGTTGCCAATGGCGTCAAAATTTGTTACGGCAACGCCGAGGGCGGATATGATCCGCCGGTGAGTCACCTGGACGTCTATCAGGCTCCCATCACCGCCGCCTTTGTTGATAGCGATACTCTGCTTGATCTGATAGTCTCTTTTAATAATGAGATCTATTTGATGATAAATCAGGGAGATCGAACCTATGCGACCAGCGTTCTTTATAAAGAGAATGTTAATTTGGGAGCTGTGGCGGTCGGCTATATAAACGATGACCCTTATCTGGATATTATCGCGCCGCCAAATAATATATTTTATGGCGATGGTAACGGCAATTTCCCCTCAACCGGAACCGTTCCGTATTCGTTCCATACCGTTCATGTCAGCGATTTTAACAATGACGGCATCGATGACTTATCAGCTATCAGCAGCTCGGGAGCGATTGCCATACTTATTAACGATGGCGCCGGCAATTTCACGCAGACGGATAGCATCATTTTAAACGATTTAACTTTGTCTATCTCGAGCGATGAACCCTTTGCCGATTTCAATCAGGATGGTAATGCCGATTTTGCCTATGTAACGCCGAATATCGGTCAGGGCACCAGTTATATTACTGTCGGCTATGGTGACGGTACCGGGGAATTTCCGAATATCACCCGGTTGACAGTCCCGGGAACCTCTTACAGCCTGGCTATTGCCGATGTAAATCGGGATTACTATTTGGATTTAATCGCCGGTGACGCCACCAATCGCACGCTTGACGTTTTTATCGGTGACGGCAATGGCGGTTTTACCGATTCGCTGAGTGTCGATTATGGAACCGATTCGATAATGCATGCTATGGCCTGTGGGGATATGGATCGCGACGGCAATCCTGATTTTGTGGCAGGCGCTTTTTGGGGCGATAATATTGTTGTTGCCCTCAATACGCTTCCGGATCAACCTGTCCTCGAAAATCGAATGGTGACAACGGGCTTTGCAAATGTTTCTATGGAAATAACGAATCCTGACAATTTCAGGCTTTCGAAAAATTACCGCACCATTGCGGGCTCTTCATATTGGCGCCTTGACGCCAATGGTGATAACATGATTGACGAAAAAGCAACTGACTACAATCTTCAGTACGGTGAATATAAACTCGTTTTCAAAACAAAATATAATGCCGAACCGGATGCTGAATTCTCTGCCGATATAAATATCGGTAATCAAAAGGCGGTTTTATTTAAAGACTATGAGGCCCCGGCATTGACCAGGGGAGAGGGTGGACGCCTGGAGTCCGACAGCATTGTATTTTATTACACTGTCGAACCGGCTTCATCGATTCAACCGGCCAACGGCGGTCAGGCAATTCAGCAGCCGACTTTTGAATGGAGTAGCCTGATTGCCGAGCCGACCGGCAAGAGTTATAATTTCCAGCTCGATCGTTATTACGATTTCCGCTCCCCGATTTACGACGTTTACGATCTGGAGACACCGCAGTTTACTCCCGGCAGCCCGCTTGGTGTCGATTCGGTATATTACTGGCGTTTTCGAACTTTTGACGGGCTGGAGTGGTCGGAGTATTCCCGGACCTTCGCCGTTTATACAGTTCCTTTCATCTGCGGCGATGTTAATAATGACGCAACCATTGATATCTTCGATATTGTATTTTTGATCGCTTATCTCTATCTGGATGGCCCTGCTCCGGCGAATTTATCGGTTGCCGATGTCAATAATGACGGCAGTATCAATATATTCGATATTTCCGATATAATAGAGTATCTGTATATGGACGGGCCGTCTCTGATTTGCCCGTAACTATATATAAATGATAAACTTGAAGGGATACCATCGGGGTATCCCTTTTTATCTGCCGATATTTCCAGAAGGGCGATAGCCAAAGCTGAATCTCTGCATCGATTTTACTCTTTTAAGATTTTTTGGAAAATTACACTTATTTTTTCAAAAGATTAAATTTTTTCATAAAAAAAGGCTTGACAACTTTTATAAAACTGGTAAATTACAGGTGTATACAGAGATACATGTCCTTAGCAAGACAGGAAATCTTACCTAAAGTTTTTGGGCGAGGAACTGTATTACCAAATTTTTAGATTTAAAACAGGTTCTAAAATTATAACTTAATCACGATTCATAAGGAGGTGATAGCCAAAACAAAAAACCTATAGTGCACTTACCCAATGACTTGAATGATATTGGGTAAAATCCAAGAGTACCTAACGTAAATTGAGAGGTAAGTAAATGCACAAAATCAAAACGTTGTTAATGTTAGTATTGCCTCTGATTTTGGTCCTCGGCTATTCTTATTCCGTGGTCGGATACGAGAAACCGCCGGGATTCAAATCCGAGACACAACTATCTCCAAGTATCACTGAACCCAATACACATGTAGATCCTTATGTCCATCAGGATGGTTTTGTCCCTGCGGTTGGCAACGATGCCAACAATATGCCGGCCGAGAACGATCGGCTGACCTCCAAAGTTGCCACGGGTGTCAGCGGCGAGTGCCAGAGTTCATCCCCGAAATCGACCGTGATGTCGGAAGGTTTCGAGGGCGGCGTAGTTCCGCCTACGGGATGGACGGCCGTTGTTTTCAATCCCGCAGGCTATACCTGGGAAATCGACTCTTACAATCCCTGTGCCGGAGTATATAACGCCTCCTGTTTCTACGATGAGACTTATTCGGGAAATCAGGATGAGTGGCTTATCAGCCCGGCGATGGATTTCTCGACCTACAGTGCCAGCGATTTGAAACTGGATTTCTGCTGGATGATGAGTTATTATTGGGGCGTTGATCCTTATAATAACTACAATCTTGAAGTCTGGATTTCGACCGATGGTGGCGCCAATTTCACGACCATGCTTTGGTCTGAGGATGGCGTGGGTCTTTTCACCAGTTGGGTTTGGTATAACGCCAGTATTTCTCTTTCCGCCTATGGTACCGAGACCGATGTCAAGATCGGTTTCCGTTATGTCGGTTATGACGGCGCTCAGTCTTCGATTGATGCTATCTCCGTCAATGATGACGAAGCTCCGGTCGGCCGTTGCTGCTATGGTGAAGCTGCTGCGCCGAGCTGCGCTGATATAAACCAGGCCGATTGTGAAGCCACCGGTTCCATGATGTCATGGGATATGGGCCTGAACTGCACCGACAATCCTTGTCCGGCAGCCGGCCCCGGTGATAACTGTGGCGATCCTCTGCAGATCTCCGTTCCCGGCGATCTGCCTTATACCGACGCCAATCAGTACACCTGCGGCCGAGGTAACAACTACGCTGCCGCCGATATGTGCTACGCCACCGGTTATGGCGACGGTGAGGATATTGTCTATGAATTGACGGTCACGGCCCAGACTGACGTCATTATGACCATGGATCCCAAGGGAACCACCTGGACCTATTGCGAAGTTCGTACCGAGTGTATCCCGCCGAATGGTACCTGCGTGTTTTATTTCAGAAGTACCGCCGGCGATCCTTACAACTCGGGCGTCCAGACTCTCCCGGCCGGAACCTATTACATTATTATCGATACCTGGCCGACACCCGATTGTATTCCCGATTTCGATCTGACAATCGAGGAGTACACCGGCGGGAATGAAGGCGACAATTGCGGTACACCTATCGAGATAAAGGTCCCCGGTGACCTGCCTTATTCCGACGTCGGCGATTATACCTGTGGCAGATTGAATAGTTATGATGCTACCTGCCTTGGCTATTATGACGGCGGTGAGGATATCATTTATTGGCTCGATGTTGATGTAGCCGTAAATATTGATATTACTCTGGATCCCAAGACAACCACTTATGTCGGTATTGCTATTGACGGCTCTTGTCCCCCGGATCCCACCACCTGTATTGCTACCAGCACTAACAGTGGTAGCGGTACGCAGCAACTTCTGAATGTCCCTCTTTCTCCCGGCTCGTACTATATCATGATAGATACGTGGCCGAGCCCGGCCTGTATTCCGGAGTTTGATCTGTTCATCTCCGAAAATACCGGAATAGCCCGTTGCTGTTATGGTGATCCGCAGGCTCCGAGCTGCGATGATCTGACCGAAGAAGATTGTATCGCGACCGGTTCCATGATGTCATGGGATATGGGCCTGAATTGTACCAGTAATCCTTGCCCGGCTATGCAGGTCGGTGACAATTGCAATCTTCCCATCGAGGTCAAGATTCCGGAAGATTTAACCTATGACACCTATGACTCCACCTGTGGTCGTGTCAATGATTACGACGCCACCTGCATGGGTTCCTATGATGGCGGCGAGGACATCATTTATGAATTCGACGTTGACACTGAAACCAAACTGATTCTTACAATGGATCCGATGGGCACGACTTATACCGGTATGGGTATATCCGATGCCTGTCCGCTTGACGCCACGACCTGTATTGCTTATGCCAGCAATGGCGGCAGCGGTACTTATGATATGTCGGTCATGTTGTCACCGGGTTATTATTACCTGATGATTGATACCTGGCCGTCACCCAACTGTATTCCGGAGTACCATCTGATCATCGAAGAGGATACCTGTACGCCTCCGCCCAATGACAACTGCGAAGATGTCACTCCGGTGGCGCTCCCGATGGAAACAGTGGTAACGATCAATGGCGATAACACCTGTTCCAGTGGCGGCGATTGCTCGCTTCTTACTGACAATGGTCATGCCTGGGAAGCCTTTACGATGGCCGAAAAGGCCGATGTCACCCTTGATTACTGCGGCACGACGCCTTCCTTCGAATTGATTTACATCGTGCTGGCCGATGCCTGCCCGTGTGACGCCGGCAGCGGCGCCCTTATTTTTGCCGAATCCACCGATTGGGGTCTGTGCGGCGGCGACGGTAACGTTACCATGTACTATCCCGCTCTGCCTGCCGGTACCTATTATATCCCGGTTCTCTCCGATCATCCCAGCTATCCGGATTACTACTACGAAGGTCCGTATACGATTAATCTGTATGCGACCCCGTGGATTCCGCACTATTGCGATGCTTCCGGCGGCTGCGATGAATATATCGAAAATGTCACTTTTGCTACTATTAACAATACTACCGCCTGTGATGGTTACGGTGATTATACCGGCCTGGTGGCCTATGTACCATACGAAACACCGTATGAAATTACTATAACCATCGGCAACGCTTATAGTTCCGACTATGGTGCTGTCTGGGTTGACTGGAACCAGGATCTCGACTTTGACGATCCCGGAGAGGCAATCACTCTCGACGTCAACTATGGCTACGGCCCGTATACCGGCTTTATTACAGCTCCTTCTGACGCTGTCGCCGGTCCGACGCGCATGCGTGTCCGTTTGAGCTACGCCTCGCCTCCGGGTCCGTGCGGAGCAACCACCTATGGTGATGTCGAGGATTATTCACTCTTTGTCGGTGGAACACCTTCGGAATTCACCATGGATCCCGATCCGGTTGATTTCGGTACCGTTCCTGAAGGAGCAACCGGCACCCTCCCGTGGACTCTCGGCGCTATTGGTGAATTCGACATCAATTTCAATATTTCGGTCGAATACATGAAGTTTGCCAGCCGTCCCGGCGGAAACTTCCTTCTGTCTGATAGCAAGCCCGAGAAGGCTCCACCGGACAACAGTCCTGCACCCGATCCCAATCAGGGTGTGATAAAACAGGGCGGTGACGATATTGCTTCGGCGGTTCCGATAACCATGCCGTACAGCAATACCGGAACGACGGCCGGCTATACCAATGACTACGATGAAGTCTGTCCGTATACCGGTTCAACGGCTCCTGATGTCGTCTATTCATATACTCCATCCGAAGATCTTGCTCTTGACGTCGATATGTTAGGTTCTGCATACGATACCAAGATCTATATTTATGAGAATGATGCGACGACTCTGGTTGCCTGCAATGATGACTACTACTCCGATTACACTTCGGCCCTATGGGATGTTCCCGTAACCGCCGGAAATACATATTACATTGTCATTGACGGTTATGGTACCGCTTCCGGAACTTATACGATCAATGCCGATGCCGGACCGATAATCGTCTTCGAATGTCCGCCCGGCGCGGTGGATGAGAGTGAAGCCTGTGGTGCTGACCTCAATGGCGGCTGTAATATGGCAACGCCGGCCTTTGAACCGATCAATTGCGGCGATACCGTTTGCGGTACAATCTGGGCCGACGGCGGGACGCGTGATACCGACTGGTTCCTCTTTGAGATGTTCCAGACCGGTCCCATCACGATTACTGCCCAGGCCGACTTCCCGATCGTAATCGGTTTCGTTGACACCTCCAACTGCGCGATGGCGTCAGCTCTTGATCCGTATGCTCTCGGCAGCCCGGGTGATATTATCTCGGCGTCGAGAACGGCCGGTCCCGGTGTTTACTGGGGCTTTGTCAGCCAGCAGAATTACGATGGTTATCCTTGTGGTACCAGTAATAATTACTGGATGACGATTGAATGTGAACCCGGTGTGGCTCCGATCCTCTGGCTGGATCCTGTCCCGGCCAGTGGTACGATTCCCGGTAATGGTACATTCGTGGTTAATCTTAACTACGATTGCACCGGCATGTCGCAAGGTATGCACTATGCCAACCTCGTAGTTCATCACACCGGTGCCAAAGGTGTGGATATTTGCCCGGCCCAGATTATGGTCGGTGGTGGTAGTGAGATCATCACGATCGATCCGACTCCGATGTATGCCGCGATGGCCTACACCATTGGCGATACCGCCGATGTTGTTATCCGTATGGGCGGTGAGTTTGCCGGCGGTGGACATGTTGTCGGTGAGGTTGATGAAACTTCATTGATGGTCAACGGTCTGACACCTGACCTTGTGGAAACACTTACCAGTCATCCCGACTTCACCGGAGAAGTCCTGCAGATGACGCTCAAGGCGAGTGCTTTCCTCGGCACTTATCCGCTGTTCTGGGATACCGACACCTATACCTACAGTGTTACCGGTGATTGGCTTGTCGGAGGTTCGTTCCAGCAGGATGGCGATGTTACGGTAGTCGGTCATACTTCGGGAGATCCGAACTTTGACCATACTATCAACATTTTCGATGCCACTTACTTAATCAGCTACCTCTACATGGGTGGCCCGGCACCTCAGCCTATTATAGAGACTGGTGATGCCGATGCGAGCGGCGCCATTAACCTGCTCGACATAACCCGGATTATTTCATTCCTGTATCTGGATGGTCCGGCTCCGACACATCAGTAAGTAAGAACCTGCTTACATATAAGGGACAGCCGAATCGGCTGTCCCTTTTTTAGTGTACATTAATTCTCTTTCCGGCGGGAAATTAATTATTTAAACTATTTTCTAATGTATTGCCGTTTTGATATTTTAATCTTGAGCTAAGGCGTTCCCCTCTTAGGGTATAGACAGGAATATCTGCGTCAGCCAAACCATTTAAGATCATATCGTACAATTTACGATATTGAAAATGACAAATCTTTCAGGAATGCCCATAAGCAATGACGGCAATAGCACTCTGAATGAACCGATATTTATAGTGAAGCTTGAATTAGCACGTTATGTTACCGCATCATCTAATGGTCGGACAAATAAAAAAGGGATGACCGATTAGTCATCCCTCAGTAAATCTTAAACCCGTTTTTACGGGCAATCGGGCGCCGGACCCTCCAGATACAGCCAGGCGATTATATAAGTTATATCGAATATATTTATTTTGCCGTCGTTATTGACGTCGGCGGATTCCATGACCGCAGGCGGGTCGCCGCCCAGATACAGATAGGCAATCAGCGCCGTTATGTCGAATATATTTACTTCACCATCCGCATTGACATCGCCGCATACCCATGGAATTCCCGTAGAAAAACTCCGCGTTTGACTCCAGTCGCCCCAGCCGATAGCATTGTGGGCGCGAACGCGCCAATCAAAATCGGCGCCATCATCCAGCCCCGACATCTCGCAGTAAGATGAAGCGACGGTTGAATCAATTATCGGGCTGGTAAACGAAGCATTGCTGTCTATCTGGAGCTGATACATATCGACGCCGCTGATATCAGCCCAATCGAAGTCAATCGGTTGGGATAGATTGTCGGCACTATCAGCCGGGCTCACCAGTGTCGGTGCCTCGGGCGGGGATGGTTCATTTTCAACCGTGAGTGTGGCGGGAACAATCAGTGAAGGCGTATCCGGATCGTTTGAATTAATCGTGATTTGGCCGTTGTAGATCCCTTCGGCCAGATCGGTGGCATCGAAGCCGACCGTGACCGTATCCTGGCCGAACGGGTCGATTGATCCCGTGGCTGGCTCGACGGAAAGCCAGCTTCCGGCGGAAAACATTATCGCCAGCGAGTCATGCATATATTCGGCGTTGTAAACGACTTCCAGACCGTCATCACCGGCGGAATTCTCGATACCGACCGTGGCGCCCCCCAGACTATCCGGATCGACACCGGGATCCATTACTCCGTACTGCAAATAAATCTTGCCGTTGGACTGAAGAATCGCCTGAAACGTCAGCATACCGGTGCCGGTCGTCGAATAATAATTTCTTATTTCCACAAAGCTGACAATAAAGCGGTCGTTAGCCGCGTCAAAATAATAATAAATATGACCGCCCTTGCGCGGATCGAGATCATCCCACCACATGGAAATCATATTATTGGGATTAGCTGTATCGGGGATGCCGGCATTGGTGCGGGCCTTGGAGGCGGAACCGAATGTCAATATACCGTTGGATCCGATATACAGCTCCGTGTAGACGTTTTCGTAGAACGAAAATCCGAAACCTATTGGAATTGCCGCCGTCGTATCATCATCACCCATTCCCACGATTTCAGTGCCGACCGTAGATATATCGATCCAATTGAACTCCGGCCCCAGCGGGTCATCGGAATCAATCCATGAATAACCCCAATTATCCGGGCCGCCATTGCTTCTGGATACGGCCGCAAAAAACGGCTCCTGGCTGATCGATTTACCGGCGTCGGTATATCGATAGCCGATCGGCTCCTGCGGAACGGACGGTTCATCTGCGGTCATTTTGCCGTTAAACATCTGGCGGCTGATACTGTAATCCAATATGCCCGGGCCGTTGTTGGCGATTACCAGAGGTTTCGTCGATTGCCCGTCACTGGCCAGGGTCTCTTCAACTGATGACTGCGGAAGATAAATATCGGGTGAATAGATATGCAGACTGACCGGAATACTACCGTAAGTCTGCAGCGTATCATTCGATGTATAGTCCATGTTGCCGTAATAATCGCCGGGAATCAATCCGGAAGTGTTTACCGTCACGGATAAAATAAGACTATCGCCGACAGGAATATCGTATTGCGTTTTGGTAAAATCGAGCCAGCCATCCGATGAACTGAAGCGAACCATTAAAACGGCATTACCGGAATTATAGATATGAATAGTATCGGTCTCTGAATCGTCCATAAAAAGCGTGTCATAAATATCGGAAGGATTATACGACATGCTGGGATTGCCCATCGAAATCTCACCGTACGCCCGTAATTCCAGATCATCGATATTCCAACCGCAATAATTGCCGGACGCATCGGTCGGCCCGATTCCGAACCGAATCTGGAAATAGGGATTGTTATTGGCATAATCCGAAAGGTCATAAACCTGCTCGCTCCATGACGATTCATTGACGGTGCCGCTGTTTTCATAAACGGTGGCCCATGCCGAACCGTTATAGGCCTGAAGGATGGCGTGATCGTCAGTATTGGTTTCCACGCCCAGCCAGCGATAAAACGTCAGGACAATGCCCGTCAGGTCAGCGCAGTCGAAAGTCGGTGAGGTGACCCAGTACGTTGCCGACAGCGAACTGTTGTAATCACCGCCGCTCCCCGGATTCAGGTCGTTTCCGAGAACATAATTATCTGCACCGGGCGAATGGTCTACATCCGGATCCGGCCCGCCATAGGCGTCGGAGCCGGAACCCCCGGCTGCCGGGCCCAGGGTCCATTCGCCGGAACCGCCCAGACCGGTCCAACCCTTATCAAGCGCAAAATTATCGAAGAAGAAAACAGATCTGGTACCTATGAAATAATTGAAATTAAGCGTATCTGTAAATCCGCCATCAGCCGTAATGTACAAATCAAAAGCTATATTGCGCATATCCGGACTGCCCGGTGAAATCACGAATTCATAATCGGAATTTGATGTCGCCACGCCGCCTTCGGCGGGGATGGCCGGATATGATGAAGTTGGCTGTGTAATATTTATATAAGCGTCATCAGTCCAGATAGTACCTATGACATTATAGGCATTGCCGCCACCAACGTTTTCAAGCGTAATCTTCATAGTTATCGTATCGCCCGGGCTGGATTCGCCGGCGTCATTGCCGTCAAAGAGCAAAAGCGGATTTGTGGTTAAGGGCTGCATCAGGACATTGACGATGGTCGTATTAAAGTCGGTGACCGAAATCGAGTTTTTTGTCTGAGTGATATAACCGGTAGCGCTGAATTCAAGGTTATACACACCGGCCTCGATCATACGATGATAATCACCCACATCGGGATCGGTATAAACTTCGGAATGATCGAAATCATGCCCCACAACAGTGACCTTGGCCGCAACCGGCAGGCCGGAAATCGAATCGGTCACAACACCTCTGATGCCGTAAAGGGCGTTTTCGAAATAATTCAGAAACGAAACCCGATTATATGTCCAGAAAGCCGGCAGTTGGTTGGCGGGGGGGAGCTTGGTGCTGGAAATCTCGCACGTAATTTCGCGACAGCCATGCCACCAGTTCATATAATCCTGGCGGCCACCGCTTATCGTATACCAATCCCATCCGTTGGTAATGCCGTTATTCAAATCGGTCATATAGCCCGACGGACTGTAGTACTGTGAGGAATCGACCCACATCCGGCTGACATCGATAAACCAGGCATCGTCGGCGTGTCGCTGTGACCAGGTATCCCATGGATAATTCATCACTTCGGCGCCGCCATGAAAATTGATTGAAATCACAGGGCTGTGAGTATCGGCGTAATCCATAAAAGCCATCGTTTCCACCTGCCAAGCATTGCCGTCGGGATGATTACCTTCTTCCGGATCGGGGTAATTCCGGTTAAGATCGACATTGTTGGCATTATATCGCCTGGCGCTATACACGCTGCTATTGCCGCCGTAGTAAGTCCCGTCCGGATTGGCCAGCGGATTAATCCATATTTCGCAGCTATCCACCAGACGCGTAATCAATGAATCGTTGCCGTAGCCCGTCAACAGTGAATCGATCAGATGCAGCATTAACACGTAACCGGTGATTTCATCTCCGTGCATGGAACTGGTGTACATAACTTCGGGCTCGTCTTCTTCAACATTGACATTGTCGGAAATTTTTGCGAAAAGAAGGTCC
This sequence comes from uncultured Ignavibacteriaceae bacterium, assembly GCA_964452645.1. Lineage (GTDB taxonomy): Bacteria > Zixibacteria > MSB-5A5 > GN15 > PGXB01 > CAYXTW01. The sequence continues at coordinate 13,103 of CAYVMO010000020.1, forward strand.
CGGCCTTGCACCGAATTGCCAATATCGACGATTACGCACAAATCGGGATAATCAATTGCGAACTGATTCATCATGGCTATATAGGCTTCGTACGTGGGGTAGGAATCCCAGGCACGCGCCTCTTTTACCGAGGTCGACATTTCCGGCACGATCAGGCTGCCGGGGTGGGGGAGGATCTCATATTCGTACCCGAGCCGTTCAAAAGCCTGAAATTCTTTGTCATTGGCATACGCATAAACGTAGCCATCTTTGACATCGTCTATCGAAATTATTCTCGTCAACTCTTCAAGCTGTTGTCTCGATTCGACCTTAAACCTGAAATAAGTCTCTGTGTCATTCGCGTGAAGATAATTGAGGGAAAATGTTAGCAGCAAAAAAACAAGGATGAATACTTTTTTCATAAACACCTTCCGAGGGTATGTAATTTCGTCGCCAGCAGCGACAATCCTATTTATGCTTGTCGGATTAACCGACTATCTCATTATTAAGATAATATGTTTTCGAATTCTGTCAATGCCTTAATCTATTCAAATATACGCCGTCATGGCTGCCATATTTTGGGAATATCGGCAATTTAGTCGCAAATATTATTTGCATCAGCTGCATAAGCAACGGTTCGACTTTATACAATAAAAAAGGGGATGGACATCTCGTCCATCCCCGGATAAACATAATAAAATAAGCTAATTCAATGGGCAGTCAAGCGCCGAACCGCCCAGGTAAAGGAATGAAATCAGATAGGTGGCATCAAATATGTCTACAGTCCCATCATTATTCACATCTGCCGCATTCATAACCACCGGAGGCGGACCACTTGTGTAGAGATAAGCAATTATGCCGGTGATATCGAAGATATTGATATTGCCGTCGCCGTCGAAATCACCGCAAATCCATGTGATTTCGGTGGTAAAACTCCTGGTTTGACTCCAGTCGCCCCAGGCGACGGTATTATGCGCCCGAACCCGCCAATGATACGTCCAGCCCTCATTTAATCCGGAAGCCATGTATTCGGAATTGGCGGGATTCGTATCGCAAACACATTGGCTGAACGTCGGCGCAGTATCAATTTGAATCTGATACATATCGACACCGCTGACATTATTCCAGTCCAGCATAAGCGGCTGCGAGACATCTTCGGCGCCGTCTTCCGGGCTGACCAGCGTTGGGGCCGACGGCGGAGCATCAGTGGCGACCGTCATCGTAACCGGAATATCAAGTTGCGGCGTATCAGGATCATCGGAATAAATGGTCAACTGGCCGTTGTATTCATCGGGCGTAAGCTCCGTGGCATCAAAATTAACACTGATAACGTCATTGTTAAACGGTGGGATACTGCCCGTTGCCGGTTCCACCGAAAGCCAGTTAGCGGCATTGAAGAGAATGGCCATATCGTTATGGATATATTCCGCATTGTAAACGACCTCAAGGCCGTCATCACCGGCTGCGTTTTCAATGCCGATCGTCGAACCTGCCAGTCCGTCGCCATCCGAGCCGGCGTCCATCACAGCGTACTGCAATTGAATCTTTCCGTTTGAATTTAGTATCGCCTGGAATGTCAGCGAGCCGGTTCCGGTCGTAGAATAATAATTCGGAATGCTGACGAAACTGACTATAAAACGCGAATTGGCAACATCATAATAATAATAAATCATACCGCCCTGGCTCGGATCAAGGTCATCCCACCACATGGCAATCATATTATTGGGAAGCCCTGCATCAGGAATGCCCCGATTGGTGCGCTGCTTCGAGCCGCCGCTAAAGGTCAAGATGCCATTCGAGCCAATATTAAGCTGATTGTAGAAATTCTCATAAAACGGAAAATCAAAACCGATTGCAATTGCCGCCGAGGAGTCGTCATCATCGAGAGTCACTGCCGTTCCGACCGACGAAATATCCACCCAGCCGTATGTCGGTCCTTCGGGATCATCGGAATCGACCCATGAATATCCCCAGAGATCCGGACCGCCATTGCCCTTAGTGGACGGGGCAAAGACCGGTTCCATTTCTCCGGTGGTCGATTTGTCCGCATCCGCCGAACGATAACCGGTCGGCTGATTCGGAGCGGATTCCCTGGCCGGGCCTTTGCCGTCAAACATCAAACGCGCCACATTATATTCCAGAGGTCCGGGACCGTTGTTATAAATCGTCAAAGGAACTGAGGTTTGCCCGTCAGGAACAACTGTCTCTTCGATTGACATTTCGGATACGGCAATATCGGGCGAAAAGACGTGCAGGTAAGCAGGAATGGCACCACTCGGAGCCGCCGGATCATTGGTCGTAAAATTGACATAGCCGGTGAAATCGCCATAGGCCAGCGAGGTCGAATTCATGGTTACCGGCAGTGCCAAACTGCCATAGGCGGCTACATATTGCATCCCTGTTGTCACCGTCAGCCAACTGTCGGATGAGCTGCAACTGATCTCCAGTATGGCTTTGCCGTTGTTATAGACCATCACGGTATCAACGGTCTGATCACCGAGGAAAACGCTGTCATAAACGGCAGGGGGATCGAATGAGCAGTCGGGATAACAGTGCCCCATGATATTGAAATTGCTTGTCCAGGTTGTGTCCAGATCGGACACTTCCAATACGAATGGAATATCATGGTCGTTCGGCATATCCTCGGCAGCTTCGAATGTAAAGGCATCGACAAGATTCAAAACACCGAAATCGGGATCTATCGTGCCGTAATATTCGGTGTTGTCGGTGATATTAATCAGCGGATCGGGACTGCTCAGTACCGCCGTGACGTTGTAAGCTGTGTCGGGGCCGACGTTTACCAGCTGAACACTGAGGCCTATTGTTTCCCCGCAGTTGACTAATCCGTCATTATTACCGGAGGCATCATCGATCTCATGGTCGTCATGAATCACAAACGGGCCGTTCGGTGAGATGATCTGCACCGTGGAAATATAAGGAATTTTGTTTTGAGCGGTAACGACAATATCCATTGTCCCGACCGTTCCGAAAGGATCCAAATCAATGTCAACAGTGCCGCTCTCATCAACATATCCCTCGCCGTGAAGAACGCCGTTAAATGTAAGCCCGACATAAGACGCCGGATCGGCCTGAACCGTAAACGACGTCGCCGTCAAAAGAACCGTGGCTTCATGAACGACATTATTTTCGGATGGAACGCCCAGGTATGTCATCAGGGAAGGATCACCCATGATATGATAGATTTCCCAATAATAGGTCCTCATGCTGGAACCGCTGGCGGAGACAGCCAGATTTCCGGCGAAGATTATCGCATCATTGGCAACATAATGCCTTTCCACCGGTAAGCTTTCGTAATCGTGGAAAACGCCATCATAAGCGCCGCGAGTAGTTTGTTCATAAGTTGGCCCGGCACCGACAATCGGTCCATAGCCGACTCCCCACCAGTAGTCCTCATCCCAGTAAGTACTATTAGTGCCGCCGATATAACCGATACCGCCCTTATCTACGAGCTTGAGGAAGGCCTCGCCAAAACAATCGGTCGAGTAATCGGTCCCGAACGTATTCGCCAAACAGCAGTTGCCGATTCCCAACAAGTATTGATGATAGTTCGTGAGCCCGGGCAAATCCGAAGTATGGAATGGCGGGTCGTAGTGGCCTGTATGGTCGCAATGGGCGGTATAATTGTAAAGCCCGACACCGTCGTCAATGGTCTGAATAATGGCAGCAGCGGCTCCGCCCGCAGCCGAGGCCGGATACAGCCAGACATTAGGCGTGATACCATGAGCAGCGTCAAAATAGTAATTCGTTCCGTAATTAATTTGGCCATTGCCCCAAGTTGACGCATGACTGGCATCGACACCGGATACCAGCGTAACCTCAGCCAGATAACTTGGATCGGGCATAAGATACTGCTCGTATTCCATGGTTTTATCAATCTGCGGTTGCAGCTGAGATGTGTTCTGGGCCGAGAAACGGCCATAATAGATTTCCGGGAGATTATCGCCGGTAAATTCGCAATACTTGAGATCGGTGATATGCGAACCGGCCGAACCCGACCAGGGCGGAATCTGTTGTGCATCACCCACGAATAACACAAATGACGGGGCCGGATCTTCCGCTGTGCCGGCATTATAGACACTGTCGATATAGTTCTTGATAACCGACGTCGTCCCTCCGATGACATTGGTATAAGCAGTGACAACAACAAAGCCCTTTTTGGTCTTCCATTCGATGAAGGGCTGCAATTGCGTTTCAAACATCGGATCCGAAATAATCAAATATTTAATCGGGTATTTAGTTCTGTCGGTCGAATCCGCCCTCGACATTCCGGAGAATCCTTCATTATTGAGCATCAGGCTGTAAATGGGTTCGAATGCCGGGGAATAATATTTCGACCGAATCGCCTGAGTTTGCTCCCAGTTCGGATTTTCGTAATTGATACGAACCGAAATATTGCTGTAAACCCGAAGTTTATTTTCAGTCGGATTATATTCCACCGGCGCAATAGCAACCCGTGCCAGACGCAGATCGCGAAGGGTGCCCAGAATTTCGGTTTCCGCAAGCGGCAATGAATAATAACCTGCCGTCTGATAGACGGCGCGATTATACTCAAAAGGGATATCAGCCGGGTCATCAGACTTTGACAGCGATGGTTGAGCCGGCATAATGGGCGCCGTGATATTGTAGTCGCTCAGCGAGATTTCTTTGACATCGTAATTCAGGACTTCAGTCTGAACTTCACACCCATAAGGAATGGCAATCAATTTACCGCCAACCGGCAAATTCGGTTCACCAATATTAAATGACCGTCCCATATAATTGATTTTGGCCAGAGTAAACTCACCTTCGGGCGTCGTTATCGTAACTAAATCAATCTGGCCGACATTCAGCTCCAGGGTTAATCCTGACCGATTCTGGTCGAGCATTTTGAAGCCGGAAGGCACGTTGCTCACCGGAATCGATTGATCCGCCTGTGCCAGACCCGCGAAACAGCAGCAGATCAGAGCAATCATCCATGTACCTACGACCAATCTTTTCAAAATAACCTCCAATATATTATTAATTAATATTGTCTTCCCGCCATTAAGTCAATTTCTTAAATATTCTTCAAATGCCGGCCTGAAAATAAATACAACATTTTACTTTAGTAAAGCAGGTTTTTGAGGTCCGTATTAGCCCCAATCAAACGGTTACCCCGCTGCGGTATTCATAATCTGTTGTAGTACAATAAATTATTATACATTCCTTCATTATAAAATAACTTATTTTCAAACTTTGTCAAGGATTATTTTACTCTTGTTTATGGCCGAATCTTATGTATTTCAATATGTTAGGTTCACAGCCAGGCGATTATTAATAAAAAAATATATCACCCTGCTTTTTAACCGGCCTGAAATGATATTTCCTTACAAATCAATTGCATACCGGCGGCGGGCCGGATAAATATAAAAATGAAATCAGATAAACAACATCAAAAATGTTTATAGAGCCGTCGCCATTCACATCCCAATATGAAAGAGGATAAACATATTCGTCCTGATAACCTTCATATATAAAGCCGATCAGCGTGATGACATCAAAAATGTTAACTTCGCTGTCATTATTCAGATCGCCGCAAACATGCGATCGCACCTGCAATTCTCCTTGTATCCATTGTACTGTTGAAGTATCCAAATAACCCTGCAACACCGTATCACAACACCAGAGTGAATCGAATGCAACGCCTTCACTGTCGCAGGGTACTTCGATATATTCCCAGCAAATCGTGCTATCCGGATCATACCAATAGTCACAAATAAAACAACTACTGTCGATAATCGTGTCGGTTATAATCGTCTCCGGAGGCACCTGGTTGCCATCGGGGCCATAAAAGATTCCACCCACCATTATCTCCGCAGTTCGATCCGTCCATTCGTCCGGAATATAGAAAACATTGACATAAACTTTTATCAACGGTGTCAATCCTTGCTGCGGTTCAATGCCGGGTGTGGTGAAACCTCCCGGAAGATCGGCTTTGGCGTTGATTATTATATTGTTTCCGCCGTTGCCAATTGATCTAACACGAATATATTCCCAGCCTGATATCAGTGCTCCGCTGGTATCATATTCCCCAAACCAGGCCATTGTGCTGTCTGTATTTATCCAATCAAAATCAACATTTCCGCTCGTATCGATTAAAACCGAGTCGGTGATATCGATCGAGTCGAGACAATCTGGTCCCGACCACTCCAGACATCGCCAATAACTCGTATCATAAAGTGTATCCCAATTCGTTATGAATTCGCAGATATCAGGACGGTTTAAAATCAACCATAATTCAAAACTTGCGACCGTATCTACATAATTGGCCAGACTGATGGTCAGAACGACATCCTGCTCACCCGGCCAGGCTTCAATGCTGTCGACAGCAATAATCAGCTCTGGCGAATATTGTGCCGGTGCCAGCGAGGGCATTATGAAGATCAGACATAATATAATAATACCGGACCAGCCGATTATTCCCATTCGAATAGAGGTCGGCATAACTTCCTCCTATGATATGCAATTAGCAGCAATCGCTTAAGGCAGCCACCCGTAACTGCATACTGGTTGCGGTCCGCCTAAATACAAATATGAAATAAGATATGTTATATCAAATATATTTATAGCACCGTCATTATTAACATCACCGATAACCTCCCAATTATCAGGTAGCGGTAAATTACGATAAATCGAGCCGATAAGATCGGTAATATCAAATATGTTAACTTTATAATCGTCGTTGATATCGCCGCATAGAAAAGTCGTCAGCGAGCCATCTATGATTTCCACTTTAGCGGTATCAAGGGAAGCGACGAAATTCGTATCATATACGCATGAATCGCCGGTTGTCCCGGGTGCCAACTCCCAGAGCAGGCATATCGTATTTTCCGGCGGATCCTGCCACTGAATGCAATTCCAGCAGGTGGTATCGACAACCGTATCAATTATTATTCCGATGGAATTGCCATTTTCATCGGAAAATCCAAAATTATCCAGAAGATCCGTTTGTATCATAATATTGGCTGTAACTGTAATCGGATTTTCCGACAATTCATATGTATCAGCTAGGACTTTTATTAGAGGAATATCCCCGTACTGAGGATAACCGATACCCGGCGTATTCGGGGGCACGTACGTATTGGCCTGCGCCGTTATTTTGGCGTCCAGACCTGAGCCGGTAAGGGAGCGTGCCTCCACATACTCCCACCCGGAGACGAGCGTGTTGGTTGTGTCGAGACTTACCTGGGATATTTTTAGGGGAGCGTTTTGAAACTCAAACACGTCCGGATTGCTCAACAAGAGCCAGATCTGGAAGGCAGCCACCGTATCGCCGTAATTTTCCATATAGACCGGAATCGGAATTCCTTCCGTCCCCGATGGCGCTAAAACATCGCCGACGCGGACTACCAGATCAGGCGTCTGCGCCGCGGTTGATACGGAAAGCATTAAAATCGCAGGAAATATAATGGCACACAAGCGATTCAATCGGCTAGATATTGAGTATGAAAACATACTGCCTCCTCGTTTTTGTTTAACGATTTTTTTATCCCTTAACCAATTAACATAAGCTTCCGTGCCTTTGTTTGTTTTATCGGTACGATTGGTCACGTCCCATAGTTTAGTTTATCAATCTCTTATCCGCTTATTTCCCGCAATTAGTCTCCCATTGCTCGCAGGTGCAGGGTTCGCATGGCCAGCCTACCTGGTATAAATAAGATATAAGACAGGTTATATCATATATATTAATTATACAATCGCAATTGGCGTCGGCATTGCCCGCCGGTCGTGGTGCCGGCCCGTTAAGATACAGATAAGTAATAAGATAGGTAACATCGAATAAGTTTAAAATAAAGTCGCCGTTTGCATCTCCCATGACGGTACAGGTAATGATATTAATTGACCCGTCCCAGATACGTACTTGCGTCGTGTCCAGATACGGATTCAGAATCGTATCGACCACCATCGTATCAGCCGGCGGACCGGCAACCTCCTCCCAGGTCATGCATTCGTTCTCTACCCATTCGATGCAATTGAGCCAGGACGTATCATAAGTCGTATCGCCATAACCCAGTCCGATCGTATTGCCCATTTCATCGGAGAAATTAAATTCATTAATATTATCGCTGATATAGACGTCAACCATTCGGGTTGTCATCGTGTCGGGCAGAGAGTCAATATCGTATAGAACCTTAACCAGCGGTATTTCTCCCACTTGCGGGTAGCCGATACCGGGAGTGTAAGGCGGGGGATAAGTGTTGGCCAGCGCCGTGACTTTTAATTGGGCGCTACTGCCGCTGGTACTGACATATTCCCAATTATCAGTCAATGTCCCGGTTGTAACGACCGGACCGACCTGGAATTTTATGACATCCGGGTGGCTGGTTGTTAGAGTTATCGTAAATGCGGCAACCGTATCTTCCCAGTTTATCATATAAATCGATAATTCGTTGTTTAGCTCTCCGACGCTGCGGGATACCGTATCGGACGGAAAAACTTCCAGAATCGGGAATTGTGCCGAAGCTGAGGATAGCAATATTCCGAAAAGTGTAAAACCAATCATCAAGAACGATTTGGCTCTAAGGGATATAAGACCGAGGTGCATGGTTCCTCCTGCTTATGTCTTTCGACTTTTACTCTAATCCCTTAACAATTGACTATAATCTAAGGCCGCCTTTCTCAATATGCAGTTACTGCCGGACATCCGGCCCACGCACCCACCTTGCAGACTTTTTAATTATACTCACAAAGCTGCCATTTGTCAAGCTAATTTTAAAATGTGTAATCCCTTTAATCTCAAAAGCTTAAAGTATCTCAGAGTATCCACCTATACCGTCTATGACTATCGGGAGGATACCAACGGATTTATTTTATTGACAGAAATATAATATTCATTATATTTAATTCATTAGGAGCCCGATACTTACCGAAAAGGTTGGGTTATAACCGCATGAACATATCTTTTGTGAAAAACCGCCGGATTTCATTATTATATAATCATAACAGCAGGTGCAGTCCCGGGCGTATAGCGCTCCTGATATCTTTGATTATTCTCCTGGCAGCCATATCTGCCTGGGGACAACTCACCGATGAAGATATCGCAGACCTTAAGCAGAAGGCTGTCGATGAAGGTTGGACATTTACCGTTGGTAAGAATCCCGCTACCGAGTATCCGCTTGATCAATTATGCGGTATGAAGATACCGGACAATTGGAAAGAATTGGCTCCGTTTGATCCCTGCACGCCTTCCAAGGATTTGCCCGACTCCTTTGATTGGCGTGACTATGACGGCTGTACACCGATCAAGAATCAGGGCGGGTGCGGGAGTTGCTGGGCATTTGCGTCATCCGGTCCCCTGGAGTGTGCTATTAAGATAAAGGATGATACCACCGTTGATATTTCCGAACAATGGCTGCTTAGCTGTAATGAGGATGGCTATGATTGCACCGGCGGTTGGTACGTTTTCGATTATTTCGAATGGAAGGATGACCCCTGCGGCGGGGTCGGAACTGTCGATGAGGCCGATTTCCCCTATCAGGCCGTTCAGGTACCATGCAATTGCCCCTATGATCATGATTATCTTATTGATTCCTGGGCATATATAGGTAATAGCTCCAGTATACCGTCCGTTGGGGCGATGAAACAGGCCATAATGGACTACGGTCCGATCGCTGTCACCATACATTCCAATAGCGCTTTGCAGGCTTACACCGGCGGGATATTTAATGGCTGCGATCCTAACGGCGACATTAATCATGGCGTCGTTATAGTCGGTTGGGACGACAACCAGGGAACCAATGGTGTCTGGTTTGTTCGAAACTCCTGGGGACCCGGCTGGGGTGAAGACGGCGGTTATGCGCGGCTGGAATATGGCTGTTCCCGGATCGGTTATGCTGCGGCCTATGTCAATTATCCGGGCAGCAGGGATCTTTCGTTTGAATATCCGTCCGGTGTCCCGGAGGTTCTGACCCCGGGGCAGCCGACGTCATTCGGTGTTAACGTCTTTGGCGTCAATGATGGGGTTCCCGTTCCGGGAAGTGGGCAGCTGCACTATAAAGTCAATGGTGGAAGTGCTCAGACGGTTTCGATGTCGCAGGTTTTTGAGAATCAGTATCAGGCGACCATTCCGGCTATGTTCTGCGGTGATAAAGTTGAATTTTACGTCAGTGCGCTGGAAGAATCGCTGGGGAGGATCTACGATCCTGATACGACTTCACCCAATAAAGCGATTGCCGCTTCCGAGATATATGTCTCTTTCGAAGATAATTTCGAAACCGATCTGGGCTGGACAGTCAGCGGCGATGCCGTTGCCGGTCAATGGGAACGCGGCATTCCTGTTGGCGGTGGTGACCGCGGCGATCCGCCGACCGATTTCGACGGCTCGGGCAATTGTTACCTGACCGGTAATACCGATGGCGATTCCGATGTCGATGACGGAACCACTTATCTTACCTCACCGCTGTTTGATTTATCTTCCGGCGATGCCAGAATCCATTATGCCCGATGGTACTCCAATGACTATGGTTCGGCACCCAACGCCGACGAGATGTATGTCGATATTTCGAATAATAATGGCGGTACCTGGGTCCTGGTCGAAACGATCGGGCCGATTGAACAGGCTTCAGGCGGCTGGTATGAAAATAGTTTTCTGGTTTCTGATTTTACTACTTTGACCGATCAGATGAGACTTAGATTCAGCGCTTCCGATCTCGGGTCCGGCTCGGTGGTTGAGGCCGCTTTGGACGATGTCGTTGTCACGGTATACGCCTGCAGCGCGGGCCCGCCGGACATAATGACCGAGATTCTTCCGGATTGGACGATCGGTATGCCTTATTCTCAGCAGTTGATCGCCGACGGCGGCAACGGCACACTGACCTGGTCGGACAAAAACGGCGACCTTGTCGGAACCGGATTAATACTCTCGCCGGGCGGGTTGTTATCCGGTACGCCCGATTCAAGCGGACAGATTTCATTCACCGCAATGGTGGTTGATGAAGGGAAAGCCTCCGATGAAAAGCTCTTCACCTTTATGATAAACGACGCTATCTCCATCACGACCGAGAGTCTTCCGGCCTGGACCGTTGAAGTTCCATATTCTCAGGCCCTCGAGTACACCGGCGGAACCAATCCGACGGTTTGGTCCGACAAGAATAATGATTTAAGCGGCAGCGGTCTTTCGCTTTCATCGGATGGTACGATTTCCGGCACGCCGAATAGCACGGGATTATTATCGTTTATTGCGCGTATTGTCGATGCGGCCGGAGCCACTGACGAAAAACCGTTCGGGATTACTATAAATCCGCATCCGATGATATTGTTGTCAAGCCTTCCCGAATGGACCGAGGGAAGACCCTACGCGCAGACTCTTAGCGCGTTCGGCGGAACAGCTCCGCTTACATGGGTTGATCTTAATAATGATTTGAATGGAACCGGGTTGACTTTATCTTCCAACGGACTGCTGTCCGGGACGCCTAATTCGAGCGGTGAAATATCATTCACTGCCCGCGTGACGGATGCCGCCGGTGCATCGGATACGAAAGTTTTCAATATAGATATTAATTCCCCGGTACAAATCGTGACGTCCGAACTCCCCGATTGGACGGATGGTATTCCATATTCCGTAACCCTGATATCCACCGGCGGCACAAATCCGGTTGCCTGGGATGATAAGTACGATGTTCTGGATGGCACCGGTTTGGCTTTATCATCAAATGGAAACCTGACCGGAACGCCGACGGCTGCCGGACCGATAGATTTAACGGTTAATGTCAGTGATGCGGCGGGTGATATTGACGAGAAAATTTATGATTTTACAATTAATCCGGCTGTTGCGGTAACGACGGATTCCTTGCCCGGTGGGGAAGAAGGTATTGCGTATACTCAGCAGCTTGAATCTTCGGGCGGAACGGGCGCAAAAATCTGGAGCGATAAAAACGGTGACCTGGCCTCAACCGGTCTGTCATTATCGTCGACCGGATTATTATCAGGGACACCGATCCAACCCGGAATCATAGACTTTACTGCCAGGGTGGAAGATGCCGTCGGAAGTTCCGATGAATCGGTTTTTGATTTCGAGATAAGCGCCTCATTTATTTGTGGCGATGCCAACGGTGATGAGGCTTTAAATATTTTTGATATAACGTTTGTTATAGCCTTCCTCTATTTGGATGGTCCCGCGCCTGAACCGGAAGCCTCGGCAGATGTCGATAATACCGGCACAGTAAACATTTTCGATATTACCTATCTTATCGCCTATTTGTACATGGGCGGACCGGCGCCAAATTGTCCCTGAGGTGATTGCCTTTGCTCGCAAGACAGATGTGTTAAGCGTAAATTACTTACTGATTAGCCGAAAATTCAGGATTGTGTAAATTATTATTAAATGCTTTTGATGGAACAAATCTTTTAATTATCGGAGGAATTAGCATGAAAAAAAATCATAACCTCATTATTGTAGTTCTGCTTTCGCTGACCTGCCTGTTTATCGGCACAGGTCAAATCGCGATTGCAGATGACGAACCGATACCGACCGATCAATGGATAAGCGTTTATTGCGCCGAACCGTTTATGAACGGAACACCTCTCGCGCCCGGCGATGTCATCCGGGCCTATGATCCTGATGGTATTTTGTGCGGCAAGGATGTGGTCAAAGCCGATGGCTCTTTCGGTTTTATGCCGATATATCATGACGATATTTTCACGCCGGGCGTCGATGAAGGAGCTAATTCCGGCGATCTTATCGAATTTACCATAAACAACGCCGAGATGGTTAGCGATCCGGTCGTTATCTGGACTTTTAATGGTGACTTCATCGAGGTCTGCGACTTTAATACCTGCGACCTCGAAATCGAACCCGACAGCCTCTGGATGGCTTTCAAATATACAGTCGAGCCATTGTATCTTTCCATATACGTGGGGAATCTTCCTCTGGGTCAAACGGTAGACGATATCGATACTTCCACCGTTCGTATCAATGGAACAATCGTACCATCATCGATGTTTTTTCTGGATTCATATCCTGATTTTGACGGTCGGGTTTTGCAGGTCATTTGCACCATGTTCGATTTTCTCGATAGTTATGATATGGTATGGGATTCCACCTATCACACTTATCTTGTTACCGGCGATTATTCTTCCAAGCCTGATAACTTTGGTGAGCGATGTATAGTATGGATCCGGGGGCATATTTCGGGCGATGGCAACGGCGATGGAAAAATAAGTATCCTTGATGTGGCGTTCCTGAAATCATATCTGTATGAAAACGGCCCGGCGCCGCGTATGGGTGATGCTTCGGTTGATGTTAACCACTCGAACGATGTTAATATTCTCGATATTTCGTACCTTTTGAAATATCTTTACATGAGCGGTCCGCAGCCATTCTGCCCGCAAACGAATTTCTAAATTAAAAAAGGTGGACAGGCTGTGAGCCTGTCCACTTCGGGATTCTACCCTTCAACCTACTTCTTTGCCAGTTCGTCCTCCATCTTTTCCGCTTTCGAAATCATATTAATAAATTCGACTATTTCCGGTGAGTCATTCTGTTCGAAAATTTCCTTGGCCAGATCCCGAACATTGGATAACTTCGAATCTTTCGCCCAGTAAGACTTACCCAGTATCTCGGCGAACTCGGCCGCCGTCGCAGCCAGTTTGAAGTCAACCGAACATTGGTCAAACGATGGTTTAAAATCATTCATGTTGATTACGACCATCTGCTCGTCTACCTTATCCTCATCCGGATGCTTGTAACGAATGAAGAATTTAGCAACATGCGATTTCGCCGGTTTTTCCTTATACATGACTTCGTATAAAGCGGTGACCTGATGTCCCGATCCGATCTCGCCGCCGTCTTCTTTATCATCGCGGAACTTGTTGTCGGCCACGTCGCGATTTTCATAACCAAGGAGACGATAGCTGAGAACGACATCCGGATTAAAGTCGACCTGAATCTTGACATCGCGGGCGATTACCTGAAGCGTCCCGGTCAGATTTTCCAGAAAGATTCTTTTGGCCTCGGCGAAATTGTCAACATAAGCATAAAATCCGTTACCCTTGTTTCCCAGCTTTTCCATCAGAATGTCGTTGTAATTCCCCATACCGAAGCCGACCGTGGTCAGGGTGATGCCTTTATCCGCATAACTTTTAATCCAATCGAGAATATCTTCAGCCTTAGTTACCCCGACATTGGCGACGCCATCGGAACAGAGGATTATCCGATTGATTTTGCCTTTTTCAAAATTATTCTCTGCCATCTGGTAGCCCAGGCGAAGACCTTCCTCGGCATTGGTTGCTCCTTCGGGTCGCAGCCACTCGATAGCCGAGAGAATCTTCTCTTTTTCATTGATGGAAGTCGGTTCCAGAACCACACGTCCGCGCGAACCGTAAACGACAATACCGACCTCATCATCGTTTCTGAGATTATCGACCAGCATTCGCAGTGCTTTCCGCACCAGACCAAGACGATCTTCGCGACCCATCGAACCGGAAACGTCGATGACAAAAACCAGATTGGCCGCCTTGCGGTCTTCCGGCGCGATAACATCGCCTTTGATACCGATTCGGAGAAGCTGGCAATTTTCCCCGAAAATCGACGGGGCTCCCTCGATATTGATGCTGAACGGCCCCTCTTTTGGCGGATTGTAGTTGTACTTAAAATGATTAATGAATTCCTCGGTGCGTATCGCTTCATCGGGAGGAAGATGGCCCCGCTCCAGATATGAGCGCGCCATAATATACGAAGCGTCGTCGACATCGATGGCAAAAGTGGAGAGATGATCATTAATCGTGAAAACGAACGGGTTCGTACCATAGTCTTTGAAAAACATGGCGTCGTACGGCTCGCCATTAACGATTGCTGTCCCGCCGTGCGACGGGGGATAATATCCTGAAGCATCCGCCGGGCTCGGTGCGCAATATCCTTGCGCCCGCATTTTTTTGGCGATATCCGTAGACATGAATTGGACTTCATCCGGAACGCCGAGTTTTTCAACTTTAACTTCCGGCTCGGGAATACTGACAATGTCGTTTTCTTTATCTTTTACCTTTTCCATCTCGATATTAAGCTCGGTCGTAAAATCGGCCATAACACTGACAGCGCTGATTTTGGCCATTGTATATCCGGCCTTGGTCACTGTAATGTTAAGTTTGCCCGGTGTTAAATCGGCCAGAACAAAATGACCACCCTGGTCGGTCGTCGCGCTATGGCCTGTGCCGAAAGCGGTAACCGTCGCTCCCGCAATCGGATCGCCGGTCGCTTTGTCGGTCACCCGGCCTTTGATTACCCCGGTCGAGCCGGCCGCAAGAATCGGCGGCAGCATCAGGGCGATGACGATGATTAACATTGCGTAGGTTTTTCTGGCGCGCATTAGGCACCTCCTTTGTGTTTGGGGTTTCTTCTCAGTTCTGAGAGGATTACAGCCAGAGGCACCAATTCTTCCCGGAATATTTAAAATAAATATGTAAAAATCGGCTATTGATCGTCGTAAATGATGAAATATATTGGACATAATGCAACCGAACCCGCCGCTAATGTGTCTTAGGTATGAATATGGATAATGAATTGTTTTGGAAGCTTCTGGAACCGATTCATCCCAAAGCCGAAAGCTTTTGCCGCACATTAACCGGCAATCGCGACAATGGTGATGACCTTTATCAGGAGGCGCTACTTAAGGCTATGTCTCGGTTCGCAACATTGAAAGATACAAACGCCTTTCAACCCTGGCTGTTTCGCATCATAATCAACAGCTTCAAAAACCGCTTACGCACCCCCTGGTGGACACGAATAACTCTCAAACCGAATATCGATGAATCTTCAGCCAAAATTGATCCCCGCACACACTACGATTCCCGGCGCTGGCTTAACCGGGCCATGGCGGTCCTTTCACCCGAGGACAAGGCGATGATTATTCTATATGAAATCAATGGCTGGCCGATTGGCGAACTGGTATCTATATTCAAAATGCCGGAAGGGACTATCAAGGCTCGCCTCTGGAGGGCGCGGCGGAAGATGCGCGAAAAATTGGAATCGTATCTTTCTGCCCCTTCGGTCAAAGGTGATATAAAAACTGATGTTAGTGTCGGAGACACAAGTGTCGGAGGAAAATATGCACTGCAAAGAAGTAATTCGAAGGATAAATAATTGGGTCGCGCCGGATAGCGAGATGCGGGAGCATATTAAATCCTGCCCCGACTGTTCGCGGGCTTATGAAAGCGCTCAAATCTTAAAAAACGCTTTAAAATCTGAAAAAGAAAAAAATATAGAGATGACGCCATTCGTGGATATCCGCAACCGGATCGCCCGAAAGGCCGCCGAAAAGCAAAAGGAGAGTATCATGTCGATTATGAAAAGTCAAATCAACCGAAGGTCGGGACTGGTGACGGGATTATCGCTGGCGGTACTGGTCTTTCTGTTTATTACGCTGGTGCCGTTTTCATACACCACCACCATCGGATATGATCTGGCATACACCAATCTGGGCGGTATCAATATTACACCGGGGCAACTTCCGAAAGCGCTGGCCGCACTTGGTTATGATAATGTCGAAATCAAATTCGACGGCGATAATTGCCTTTTCAGCGGTTTACCGGACAAACACGCCGCGCGCGAGGTTGCCATTGCCTTCAAGGCTTTGACCGGTTTTCAGGCCGAACCGCAGGTAAGACCGATAACCGGTGTGGTTTCCGGTTCGCTGTTTGCACAGGTGAAGGAAAAGCTGCATATCGAGGTGGAAACCGAGGGCAAATCCGACCAGCAAATCGCCGACGAAATCAGACAAAAATTATCGGCGGTTTACGCTAATCCGACCGTGACCGTTACCAGCAGCGGCGGTGAGAGACAGATTACCATGGATATCAATGATAGCGGTGTCAATGCCGCCGGCGATTCCACCTGTGATGTTAAAAGGATAGAACTACATGTCGGAGACACCGATAATATATCTTTTGAAACGCCTGCCGGCGTCAGTTGTGCCAATTTGAATATCGAGGGAATGACCGATGCCGAAATAGAAGCGGCTGTCAGAGCCAAGCTGGCCGAAGAGGGCGAAAATGTGGAGAGCGTCGATATAACCACGAATGCCGATGGAAAAAAGGAGATAAAAATAAAAGTCGAAAAGGAAGAGCCCCCCGGCAATTAAGATTCGAATCAAGGATCGATTTAGGCCGCAATTGATTAATTGTGCCCGGCAGATGTCCACATCTGCCGGGTGTAAGGCGCTCACACGGGCGCCTTTTTTGTTTGTTGACATTCGTCTTTCATAGGAACATCTTGACTAAAAAATAAAAATCGTGGTTGGTATATATTTTCGTGAACCAACCT
Source organism: uncultured Ignavibacteriaceae bacterium (assembly GCA_964452645.1). GTDB lineage: Bacteria > Zixibacteria > MSB-5A5 > GN15 > PGXB01 > CAYXTW01. Next base: position 30,375 of record CAYVMO010000020.1, read on the forward strand.
GAAGAAACATGATGAGCGATTTTAACAAAAAGCTTCTATACATCTCCCTCTTCGCCGTCGCTATGGCCTACTTCGAATCCGCCGTCGTCGTATACTTGAGAGAATTGTACTATCCCGAAGGATTCACGTTGCCGCTTAAAGTTATCAATAACCGCATGATCCGAATCGAGCTGTTCCGCGAACTGGCCACCATAATAATGATGATTACCGTGTCCGCTGTTTGCGGTAAAAGATTCTGGGAACGATTCGGATATTTTTTGATTTTGTTCGGCGTCTGGGATATTTTCTACTATATTTTCCTGAAAATCACTCTCGGCTGGCCGTCATCATTATTTGATTGGGACGTACTCTTCCTCATACCCGTCCCCTGGATCGGCCCGGTGATTGCACCATCTTTGGTGGCTTTAATAATGATAATCATCGGATTCTCGATTACCGGTCTGTTCAACACGGGTTACCATTTCAAACCGACCGCGATTACATGGTTTTTGACTATTATCGCGACCGGTATGATACTTTTCTCGTTTATGTACGATACCGACGCGACATTAAGACTCGAAAATCCGCAACCTTATTTTTACTGGCTGCTTATCTCCGGCCTGACGTTATATCTTGTCGCCTATTTACATTCGTATCGGGAGGCAGTCAAACAGCTCTGATATGGTTGGCGTATATTTTCATCCGCCAAAAATGCAATAAATTATCTTTTTTTTACTTGTCTTGTAATTTCGCTGTGATTTTATTCCAAATATAACTATGCCTGATCGCAATAACATCAAAGCTGGTTCCAACATACAACTGCTTGGCTTGATATTGGGTCCTCTTCTGGCTCTGGTTATTTTAATATTTTGTAACTTTGATCCCGAAAACCCGCTGGTTACTCGCACGGCCGCCGTCGCTATTCTCATGGCCGTCTGGTGGATTACCGAGGCGATACCGATTGCCGCTACCGCTTTAATTCCGGTCGTCCTTTTCCCGATTATGGGAATAATGACCGGTAAAGATGTCGCTCCGATTTATTTTAATAATGTAATATTTCTTTTTATCGGCGGTTTCATAATTGCTCTGGCCATGCAGAAATGGCAGCTGCACAGGCGAATCGCGATAAAAATAATCATGCTCATCGGCACCAGCCCAAAAAAAATAATCCTCGGTTTTATGGTCGCGACGGCATTTCTTTCGATGTGGATCTCCAACACTGCCACCACGATGATGATGGTGCCGATTGCCCTCGCCGTCATCAGCCGGCTGGAGAATGATTCCGAAGATGTGAAAATATCAAAATTTTCTGTCGGACTATTGATAGGCATCGCCTATTCAGCATCGATAGGAGGTATTGCCACCCTCATCGGGACACCGCCTAATCTGGTTTTTATCAAAATCCTGAAAATCAATTTCCCCAATGCTCCTGAGATAACTTTTGCATCATGGCTCGCTTTCGGATTACCTTTTTCGATCATATTCCTGATTGTCGCATGGCGAATACTGGTTTTTATATTTGTGCGCGGCGGCAAAAATGAGAAGGCCGATATAAACCTTTTTAAAGATGAATATAAAAAACTGGGTTCGATCGGCTTTGAAGAAATGGCGGTTCTGATCGCTTTCATTGCCCTGGCTTTTCTTCTGATCTTTAGAAAAGATATTAATATTGAAAGCTTTACTATTCCGGGGTGGTCCCGTATTCTGCCCGAACCGTCATTTATTGATGACGGCACCGTCGCCGTGACCATCGCCCTTTTGCTTTTTCTGATACCGGCCCGCAGAATTATGGGGGGATGGATAATGGACTGGCGGACGGCGGTAAAATTGCCCTGGGGAATCGTTATTCTCTTCGGTGGTGGTTTTGCGCTGGCGGAAGGATTCGGCCAATCGGGGCTCTCGCAATGGCTGGGCACACAGCTAACCGGATTCAGCGGCCTTCCGGCCCCGGTAATAGTGATTTCGATATGCCTGATGATGACCTTCCTTACCGAATTGACCTCAAATACCGCCACAACCCAAATGGTCCTGCCGATTCTTGCCTCTCTTTCGCTAGCGATTCGAATTAATCCGCTTCTCCTGATGATACCGGCAACTCTTTCGGCTTCATGCGCTTTTATGCTGCCCGTGGCGACACCTCCTAATGCCATAATATTCGGCTCGGGAAGAATCTCTGTCGGCCGTCTGGCCCGTACCGGTCTACTCTTAAACCTTGTCGGAGTTATACTTGTGACCGCGGCCATTTATTTTCTGGGACGATTCGTGTTTAATATCGATCTGAGCCATTTTCCAGAGTGGGCGAGTTTAAAATAAATTTTTGGATATTAACACCTTATTTGTTATAATTCCTATATGTAAATCGTATAATTTTAACAAAAGGAACGACAACATGATTTGTGCAACTGAAGTGCTAAAATCGGGCTATGTCCGGCAATATACCGTAAAAGGACGTACTCGCGTGCCTTTTATTGAAAAGGGGGTATTATGATTTCATTAAAAGCACAATACGGATTACGAGCCATTGTATCTTTGGCTGCGAATTATGGTAAGGGGCCGCTGCAGGCAAGGCAGATTGCGATCTCGCAGGATGTTCCGGTACGGTACCTGGAATTGCTGTTATCCCAGCTACGCCGTGCCCGCCTGGTCGAAGCCACGCGCGGCAAAAAAGGCGGATATTATCTGACGAGAAAACCGACCCAAATTTCGGTTTTAGATATTATCTCCGCATTTGAAGGGAGTATTCTTTATTCGCAAAACGGGACCGTAAAACAGGATGCCTTGACTTTTGTTTGGAAAAACGCCGAAAAACTTATTACCAAACACTTTCAATCGCTGAAGGTTTCCGATCTGGTTCCCAAGCTGGGCGGTAAGGAGAGTTATCAGATATGAGGTGAGTAATTCGCTCAAACCAAAGGAGTCTTTTCCATGAGCAGAATTGCTGACGATATCACCAGGCTGATCGGTCGCACTCCGCTGGTCAAACTAAACCGTTTGACCAACGGTTTGCCGGGACAAGTTATAGTCAAGCTTGAATCGTTTAATCCGCTATCATCGATCAAAGATCGAATCGGCATTTCTATGATAAACGATGCCGAAAAACGGGGCGTTCTTAAAAAGGATACTACGATAATCGAGCCGACTTCCGGCAATACCGGCATCGCCCTGGCTTTTATAGCCGCCGCCCGAGGTTACAAATTAATCTTAACGATGCCGGAATCGATGTCGGTGGAGCGGCGAAGATTGTTGAAGGCCCTGGGCGCGGAATTGATTTTGACACCCGGACCGGACGGTATGCCCGGGGCGATTAAAAAGGCCGAGGAACTTCTGGAGTCGACTGAGAACTCATTTATGCCGCAGCAATTTAAAAATCCGGCCAATCCGTATATCCATCGGACGACGACCGGTCCGGAGATTTGGGCCGACACCGATGGCAAAGTCGATATTATCGTCTCCGCAGTCGGAACCGGCGGGACTATCACCGGCGCCGGCGGCTTTCTCAAAGAGAAAAAACCGTCGATAAAACTTATCGCCGTGGAGCCGGCCGACTCGCCTGTCCTGTCCGGTGGTCAGAAGGGCCCGCATCCGATTCAGGGAATCGGCGCCGGGTTTAAACCCGATGTTCTTGATCTGGAAATCGTCGACGAAATTATTCAGATGCCTTCTGACGAAGCAATAAATACCACCCGGCGCCTGGCGCGGGAAGAAGGCATCTTAGCCGGAATATCATCCGGAGCGAATGTCGCTGCGGCTTTAAGAGTTGCTGCCAGAGAAGAAAACGCGGGTAAAATGACAATAACATTCGTTTGCGACACCGGTGAGCGATATCTGTCCACGCCGACTTATAACGAAATTCAATAGCCTTTGGGCGGAGCGGCGCATCGCATAGCCGAAAAAAAATAAATTATCTATCTATTCCGGTATAATTTCTTATCTTTAATTGATTAATTTGACCGTCCCGTGAGTAAAAAGGCTTTTAAAATCGGCATATCGACAACGGTTGATTTCACTGTCGATATTTCAAGACAATTCGAGATATTCTCGCAGAACAATTTTGATTTTGTTTCCCTTTGTGCCAATGCTGAGCATACTCATTTTTATGATAGAAAAAAAATGAACGAAATCCTCGATTTGGCCCGAAGTCTGAATCTGTCGATAGATTCAGCTCATGCCCCGTTTTATCCCCCCTATAATATCGCCGCATTGGATATCGATGAAAAGGAAATCGCCATTGAAAAGACTGCTCGATATATAGAATATGCTGCCGAGTTGAAAATCCCGATTGTTATTATCCATCCCCATCATTATTTTTATGACAGCAAGGAAGCCTGTCTCGAACGCGCTATTGATTCGCTGCAGCGGCTCGATCAATCGATTGGCCATCTGCCGCTCACCGTGGCAGTTGAAAATATGCCAACCTCTCAGGGTTCATGGATTTGCGATCAAATCCTTAGAGTTTTTGGCTCCGAGAAATTCGGATTTTGCTACGACAGTTCGCATGAAAATATGAGCGGTGAGCCGTTTCATTTGCTAAAAAAATATTATTCCCGGATGACAACCTGTCATCTATCGGATAATCACGGTCAATCGGATGAGCATCTGCCGCCGTTTGATGGCAATATCGACTGGTCGGAACTCAGGTCGTATTTTGACAGGGCCTCGCAGATGACCAATATCCTTTTCGAGGTCGGCACCGGCCGGAAACTGAGCGAGCCGATTGAGACTTTTGTGGAACGGACGGCGAAAGCGGCGAGAGCGATATTTAATTAAATTTATCCCGTTTTAATTCAGATGAACTTCGCAATTTAGGATATAATAAATACCGGAACAAATCGCTTGCGCCGTTTTATCAGTATTAGTAGTATTACTGCAAACAGATATGACTATACCGATAATTTATCCGGGAGATAATATAACCGAAAAATAGCACTCGGGAGACCGTTTATGATAATCAGAGCCAAAGACTTTAATAACGAACATATATCCAAAATCAGGGCAATTCTGTTATTCCTTTTTCTATCAGTTTTTTTATTTTCGATTACGAGTTTTTCCCAGGAAAATCCGGCTGACGCCCACATTGGAAAAGGTAATGAATACCTTTATGGCGGCCAAGCGCAGAAGGCCATCGACGAATATACTCTGGCGCTGAACGTCGACCAGAAAAATCCGAAAGTTTTCCTTCAACGAGGCATCGCCTACGGGATGCTGGGAAAATATCGGGAGGCGGTTAAGGATTTTACTCAATCGGCCGGCCTAGATCCCAACTTCGCCGATACTTACTACAGCCGGGGTATGGCCTATGAGAATTTGGGTGAAAAGAAACTGGCTACCAGCGATTATAGCCAGGCTATCAATATCGATTCGAGCTATGTTAAAGCATACTTCCACCGTGGAACCATGTTTTATATGAGGGGTGAATTCGACCTCGCCATTGCCGATTTCCAGAAGGCAATCGAATTGAAGCCGGATTATGCCGAGGCATATTTTAATATGGGTTTGGCATATCGCGCCCAGAATAATTACGATTTCGCCATCAGAAGTTATACTCGGGCGATCGAATTGTCACCGGACTTTATCGATGCTCTCTATAACAGGGCCATTGCCTATTATTATAACGACGATTTTAACATGGCCATCAAGGATTTCAAGCGAATTATCGAATTGGATTCGAATTACACCGATGCTTATTTCAGCCTCGGTGCCACGATGGAATGGACCAAAAAATATGATGACGCCCTGGATGCGTACAATAAATATATTGAGCTGGCTCCCGAAGAAGATTCAGTCACGATACAGGCCCTGAAAGAGTACCTTCCCAATATTGATAAGAAGAAGGCGAAATATGAAGGGAAATGGGAACCGCCCCCGCCGCCTGCTTTGAAAGAAGCCAAACTACCGAACAAGTAAATTTATGCCGGATACAAATAAATCGATTCTATATGCAGAAATCAGATTAGTTCCGAGGCGTACTCACAGATTTTTTCCAGAAACAACTCATCTTTTTCGGTAAATGCCGAGCTTTCGTGAGAATCGATATCGAGCTCCCCGACCAGACGCTCACCTTTGAAAATGGGTATGACTATTTCCGATTTTACATTCGGGCTGCATGATAGATAATCATTCTCCAGCGAGACATCGGAAACCAGGACTGCTTTTTTTAAATCGGCCGCCCGGCCGCAAACCCCTCGCCCGAACGGAATCCGGACATGTTCCGTCTGCGTTCCGACAAATGGCCCCAGGATTAATTCTTTATTTCTATCAGGATCGACCAGATAAAAACCGACCCAATCGTATCCCGGAATATTATGCTTCAATAGCCTGCAAATCATCTCAAGTTTCGATCGATTTGACTGCTCGCTTCTTAACATCGCCCCGACCTTTCGGACCAATGTGTCGAACATTTTTTCTTTATCCATATTTATTTTTTACCCTTCGGGAAATTATCATTCTGTTTCATATTATCCCAGGCGTCCCAGACTCGCCGAATATGTGGAATCGTAATTGAGCCGCCGACTATCAGGCCTATTGCCAGCGTTTCCTCCAACTCTTCATCGGAAACACTTTCTTCCCGACAGCGAATCAGATGATACATGATACAGTCATCACATCTCAAAACCAGCGAAGACACCAAGCCCATCAATTCCTTGGTTTTCGCTTTCAGGGCTCCGTCTTTATAAACCTGCCGGTCGATATTGTGAAAGCGCTTCGTATTGACACCGGCATATTCCATCACCAGTTGATTAAGCCGCTCTCTTTCTTCCCGGAATTCTTTTATTTTGTCCTTAATCAATGTCTTTAACTTTCTATATCGTATTTTTAATCTTACAAAAAACAAGCCGCTTTTTCAAATGCTTTTTCAGCATATCCCTATTTCCGGAGACATTACAAGGATGATTATACTTTTGTGTCTTTCTAATTTTCTATTGACTTTAGCCTGTATCAGTGGCTTTTTTGGGATTTAATTTTCAAACCTGCTGCGGGCGGGGGAAAGGCAAAAATTAATTGAATTCGGACAATTTACCGAAAATATCAGTTATTATCCCCATAAAGAACGAAGAAAAGTTTATTGCCTCGACAATAAAATACGTGCAAATGCAGGATTATCCCGGGGACAAGCTGGAGATTGTAATCGTGGCTGGTGATTCCCGTGACCGCACCGATGAAATTATTGCCGAACTGGCGGCCAATGACCGTAGAATCAAAATAATTCACAATCCACGGGGATACTCCTCGGCTGGACGAAATATCGGCGCCGAGAATGCAACCGGCGAAATTATTACATATATTGATGGTCACACTTATATTGACAATCGCATGCTTCTGCAAAATATCGTTAAGCTTATGGCCGAAAAGGAAGTTTCGATTTTAAGCCGCCCTCAATTCCTCGACACTCCCGAAAACAGTTATTTTCAGAGGGCAGTCTCGCTGGCGCGCAAATCACCTATCGGCCATGGGCTTGATTCGACGATTTACACCGACGAGGATAAATATGTAGATCCGACCAGCTCCGGCGCGACCTATAAAAAGGAAGTCTTCGAAAAGCTGGGTGGTTTTGATGAGCGCTTTGATGCCTGTGAGGACGTCGATTTTAATTTTCGTGCCGCCGAAAACGGCTATAAGTCATTTACTTCGATGAAGCTGGCGGTCTTTTATTATCCCCGCGAGTCGCTGTCGGCATTATTCGCCCAGATGTCTCGGTACGGAACCGGGCGCTTTCGTCTTGCCCGCAAACATCCGGGTTCGCTGTCACTCGGCACCCTGATACCGCCATTGATTGCCATCGGAATACCGCTTTTGATACTATTAGCGCTTTTCGTAAATAAACTGCTTTATTCGTCTCTTTTAATTCTTTGTTTATATGCTGCCGGGATACTGCTATCAAGTTTGATTGTCTCGCTATGGAACGGGGTGAGTTTCCTGCCGATCCTGCCGCTGATTTATTTGGCCATTCATCTCGGTATGGGATCGGGATTTCTAAAAGAAATGATTCGTACAATTTTCGGTCGAGGTATAAAATTCTGACGAGAATCTCATTGCACCGAATTCTCAATAATTGCGTATTTCGGGTCAATTTACTATCTATTAAGAACTTACCTGATTATTCCGATAATCTTAACTATGCCCCGTTTATGGATTGACTATTTGTCTTTCGTTTCGTATGAATAGAAAAAAGGGTTTGGGAGTTTAAAAAAAAATCGAAATGGGACGTAAAAATATTTGATAAAGAGTCAGACGAAATAGGCACATATTAAAAAGGGAAAATAATTGGAATTTAATAAAGACATTCTCCGTATAGACGCCCCGGCGGTTGCCGGCAAGCTCTTTGAGACCATTCTTCGGCAAGCCCGCGGCGTATTGAAAAAAAGCGGCGCCGTGGTTGGAATTTCCGGTGGAATAGATTCCTCGGTCGTCGCGGCGCTGTGTGCTAAGGCGCTTGGACCCAAAAAGGTTTTGGGCGTAATGATGCCGGAGAAAGATTCGGCTGGTGAAAGTAAAGAGTTGGCCGAAAAGCTGGCTAAAAAATTCGGCTTCGAGACGGTCGTCGAAAGTATCTCCGCGGGGCTGGCCGGTATGGGATGCTATCGGCGACGGGACGATGCCATTAAGCAGGTTTTCCCGGAATATAATGATACTTATGCCTGTAAGATTACCATGCCGACCAACATCCTGGAGAAAAATACGTATAATGTTTTTACGCTTACGATTGAGAAGGACGGTAAGTCGCAATCGAAAAGAATGCCGTTGGGAGCCTATTTGCAGGTCGTGGCGGCGTCAAATCTGAAACAGAGATTACGGATGACTACTCTTTATTATCAGGCCGAAAAGAGAAACTGGGCGGTGGCCGGAACGGGCAATAAGGATGAACATATGCAGGGATTTTTTGTCAAATACGGCGACGGTGGGACCGATCTGAAGCCGATCGCACATCTGTACAAAATCCAGGTCTATCAGTTGGCCGAGTATCTGGGCATCCCGGATGAAATCATAAATAGAGTGCCCACGACCGATACCTACAGCGCCGAAGTAACCCAGGAAGAGTTCTTTTTCGGACTTGATTTTTATAATATGGATATGCTCTGGTATGCTCTGGAGCATAATATCCCGCCCGCAAAGGCGGCTGAAGTCTTAAATCTTTCGGTGGAACAGGTCCAAAGAGGATATGCGAATATTGAGAGGAAAGTTAAGGCAACCGAGTATCTGCGGATGCCTCCGCTCGAAATCGAATCTTTGTGATAATACGGTGAATAATTGAAAAAGCGAAAATTTGAAATAAATCCTTAATCTGTATAAAATATTAAATAATGAATATAGAGGAGTACAATGGCTACCGTAAGACAAACCGATATGCGTAAAAAACTTAAGGATTTTATCACTGAAACTTTTCTTATCGGAAGTGACGTCGAATCCGTCAGCGATTCCGATTCATTTATGGAGAAGGAGATTATCGATTCGACCGGCGTCCTGGAACTGACTTCGTATCTCGAAGAAGAATTCGGGATTACGGTCGAGGATAATGAGTTGACGCCGGATAATCTCGATTCGATCGATAGACTCGTGAATTTTATTCAGGGGAAAACAGGCTGATTTTCGGTCAATTCGATGCCCGGTCGATTTCACCGGTCGTCCGCCTTTTATTTCCGAATCGGCATACTTTATCACATGAAAATTTTTGATTTACTGGCTATCGGCGCTCGGCTTTTTCCGGATAATAAAGCGATCAAGCATCTGGATCGCGAAATCGATTACCGGCAATTGCTGGATAGAACCAATATCATTGCGGAGTACATAAAAAATTTGAATCTTGAACGTGGTTCCCGTATCGCTCTGATGTACGAAAATTCGATTGAGTACGTTATTCTGTTCTTCGCGATTTTTAAGGCCGGTCATGTGGCGGTTCCGCTTGATACATCTTTGAAGCCGAATAAAATCAAATTTATCATCTTCGATTGTAAAGCCCAACTGCTATGTTTTCATTCGAAATATGCTCGGTTCTTAGACAAAATTGTCGACGCCGATTCACCCCTGAAACATATAATTTCCGACAAAGATTTCAATCTGGAAAATCCGAATATTCAAATTAAAAAAATCGACGACATTTTACGAAATCCTTCTGTCCCGACTGACGATTCCCACCCGCGTATTGCTTATTCGATGAATAAATTCGACCTTGAAAAATTATATGAGAAAATTCCGGAATCATCAGATGAACTGGCGGCGATTTTTTATACTTCCGGCAGCACCGGCGAATCGAAAGGCGTTATGCTGTCGCACCGGAATTTGATATCCAACACGATTGCCACTGTCGATTATCTCAAGCTGACCAAAGACGACAGTATCATTGTCATTCTTCCCTTTTATTATATTTACGGCAACTCTCTTCTTCTGACACATATTCCGGTCGGCGGGACGCTGGTTATCGATAATCGTTTTTTGTATCCCGAAGTCATCCTCGACACAATGGAAAAAGAACAGGTCACCGGATTTTCCGGGGTGCCCTCGAATTTTATCATTCTTCTGAACAATTCGAGCATGCCCTCAAGAAAATTGAAGCATTTAAGATATTTCACGCAGGCCGGCGGTGCCATGGCGCCGGAGATTATCAGAAAATTGATGAATGCCTTTCCCGAAAAGGAAATCTATATCATGTACGGCCAGACCGAGGCGGCCCCGCGCATATCTTATCTGCCGCCGGAACGACTTGCGGGAAAAGTCGGTTCTATCGGAATTCCCCTGCGAGGTATCAAGATAAAAATCGTCGATGAAAACGGCGCCGATACCGCTGTCGGTATATCGGGCGAGTTGATTACAACGGGCGACAATGTCATGCTTGGGTACTGGAATCAACCTGATGATACACGCCAGATTTTGAAAGACGGCTGGTTGTACACCGGTGACCTGGCCAAAATGGATGATGAAGGCTATTATTTCATAACCGGCCGCAAGAAAGAAATAATAAAAACCGGCGGCAATCGTGTCAGTGCCAAAGAAGTGGAAGAACGAATTCTTGAAAATGACAAAATTCTGGAGACAGCCGTTTTTGGTGTCGAGGATAACATCCTGGGTGAGGCGGTCAAGGCCATTATTGTTTTGAAAGAGGGGCGGACGGCTGATGCTCGAGAAATACAGACATTCTGTCGCGCCCAACTGGCCGAACATAAAGTCCCCAAAATAATAGAATTTATGGAGTCTTTACCGAAACACAAATCGGGTAAGGTAAATAAATTAGCCCTGAAGAATTAGAAGCAAAATATTATTCAATAAGGAAGGAGAAAAAGATGAAATTCTCCAGAGACGTCGTTAAGATTGATCCGAAATACGAAGCCGATATCGTCCCGGATTTTCTTAGGGCGGAAGTCAAAAGCGTCCCCAAGAGGGACGGTATTATCGTCGGCGTCAGCGGCGGGATTGACTCGGCTGTCGTCGCCTCGCTATCGGTCGCCGCCGTCGGCAAGGAAAATGTCCTCGGTTTGATTCTTCCCGAAAAAGAATCCAATCCTATCTCGGCCGATTACGCCAGACTTATTATAGACAAACTCGGTATCGAACACAAAACCGTCGAGCTTACCGAATCGGTTGCCAGTTTCGATGCTTATAAAAATCGAGATGCCATTATTAAAACTATCTTCCCCGATTACGACGAAGGGTACAAATTCAATATTTATCTCCCGCAGAATCTCCTCGATGCCGACCGTTTCAACTTTTACACGCTTCGTGTCGATGACGGCAAAGGCAATGTTCGGGAAAAAAGATTATCGAAAAAGCAGTTGCTGAGTATTACGGCGGCGGCCAACGTGAAAATCAGGTCGCGGATGATTGCTCTTTATTTTTGGGGCGAGCAGAATAATTATCTGGTGGCCGGTACCACCAATAAGACAGAGTTTCTGCTGGGCGATTACTGCAAGTACGGTGATGGCGGCACCGATGTTGAATGTATTTCGCATCTATATAAAACCAACATCTACCAGCTTGGTGAATATTTAAACGTCCCCGGGGAAATTATGGAGCGAACGCCGAGCCCCGATACCTTCAGCCTGCCGGTATCGGATAAAGATTTCTATTTTTGCCTGTCATTCGACATTCTGGATCCGCTCCTTTATGCCTGGGAGTACAAGGTCGATCCGGCGACGGCGGCCAAAGAATTGAGTCTCAGCGAAGATCAGGTCAGAAGAGTTTTTCGGGATTTTCAGTCGAAGCACGCCTCCACCAAGCACATCCGGCAATTGCCGATAGCGATTGAAAAAGACTGGAGTGCCAGTAATTCGGGCGTTTCGACAGCTAGGGCCTGATAATATCGTACCGGAATATACGCGTGCGCGGGCGGATTTCGTCTGCGCCCTTTTATCGGAAGCGTAGTTCGAAATATCAATAAATGGATGAAGTCAAGAGACGTAAAAAACCTGAAAAATTTTCGGTAAACCAATCGTTTACGATTTTGTCCCTTTTTCTTTTACTCTGGCCAACTCTTCCTTTTTAGCCTCCAGAACCTCGCCCCTGACAGGGATGGTTTTTTCGCCGAAGAGGGCGAATCGCAGCCAGCGATAGCCTAACTTCAGCAGCTCAACATCATCCTCTTTAATCCTGCTTTGCGTCGCTTCGTCGATTTCGAATTTCTGGAAGAATGTGCTATTAAAAAGGAATCTACGGAATTTATCAATGTCATAGCAGGCCATAAAGAACATTTCGATTTTCGGCGGTGTCAGATTGCCTTTGTCAGAGAAAAATTTATGCAGCGTAAGCTCCTTAAAATCCTCGCCCATTTTATTGTACTCTTCAATACCCTCAGATTTAATCCATTCGCGTACCGTCCGTTCTTTCTTTTCCTCAAATCCCTTACAGATAGATTCTCTTAACAGAAAATAAAATTCCTTATCCAGCTGGTCACTGCCTTCTTTCGGGAAAGCCAGACCCAGTGGATACATACGGCAGGCCCAGGGCCGATCGGGATAAACCGTACAGCCGTCCTTGCTGACGAAGGGGCACGTTTTTTTCTCATCGTCATTCATCTTGAGGAGGATAACCGGATATTTAAGATTTTCATCGAATGGCGAGAAAGTGTATTTTTTCAGGAATTCGGTCGAGGTGATACCCAGATTTTTTTTCAGACGTATGATATCATAAGGAGTGAGAAAAATATTTACGTCACCGCAGCATTCATTAAAACAGGGGACACCCGGGTGACATTTGAAATTGAAATGGCTGTCAAGGGTCATACGGGGATAATCTTTGAGGATTTCTTCTTTGAGCTTTTCGATTTCGTTATTCATTTGTTCTCCGCGGTGTCATCTGTTTCGGAATCTTCGACAATTCGATTTCTAAGGGCGTTGGCCGACCAGACCGGCAGCGGTCCGGACAGACCGGTCTTGGGATCATAGCGATGACGATATGACACTTTTTGATCGTACTGGCTTTTCATCCAGTCCCATCCCTTAACATAATAGGGGCAGTCATCATTGAAGCAAACATAATGGGGGTGCTCACCCCAGTTGGCCTCAATCGGAGGCTGCCACAAAGACATCTTTTTCCCGCAGTACGGGCATAATGTTTTATCCTCGGTCATAGTAGAATCCATTTTTATAAACCGGTCTCATTGTTCCCTTTCGTCCGCTACGTCCCCTCTCAAAGTCAAAGTCCTCCGAACACATAGCATCCGGAGGACTTTTATTAACTAATCAACGCACTCAAAGATTAGTAAATGGGAATGATATCTCTCTTCATCATCTCCCAATTTCCGGATTCACGATCCCACTTGCAGTTGGCGAAGACCTTCCAGTCGGCTTTCATCGACGGCAGGTCGGCGCGGAAGTAATATCCGGGCCAGCGAGTCTCTTCGCGGAAAAGAATCGTGCGGACATGGGCTTCCGCCTGCCACATACGGTGAATATTCTCCCAGCAGCGCATCAGTTCGTGCAGGTTGGCAGCAGCCAGTTTCTCGGAGTCTTCTTTCAGGAAGGCCAATAGTTCGAGACCTTTCTCAAGAAGCTCTTTGCTGGTCGTAAACTGAGTCGAAACGCCACCGGCATATTCATCCATAATCTTCTGTAGACGGAACATGAACATCTTCGGCTTCATATAGTTGGGATTAATTTCTGGATCGGAAGAGCTGCCCTTATGCTGTTCAAACAGGTCCAGAGGAAGAAGAATACGCTTTTTCAATTCTTCGATTTTGGCATTGTCGATTGTAATCTCGTCGGGATGATCGACCGCGTAGGCACAGGCACTCTTGGCGGCGATACGACCTTCAGCGTGGGAACCGGAGGAGAACTTGTGGCTGGAAGCGCCGGAAGCGTCACCGGAAGCAAACAAACCTTCGACCGTTGTCATGTTGGCATAACCCCAGAAATATTCCTTGGGCGCGAGATCTTCGGGACCGCTCACCCAGGCACCGGAAGCGCCGGAGTGGGAACCGATAAAGTACGGTTCGCAGGCGGCGATTTCCGAAGGTTTCTCTTCCGGAGCGGTATTGGTGGCAGCCCAGAGAATAGCCTGCGAAATGGTCATATCAAGGAAGTCTTCCCAGGCCTCGGATTCGAGTTCTTTAAGTTTTTTCTTGCGCTCTTTTTCATCCGGGACTTGCGAGGAAAGCTTCTCGATAGCTTCTTCGGTCCTCATGTAGATGGGGCCCTTACCTTCCATAACATCCAGCATCATTAACCAGTTGCGAAGATTGGCCGGAACCGGCTTGACGGTACCGTACGGTTTCCACTTTTCCAGTTCATCGCGGCGAGTTTGCATATAGTCTTCGCCGCGGCCGTTCGTGGCGCGCGACTTGAACAGAAGGAACCAGGCGCCAACCGGACCGTAAGCGTCTTTAAAGCGGACCGGAATGAAGCGAACTTCCTGGCAGGTCATCTCAGCGCCGGCTTTCAGCGTGAAATAGGCACTGGCGCCGGAGTTAAACGGCGGATACCAGGAGCGGCCGAGACCCTCACCGGACGAACGCGGTTTGAAAACGTGAACGGCGCCACCCATGGCGGCGACAACCGCTTTGGCCTTGAAGACGTAGAACTTGTTCTCACGGACGGAGAAACCGACCGCACCAACACAGCGACCGTCTTTGACCAGCGGCTCGGTTACGAAAACTCTTTCATAAATGTTATCCATGCCGAGCGCATTCTTGGCGGCTTCGGCCACGACGATTTTGTAGGATTCGCCGTTGATCATCAACTGCCAGCGACCCTCGTGTACGTAGTTACCTTCGGCATCTCTCCAGATAGGGAGTCCCCATTTCTCGTATAGATGCACGGTCGAATCGACGTGACGAGCGATATTGGCAACCAGATCCTCACGGGTGATACCCATCAAGTCGTTTCTGACATACTCGACGTAATCTTCAACGCTGTTCTGACCATCTTTGACACCAACGTACTGGTTGATGGCCGAAAGACCCATCGCGACAGCGCCGGAACGATCCATGGCAGCTTTGTCAACCAGAGTAACCTTCAGGTTATTCTTCTTTGCCCAGTAAGCAGCCTCAACGGCCGCTCCACAGGCGGACATACCGCCACCGAGTATCAAAACATCAGTTTTGACTTCAACAGTTTCGAAATTAGGCATATCGATACTATTCCTTTCTTACTTTACTGGTGGAAGATCGGCCATGCCGGTTGAGGCTGGCTCGGTGAACAGGTACGGGCTTTTCAGGTCATTCGATTTCGTTTCATAACCACCGTCGGGAACAGCCTGGCCTTCCGGAGTGGTCCGAATCGGGAACTTGAACCTTTTCAGCATTCCATTTCTGAACTTGACCGTCCACATAATGCTGTCGGTACTGCGCATCGGCGTAACCGACGCACCCAGGGGACAGAAATCAGCATAGCCGCGGACTTCAATCGCCTGCGTCGGGCAAATCTTGACGCAGCTGTAGCATTCCCAGCACATCTCCGGGGATTGATTATAAGCCTTCATGATGTCCTTATTAAGCACCATTAGATCGTTAGGACAGATGTACTGGCAAGCGGTTTTGTCAAGAGCTTTGCAGCCATCGCACTTGTCAGGAATCACATAACTTGGCATTAATTACCTCCTAATCCTTTGTTAAATGTATAGACCTTTCTTAGATTATTACTTTTTTGCGTCGCCGGTCGCATGACCGTGCAACTTAACTTCAACTTTATCTTCCTCTTTCAAGCTGCTGTAATATTCCCGCAGAATAGCCAACACCTCCGGTCGGCTGAATTCGGCCGGAACATCGCCTTCCTCGGAAAGAGCTTTACGCAGCGCTGTTCCGGAGAGAAACAGTCGATCTTCTTTACCGTGCGGGCAGGTCTTCATCGAAGCCATGCCGCCGCACTTGTAGCACCAGAACGTCCAGTCAATCGGAAGCATTTTGCATTTCAGCGCCCCATCCCACAGCTTAAAGAATATTTCCTGGGCGTCGAACGGGCCATAATAATCGCCGACACCAGCGTGATCACGGCCGATAATCATATGCGTGCAGCCGAAGTTCTGGCGGAAAACGGCGTGAAGCAGGCCTTCGCGCGGACCGGCATAACGCATATCCAGAGGATAACCACCGGTGAGAACACGGTCCTTATCGAAGTAATTTTCGACCAGCGTGTTGATGCAGTTGACACGAACATCGGCCGGTATATCGCCCGGTTTAAGTTTGCCGACCAACTGATGAATATACAAGCCGTCGCTGACTTCAATAGCGATTTTGGCCAGATACTCATGTGAACGGTGCATCGGGTTACGAAGCTGCAGAGCGGCGATTGTTTTCCAGCCGCGATCCTCAAAAACCTTGCGACTTTCGGCCGGACGCTGATAAATACCCTTGAATTCTTCAGGGAAGTAGCTTTCGGAGAGAACCTTCACCGGACCGGCAATGTTCCAGTCTTTCTGCGCCATAACCATTTGAACACCCGGATGATTGGTATCGGTGGTGCTATAGACGTGCTTACATTCGAATTCTTTGTCAATCTGGTAGGACTCTTCTACTTTCAAAGTTCCCATGATTTCGTTCGTTTCGCCGGAGACCAGACAGATTTCGGTCCCGGGTTTGAACTTGGAATCATGCGAAAGAGTTACCGGAATCGGCCAGAAGACGCCATCGGCCATCTTCATGTCTTTGCACACACCTTCCCAATCGGTTTTGTTCATGAACCCTTCAAGCGGAGTAAAACCACCGATACCCAGCATGATCAGATCGCCGGTTTCACGCGTCGTCATTACCACTTTGGGCAACGTTTCGGCTTTCTTCAATTCTTTGTCCCGCTCCTTTCCTTCAAGAAGCAGAATCTTCAGCTTGTCGCTGCCGTGCGGTGAAATCAAATTTGACATCTCTTTTTATATCCTGTTTTAATTTGGGTTTTATTTCTCATTCCATCTTTTTATCGTCATGTTTGTGACTTTTTTCACAAACTACATCGTTATAATAAATCGCAAAGAATGTAACTTTTTTCACAAGCTTTGTCAAGAGGGCAAATCGATTTTTTTTAAAATTTTTTGAAAAATATCTCCCCTTTTTATAGGCGGATTAAGGCTGTGGCGCCTTAATTATGGGCAAAAAAGTATAATATATGACAAAATTAGTCTTGTATTTTCAATTGACTTGCCCCCAATCACCCGCCAGAATAGAGACGAGACAGAGTTAATCATAAGGATACCATTTGCTTACATGGTTGATTTATGGATTTAAACGACCTTTGTTGTTCGGGCTTTTTCAACCGGGGTCTATATTGTCGATAAATCGATCCGCCGGCGGCTTAATTTTCCGCATTTCATGTGGTTTGGAATTCATTTATTGGCCATTTATAAACAAATTATCCCCATTCGATAGAACCTGGTTAACCCTGACATATCAGCAATATATATTTACACTTTGTGAAAAAGATAACAAAAATATCTTGACACTCTCGCCGGTCGACGATATTTTTCTTTCAAAAATAGGCGCCGATTGAAGACAATTTGATGAAATTAATTCGCCGTTAGAAGGGGATATACGAAAATGGCTGAACCTCGTTTGCTTGAACCCGACCTGGAGCTTATCCGGGAAATCAGACGAACCACCGAGGGAAATCCGAAAAGATGCCTGCAATGTGCCTCCTGTTCAGTCAATTGCAATCTGTCTCCCGATGAAAGACCGTTTCCGCGCAAGGAAATGATAATGGCGCAATGGGGCTGGACCGACGGATTATTGCGCGATCCCGATGTCTGGCTATGCTATCAATGTAACGATTGCTCCACTTATTGTCCCCGAGGCGCCAAACCGGGCGATGTCCTGGCCGCAATCCGCAACTATATTTACAAGAATTTCGCCGTCCCGTCGTTTATGGGTAAAGCGCTGGCCAATCCTAAGGCCCTGCCGCTTTTGCTGCTTGTTCCGATGTTGATTATGATTGCCTGTATCGCCTTTACCGCGCCGCAGGATTCGGGCGGCTTTTTATTTATGACAAGTGCAATCACCGATTTTGATTTTTTTGTTCCGCATCAAACGGTCGACGCTTTATTCGTATTCGGTCTTGCTTTTGTATATATAATCGCTTTATTCGGCTATTTGAGATTCTGGAAACTCCTGAAATCATCCGGAATGGAAAATAAAATGTCATTTATCCCGGCGTTTTTCAGGACTTTTTGGGATATCTTCACGCATTCGACTTTTTATAAATGTGATATAAACAAGCCCCGTGCCACCAGTCATATTTTAGTATTTGCCGGTTTCGGTTTTTCATTTATCGCTACCGGCCTGGTTTTTATATTAATATTTGTCCCGCACTATTTGACCGCCTGGGGCATTTATCAAATTCATATTCTGCCCTGGCCGCCGGTCGAGTTTCCGTCCGTAATCAAGATTTTCGGAGCCATCGGCGGAATCGCAATAATAATCGGTGGCCTGATGATGCTCTTTCGCTATTGGAAAAACAGTGAGGACGTTGGCTCCGGCGGCTATTCCGATTATCTTTTCCTGTATATTATTTTTTTCACCGGTTTGACCGGATTGATGTCATGGCTGTTCCGTCTCGCCCATATCGGATTTCTGGCCTATGCCAGCTATTTTATACATTTGGTTTTGGTCTTTTTCCTTTTGTTTTATCTGCCGTATTCCAAATTCGCCCATATGGTCTATCGCACTCTGGCCCTGACCTATGCTCGCAGCATCGGGCGCACCGTAAAATAACCTATCATTTTTCGATTTTATCACGCGACTGAAAAAAATCAATTTGCATTAAATCTACTCTATTTGTATTTTCTAATGGAGATATTAATGTCGAGTGCGATATTTGACTTGTATGGAATCTAATTTTGAAATTTAAGGACGTTAAATAATTATGCCTATTATTACTATAACACGTGGCTCGCTCAGCGCCTCGCAAAAACTGACCGCCAGCCTCGCACGGGAACTCAATTGCCGGGCGATGTCGCGCGAAGATATTATTGAGCACGGCAAAAAGTATGGTATCGATGAATTCCTGCAGGCGGCGACAAGAATCATGGAGACTAAACCGCCTCATTCATGGGATCCGCAGGCGGCGCAGATACATAATTATCTGACCATCTTCAAAGCCGCTTTGCTGGATTTTGTCTCCGAGGGCAATGTTATCTATCACGGTTTACAGACTCATTTCCTTCTGACCGATGTCCCGCATATATTGAAATTAAAAGTCATCGCCCCTTTTGATTATCGGGCAAGAACGTTGATGGACGAGGCCGGAATAACTTACGAGAAGGCGGCCGAACATATCCGACTCGTCGATTCGCAGCGCATACGCTGGGCGAAATTCCTGCATGGTGAGGATTTCGACGAACCGACCACATACGATATGATTTTGAATATGTCCAACCTGAATCTCGATGCCATGACCGAGCTGGTTGCGCTGGTCGTCCGGCGGCCGGAATTTCGAATGCACGGCGGCATTATGAAAGAAATCCATACTGCACATCTGAAGGCATTGGTAGAGGCCTACCTGGTGCGCTCACCGGTCACGCGCGAGATGGACCTATCGGTTCGGTGCGATTCCGCCAGCGGTCATGTAAAAATTATCAGAAACGCCCCCACTCCAAGCACCGGCGATTGGCAAAAAGACATCAAAGAGGCCGTGTCGGGAATCGATAAAATTTCCACCCTCGAGATTTCCGAATTCAGGTAGAGATTATTTATATAGTTATTCTCATAAATAATCTCTTATTCGAATATCTTTACAGTATCTTGTTAGGTGCCGCGCGAGTCCTCAGACTCGCCGGAACCCGGTCGATCTGAGGAGGCTGTCCCATAAGTTTTAGTTGAGGGTTTATTGAATAAGTTGTAGATATTAGATCAAAAGATATCTTGCTGAGGATTTAGGCGATGATCCAAAAACCTGATGATCCAAACCAGATGGAGTTTTTCTGTCGAGCCGATATAGCCAAAGAAGAGCCTTTATTAGGCATGATAGACGATGTCGTAAACGGTCTTGATTTGGGAGCTTTATATGCTCGCTACAGCGAGGCGGGACGTTCCTTTTATGACCCTTCAATGCAGCTTAAGCTATTGTTTTACGGTTATTGTGACGGCGTGTGTTCCTGTCGAGACCTTGCCAAACATGTTCGGTATGATATTCGTTACCGTTATTTTTGCGGCTCCCTGCGTCCTGATTTTAGGACCCTCAATCGTTTTCGTAAGGACAATCTTGATTTTCTCAGTGATTATTTTGCACAGATGGTTCTCATGTGTCATGATTCCGGGTTGCTTGACACTTCATTTCTGGCCGTTGACGGGACCAAAATCAGAGCGTCGTCATCACGAAGTCGAACCTTTCGGAAACGAACACGGGACGAATTGGCGTCCCATTTTCGGAGACGGCTGCGGGATGATGTTGCGGCTGATAATTGTGATGAGTCCTCGGAATCGGACGAAGATACAACCGGTACTATATCTGAGCCGGTTTCCGGGATAAAAGTAACCGATCCGGACGCCCGTTTTATGAAGACTTCCGATGGTGGCAAACGTCCCTGTTACAATTCTCAGATAGTGGTTGATCGGAATCAGATAATAGTCGCTGCCGATGTGAGCAACAATTCTGATGATTCGGTTCAGTTTCGACCCATGATTGAGCAGAGCAAAGAGAACATACCATGTGAGATTGATAAGGTCACCGCCGATGGCGGTTATTATTCAGGCAACAATCTCAAGTATGCGGACTCTGAGGGCATTGATCTCTATCTTCCGGTAACGAAAATCGGGCGTGTTCCGGACGATCGTTTTTACCGTGATGCTTTTGTGTATGATGACAAGACTGACCGCTATCGTTGTCCTGAGGGCCGGCATTTGCATTACCGCCGTAGTCGTCAACGCAAAGGGATAAGCAGCCGGATATATAGTGGCTCGGCATCCAGTTGCGGTCGCTGTAAGTTACGTTCACAATGTACCAAAAGGCGAGTTCGCGAACTTCAAATATCAGAGAACTATACTTATGAACGGCGGATGAGAAAAAAACTTGAAACGGTCACAGGTCGATGGATTTATCGTCAGCGTAAGAGTATGGTGGAACCGGTGTTTGGAAATCTGAAATTTAATCTTGGGTTTGTCCGCTTCGGACTGCGGAGCTTAAAAAAAGTAAAAGGAGAATTCCTGTTAATGTGCATCGCTCACAATCTCAGGAAGTTGGCATCATTTCGACGGGATTTGAAGTTAGCGACAAGTCTAAAATTGGCTTTGATATCATTATCTTTATCGATTTCTGTTGTTTGTTGTAGAATCGTTGAGCAATTCCATCATAACTATGATATCATCCGAACCAAACTTGTGAAATTAATTTACAAACCAGAATATGTCCACTTATGAGACAGCCTCTGAGGA